>NZ_CP034245.1:1539930-1847916 GCF_003931875.1 Microbacterium sp. 10M-3C3 | reverse complement strand
CATGGAGCGCCTCATGGAGGTCGACTCCCTCCGCGAGGACTGGCACGCCGTGATCCCGCTGTCGGCGCTGACGCGCGACCAGCTCGACGTCCTCTCGGACGAGCTGCTCGCCCTCATGCCGGAGGGCCCCGCGCTGTACGGGGAGGGCGTCACCACCGACGAGTCGCTCGAGGACCGTGTCGCGGAGATCATCCGGGAGGCCGCCCTCGAGGGCGTGCGCGACGAGCTGCCGCACTCGATCGCGGTGACGATCGAGGACATCGCACCGCGGGAGGACGGCGAGCTCACCGACGTGTTCGCCAACATCGTCGTCGAGCGCGACAGCCAGAAGGCCATCATCATCGGCCGGAAGGGCGCGCGGCTCAAGGACGTCGGAGCCCGGGCACGGGCCGGCATAGAGCCGCTCGTGGGAACGCGGGTGTTCCTCTCCCTGCACGTGCGTGTCGCCAAGGAGTGGCAGCGCGACCCCAAGCAGCTCGGCCGACTGGGCTTCTGACGCCGGAGATCCGGCAGGAGGGTGGCGCGACATGGCGCGACACTGGGTGGCATCCGCGCCGGGCGCACCGGAGACGTGGTCGTACGAGGAGGCCGACGTCCCGGCGCCGCGCGCGGGGGAGGTGACGATCCGCGTGCACGCCGGGGGCGTCAATCCCGCCGACTACAAGCACGTCGCCCAGCGCCGGGCCGGGCAGGAGTTCCCGGTCGCGATCGGCTACGAGGTGTCGGGCGAGCTGAGCGCCGTCGGACCCGACACGTCCATCGCATCGGGGGAGGCCCGTGCCGGAGACGAGGTCGTCGCGTTCCGTGTGCAGGGCGGATACGCGACCGAGTTGACGGTGCCGGCCGACACCGTGTTGCACAAGCCGCGCGCCCTCGATCATCCGGCGGCGGCGAACCTCCTCCTCGCCGGGACGACGGCCGCGGAGATGATCGCAGTCACCCGCGCGGTGGCCGGCGAGACGGTGCTGCTCCACGGCGCGTCGGGCGCGGTGGGCGTGAGCGCGCTCCAGCAGGCGGCGGTCCGCGGCATCCGGGTCATCGGCACGGTGGGCTCGGATGCGTCGGCCCAGCGCGTGCGTCGCTACGGCGGTGTGCCCGTCCAGTACGGCACGGGGCTCGCCGAGCGCGTGCGCGCGGCGGCGGAGGGCGCTGCGGTGGCGGCGGCCTGGGACGCCGTCGGCACCGAGGAGGCGGTCGCCGTGTCGCTCGAGCTCGTCGCCGAGCGCGACCGCATCGTGACGATCGCGAACACGCCCGCCGCGGAGCGCGACGGTTTCCGGTGGATCGCGGGTGCCCGTCCGGAGAGCGCGCGCTTCCGCGCGGCCGCCCGGCCCGGCCTCATCGCCCTCGCCGACGAGGGCCGGCTCGAGGTGCCGGTGGCACGCACCTTCCCCCTCGCCCAGGCCGTCGCGGCGCTGCGCTTCGTGGCCGACGGCCACCCCGGCGGCAAGGTCGCGCTCCTGCCGTGAGCCGGTTCAGCCCTCCACGAGCGGGCGCAGCGCGGAGGTGACGACGACGGCGCCTTCGCCGTAGGCGCGGTCGGCCTCCTCCTGCAGGCTGCCGTCGTCGTACGCGACCACCACATCCGCCCGGCCGTCGCGGGGAGAGGACTGCAGGAATCCGTCCCATCGCGCACCGAGCTGCTCACCGATGCGCGCCGCGTCGGCGTCGGAAAGCGGGCCCACCCCGTCGGGCCACGGGAACGGCATCGGGTCGTACAGCGCGAGCGGGACGGGGTCGCCGTCGACGGCGAGCCGCTCGCCGTCCCACGTGCCGGGCACCGCCCACGTGCCCCAGCGGACGCCCGCCGTCTCGCTCGCGCCGTCGACGGCCTCCCACCGCCACCCCGCGAGCGGGATCCCCGCGCACGTCGGCGGCTCGGACAGGCCGACCGGGCCGAGGCACAGCTGCGCGCCGTCGCCGTCGTCGATCACGGTGCCGGCGCCGATCACCGCCGTCTCCGTCGGTGCGGCGGCTCCGCCCGCGCCGGTCGCGCACCCTGCGATCGCGATGGCCAGTGCTCCGAGGGCCGCGAGCAGCCCCGCCCGGCGATTGATTCCCATGCTGGGAAGTGTCGCCGCGCGGGCATCCGTCTCACAGACGCGCGTTTCGGCCTCGGCGGCGCGCGGGTGTAAGGTCGTGCCATGCGCGTCAGCGGGCTTCTCCTCCTTAGCCGCCGCGACGGGGCCTCGATCTAGGGCCTTCCCCGTCGCGGAGCTCGTCGTCGGCCCGTCCCCCTGACAGCGGAGAGCGACATCATGGAGAACCACCAGAAGCCGTCGGGCATGCCGACGCACAAGTACCGTCCGTACCACGAGCAGATCCGGGTGGACCTGCCCGATCGCACGTGGCCGAGCGCCCGCATCACGACCGCGCCTCGCTGGTGCGCCGTCGACCTGCGCGACGGCAACCAGGCGCTCATCGACCCGATGAGCCCCGAGCGCAAGCGGGTCATGTTCGACCTGCTCGTCAAGATGGGCTACAAGGAGATCGAGGTCGGCTTCCCGAGCGCCAGCCAGACCGACTTCGACTTCGTGCGGCAGCTGATCGAGGAAGACCTCATCCCCGAGGACGTCACGATCCAGGTGCTGACGCAGGCGCGCGAGCATCTCATCGCGCGCACGTACGAGTCGATCGCGGGCGCGCGTCGCGCGATCGTGCACCTCTACAACTCGACGAGCGTGCTGCAGCGTGAGGTGGTGTTCCGCACCGACAAGCAGGGGATCATCGACATCGCCCTCGAGGGCGCGCGCCTGTGCCGGCAGTACGAGAAGACGGTCCCCGAGACGCAGGTCTTCTACGAGTACTCGCCCGAGAGCTACACCGGCACCGAGCTGGAGTTCGCCGTCGACATCTGCAACCAGGTGCTCGAGGTGTTCGAGCCGACGCCGGAGCGGAAGGTCATCCTCAACCTCCCCGCGACGGTCGAGATGGCGACGCCCAACGTCTACGCCGACTCGATCGAGTGGATGTCGCGGCACCTGAACCACCGCGAGAACGTCATCCTGTCGCTGCATCCGCACAACGACCGCGGCACGGCGGTCGCCGCCGCGGAGCTCGGCTACATGGCCGGCGCCGACCGCATCGAAGGGTGCCTCTTCGGCAACGGCGAGCGGACGGGCAACGTCGACCTGGTCGCGCTGGGCGTGAACCTCCTCACGCAGGGCATCGATCCGCAGATCGACTTCAGCGACATCGACCAGGTCAAGCGCACCGTCGAGTACTGCAACCAGCTTCCCGTCCCCGAGCGCAGCCCGTGGGCCGGCGATCTGGTCTTCACCGCGTTCAGCGGGTCGCACCAGGACGCGATCAAGAAGGGCTTCGAGGCGATGGCCGCGCGCGCCGAGGCCGCCGGCGTCTCGGTCGACGAGATCGAGTGGGCCGTACCGTACCTGCCGATCGACCCGAAGGACCTGGGCCGCTCGTACGAGGCGGTCATCCGCGTCAACTCGCAGTCGGGAAAGGGCGGTGTCGCCTATCTCCTGAAGGCCGACCACGCGCTCGATCTGCCGCGCAAGCTCCAGATCGAGTTCTCCGGTGTCGTGCAGGCCAAGACCGACGCCGAGGGCGGCGAGGTGACGAGCCAGCAGATCTGGGACATCTTCACCGACGAGTACCTGCCCTCCGCCGTGGCGGAGGAGCGCTGGGGTCGTTTCGAGCTGCTGGGCACGCGCTCGGCGAGCGAGATGACCGGCGACGTCGAGCTGCAGGTGCGCCTGCGCGACGGCGACGCCGTGGCCGACGAGACCGGCCACGGCAACGGGCCGATCGCCGCGTTCCTCGAGATCGTCCGCGCGCGCGGGTTCGACATCGCGCTCTACGACTACGTCGAGCACACCATGAGCGCCGCCGGCGACGCGCAGGCCGCCGCCTACGTCGAGCTGCAGGTCGACGACGTGCGCCTGTGGGGCGTCGGCATCGACGGCGACATCTCCACGGCGAGCCTCAAGGCGATCGTCTCGGGCGTGAACCGCGCGATCCGCATCCGCGAGGCCCAGCGAGAGCTCGCCTCCGTCTGACGCGTCGAGGACGCGGCCTGCGGTCAGGCCGCGTCCTCCGGCGGACGCACGATCGTGATGGCCGAGGTCTCTACGGCGACCTTCCGGCGGTACAGCATGCGCTGCTCGGGCAGCGAGAGGTCGAAGATCACCGCCAGGATGCGGATGACGGCGGTGACGACGACGCCCGCGATCGCGGCGGCCACGAGCGGCGCGCCGAACGCGTCGGCGACGGCGAGCACGAGGCATCCCACCCCCGCGGCGACCGCGTAGAGCGACCCGACGTGCATGATGGCGACCGGCAGCCCCATGAGGACGTCGCGCAGGACGCTGCCGCCGACCGCCGCGAAGACCCCCACGAACACGGCCGGCACGAGCGGCAGGCCCAGCGCGAGCGCCTTGCTGGTTCCGAACGCGCCGAACAGGCCGATCACGATCGCGTCGAGGCCCACGATGACCGCGGTCAGCCGCTCGAAGATCCCGGCGAGCAGCATGCCGACGATGGCCGCGCCCGTCGCGGTCAGGAGGTAGCCGTTGTGCTGCAGCGTCGCGGGCACGACACCCAGCAGCAGGTCGCGGATGAGCCCGCCTCCCATGCCGATCACGATGCCGATGATCGCCACACCGAGGAAGTCGAGTCGCCGCTGCCCGCGGAAGCCCGAGGCGAACAGCGCCCCCTGCACCCCGCCGAGCCCGACGGCGACGAGATCCGCCCACAGCGGGATGACGAAGGCCGGCTCGTTCACCCCACCATTGTCTCGGGGATCGCGCGACATCGCGGGCGACGCGACGTGCCGCCGCCTCACCCGCCGGGGTCGGGCGGATAATGGAGCGTGCCCACCTACCGCGACGAGGTCGTGGTCCTGCGTACCCACAAGCTCGGGGAGGCGGACCGCATCGTGACGATGCTCGGCCGTCGCCACGGCAAGATCCGCGCGGTCGCGAAGGGCGTCCGGCGGACCTCGTCGAAGTTCGGCGCCCGCCTCGAGCCCTTCATGGTCGCCGATGTGCAGCTGCATCAGGGCCGCTCGCTCGACATCGTGCAGCAGGCCGAGTCGCTCGGCGCGTACGGCGCCGACATCGCCGCCCACTACGACCGCTACACCTCCGCGCACGCGATGGTCGAGACGGCGGACCGCCTCAACGAGGCCGAGGCCACGGCGCAGCAGTATCTGCTCCTGGTGGGCGGGCTGCGCGCGCTCGCGCGCGGCGAGCACGCCGCGCGGAGCGTCCTGGACTCCTACCTGCTGCGCGCGATGGCGCTGTCGGGCTGGGCGCCGGGGCTCGAGGAGTGCGCGCGCTGCGGCCGCCCCGGCGACCACGAGTCCTTCGTGGCGCAGCTCGGCGGTCTCGTGTGCCTCGACTGCGCCCCCGTCGGCGCCGCGCGCATCGCGTCTCCCACCGCCTCGCTCCTGCGCGCGCTGCTGCGCGGCGACTGGGATGCCGTCGATCACGCCGCCGCCGAGAGCTCGGCCGCCGCATCCGGTCTCATCGCCGCGTACGCGCAGTGGCACCTCGAACGCGGGATCCGCTCGCTCGCCCACGTGGAAGGTCCTGGATGACCCCGAAGCCCTACACCCACAAGGATGCGGTGCCGTTCCGGCCGTTGGACTGGACGGGGGAGCAGCCGCCCGCGTTCCCTCGCGGCTCGGTGCCCGCGCACGTCGCCATCGTCATGGACGGCAACGGCCGGTGGGCGAACCGGCAGGGCCTGACGCGTGTCGAGGGACACCGTGCCGGCGAGGCCGCCCTGCTCGACGTCGTCGCCGGCGCCGTGCAGGCGGGTGTGAAGCACCTGTCGGTGTACGCGTTCTCAACGGAGAACTGGGCGCGCTCGCCCGACGAGGTGCGCTTCCTCATGGGGTTCAATCGCGAGGTGCTCCATCGCCGGCGCGACCAGCTCAACGAGTGGGGCGTGCGCGTCCGCTGGGCCGGCCGAAAGCCTCGGCTGTGGGGATCGGTCATCAAAGAGCTGCAGTACGCCGAGCAGCTGACGGCCGGCAACGACGTGCTCACCCTCACGATGTGCGTCAATTACGGCGGGCGCATCGAGCTCGTCGACGCCATGAGACGCATGGGGGAGGACATCGCCGCGGGGCGCCTCAAGCCCGCCGCGATCTCGGAGAAGCTCGTCCGCCGGCACCTGTACCAGCCGGACATGCCCGACGTCGACCTCTTCGTGCGCTCAAGCGGCGAGCAGCGCACGTCGAACTTCCTGCTGTGGGAGTCGGCCTACGCCGAATTCGTGTTCCTCGACACGCTGTGGCCGGACTTCCGCCGTCGCCATCTGTGGAACGCGATCGAACGCTACCTCGACCGCGACCGGCGTTTCGGCGGCGCGATCGACGCCCCGGAGGGCCCCGACGGCATCTGAGGCCCGCCGTCATCCGCGCGCGAGGTCCGCCTCCCGGATCATCGGGAATACAGGGGAAAGGGTCACGTTGCACCCAGCGTGAGCGAACCCATCAAGATCGACGTGTGGAGCGACATCGCCTGCCCGTGGTGCTACATCGGCAAGCGGAACCTCGAGAACGGGCTGGCGCAGGTCGCGGATGACCCCCACGTGCCGCGCGTGGAGGTGGAGTACCACTCGTTCGAGCTTTCGCCCGACACTCCCGTCGACTTCGAGGGCGGCGAGGCGGACTACCTCTCGACGCACAAGGGCATCTCGCGCGAGCAGGCGCAGCAGATGCTCGACCGCGTCGCCGGCGTGGCCGCGGAGGCGGGCCTGCAGTACCGGTTCGACACGCTGCAGCACACCAACACGGTCAAGGCGCACGAGCTGCTGCACTTCGCGAAGGCCCACGGGCGTCAGCTCGAACTGGCGGAGCGGCTGATGTCGGCATACTTCACCGAGGGCCGTCACGTCGGACGCGACGACGAGCTCGTCGCGCTCGCGGAGGAGGTCGGGCTCGACGGTGCCGAGGCACGACGTGCGCTCGAGGAGCACACCTATCTCGCCGACGTCCGGGCGGATCAGCAGCAGGCCGCCGCGTACGGCATCAACGGCGTGCCGTTCTTCGTCATCGACGGCAAGTACGGCGTGAGCGGCGCCCAGCCCGCCGACGCGTTCGCGCAGATCGCACGGCAGGTGTGGTCGGAGCGGACGGCTCAGCCGGCCGGCTGACTCAGCGGGGCAGTGCGTCCTCGATCACCCGCACGATGGCGGGGTCGTCCGGCTTCACCGGCGGCCGGAAGCGGTGGACGGTGCCCTCGGGCGTGAGGACGAACTTCTCGAAGTTCCACAGGATCGGGCCCCGCTTGCCCTCGGCGTCCTTCGCGCGCTTGAGCGCCTTGTACAGGGGCGCCGCGTGGGAGCCGTTGACGCGCACCTTCGCGTTCACCGGGAACGTGACCCCCCACGTCGTCGAGCAGTACTCGAGGATCTCCTCCATCGAGCCCGGCTCCTGACCCATGAACTGGTTGCACGGGAAGCCGACCACCTGCAGGCCGCGGTCGCCGTACGTGCGCTGCAGCTCCTCGAGCTGCTCGTACTGCGGCGCGAGGCCGCACCGCGAGGCGACGTTGACGATCAGCAGGACGTCGCTGCCGTAGTCGGCGAGCGTCGCGGTCGATCCGTCCGCCGTCTCGAACGGGATGCTGCGCAGATCTGTGGATTCCTCGGCCATGCCCCCAGCGTACGGCGGGAGCGACGTCGCCCCGGCTGCGTCTGGGAGAATACAGAGGTGACCATCGCCCCCGCCCCGACGCGTGCTCTGCGCATCGGCCCGATCACGCTCGACGCGCCCGTCGTGCTCGCGCCGATGGCCGGCATCACCAACACCGCCTTCCGCCGCCTGTGCCGCGAGTACGGGGCCGGACTCTACGTGAGCGAGATGATCACGACGCGCGCGCTGGTCGAGCGCAACGCCACGACGATGCGCCTCATCCGCCACCACGAATCCGAGACGCCGCGGTCGATTCAGCTCTACGGCGTCGACCCCGCCACCGTCGAGGCGGCCGTCCGCATGATCGTCGCCGAAGACCACGCCGATCACATCGACCTCAACTTCGGATGCCCCGTGCCGAAGGTGACGCGCAAGGGCGGGGGAGCGGCGCTGCCGTGGAAGACGGGTCTCTTCCGCGACATCGTGACCCGCGCGGTGCGGGCCGCCGGCGACATCCCCCTGACGGTGAAGATGCGCAAGGGCATCGACGCCGACCACCTGACGTATCTCGAGGCCGGGCGCATCGCGGAGGACGCGGGCGTCGCGGCCGTCGCCCTCCACGCCCGCACCGCATCGGAGTTCTACTCCGGCACGGCGGATTGGGACGCGATCGCGCGTCTCAAGAACGCGGTCGCCTCGGTGCCGGTGCTCGGCAACGGCGACATCTGGTCGGCGGAGGACGCCGCGCGCATGATGGCCGAGACCGGATGCGACGGCGTCGTCGTGGGGCGCGGCTGCCTCGGCCGGCCGTGGCTGTTCGGCGATCTCGCCCGCACGCTCGGCGGCGACTCCGCACGTGCGGCGGACCCCGTCGACGCGACCCTCGGCTTCGTCGCTCGGGCCTTCCGGCGCCACGCCGAGCTGCTCGTGGAGTTCTTCGAGGATGAGGGGCGCGGGTGCCGCGACATCCGCAAGCACGTCGCGTGGTACTTCAAGGGCTACCCCGTCGGCGGAGACCTGCGGGCGCGCCTGGCGACCGCCTCCACGCTGCAGGAGATCGACGGCCTGCTGGGCGAGCTCGACCTCGACGCGCCGTACCCCGGCGCCGCCGCGGAGGGCCAGCGCGGCCGGGCGGGCACGCCCAAGCGCCCCGCGCTGCCGGACGGCTGGCTCGACTCGCGCGAGCTCGGGGACGCCGCATCCCGCACGCTCGCCGACGCGGAACTGGAGACCAGTGGCGGTTGAGACGAGCGCGGGGGCGTCGCGCCCGGTCGGCTACGCGGACGCCGACGCCGAGCGCTTCCTGCACGAGCAGCACCGATCGCAGCGCGACGATTTCGCGCGCGATCGTGCGCGCGTGCTGCACTCCGCGGCGCTGCGGCGCCTCGCTGCCAAGACGCAGGTGCTGAGCCCAGCCAGCCCCGCCGATTTCGCGCGGAACCGGCTGACGCATTCGCTCGAGGTCGCCCAGGTCGGCCGTGAGCTGGCCACCGCGCTACAGCTCTCTCCTGACGTCGTCGACACGGCGTGCCTGAGCCACGACCTCGGACACCCGCCCTTCGGCCACAACGGCGAGCGCGCGCTCAACGACTGGGCCGAGGACATCGGCGGCTTCGAGGGCAATGCGCAGACCCTGCGGATCCTCAGCCGCCTCGAGCCCAAGGTCGTCGAGCCCGACGGCACGAGCTACGGCCTCAACCTCACGCGCGCGAGCCTCGACGCTGCGTGCAAGTATCCGTGGACGGCCGAGCACCCGGTGCCCGACCCGGGCGGTCGCTTGAAGTTCGGCGTGTACCCCGAGGACGAACCGGTGTTCCGCTGGCTGCGCGACGGGGCGCCCGGGCGCGTGCGCTGCATCGAGGCCGAGGTCATGGACCTTTCCGACGACATCGCGTACTCCGTGCACGACTTCGAGGACGCGATCGTGAACCGCTACCTCGACCCCGCACGCCTGGCGGCCCCCGGCGAGCACGAGGCGCTGCTGTCGGCGATCCAGACGTGGGTCGGCTACGACTTCGCCCGCGACGAGCTGGCGGACGCCCTGTAC
Organism: Microbacterium sp. 10M-3C3; assembly: GCF_003931875.1. Taxonomy (NCBI): domain Bacteria; kingdom Bacillati; phylum Actinomycetota; class Actinomycetes; order Micrococcales; family Microbacteriaceae; genus Microbacterium; species Microbacterium sp. 10M-3C3. The sequence goes on along the minus strand of NZ_CP034245.1, from coordinate 1,838,263 downwards.
CGTCTCATGCGCATGCCGGAATGGATCCGGGAGTTCGACGGCACCCGCCCCGCGCTCGCGCGGCTGAAGAACCTCACGAGCGACCTCATCGGCCGCTTCGCGCGCGCGGCGACGACGGCCACGCGCGAGGCGTACCCGGTCGAGACGCTCACGCGATACCGCGCGCACGTCGTCGTGCCGCGGGTCATCGAGGCCGAGATGGCGGTGCTCAAAGGCATCATCGGCGCCACGGTGGTCTCCATCGACGTGCGCCGCCCGCTCTACAAGGAGCAGCGCCGCGTGCTCAAGCGCCTCGCCACGGTCCTGTGGGAGTCGCCCGAGAGCCTCGACCCGCTCCACGCGGCCGACTTCGCCGGCGCAGCCGACGACACGGCGCGCAAGCGCGTCATCGTCGACCAGGTCGCGAGTCTCACCGACCAGCTGGCGCTCGCATGGCACAGCCGTCTCGTGGGCGAGGTCGACTCGGCCTCGCTCGGCATCTGGGCGCCGGGCCTCTCCCGGAGCGGTCCGCACTGATGGCCGGGCGCATCCGCCAGGCCGACGTCGAAGAGGTCAAGGCCCGCACGAACATCGCCGACATCGTCGGGGAGCGCGTCGCACTGAAGTCCGCCGGCGTCGGCTCGCTGAAGGGACTGTGTCCCTTCCACGACGAGCGCAGCCCGAGCTTCCATGTGCGTCCGCAGGTCGGCTACTACCACTGCTTCGGATGCGGCGAGTCGGGCGACGTCTACTCGTTCCTGCGGGCGATGGACCACCTGTCGTTCACCGAGGCGGTCGAGCGGCTCGCGGCCCGCATCGGCTACACCCTGCACTACGAGGACGGCGGTGCAGCGCCCGAGACGTCGGGGCGCTCGCGGCTGTACGCGGCGAACGCGGCGGCGGCGGAGTTCTACCGCGGGCGCCTGGCCGACCCCGACGCGGAGGCCGCGCGGCGGTTCCTGGGGGAGCGAGGGTTCGACGCGGGAGCCGCGGCGCATTTCGGTGTCGGGTACGCGCCGAAGGGCTGGTCGGCGCTGACCGACCACCTGCTCGCCCAGAGGTTCACGCGGGAGGAGCTCACGCAGGCGGGCCTCGTCTCCACCGGCCAGCGCGGCGTCTACGACCGCTTCCGCGGTCGCGTGGTCTGGCCGATCCGCGACGTGACCGGTCAGGTGATCGGGTTCGGCGCGCGCAAGCTCTACGACGACGATCCCGGGCCGAAGTACCTCAACACGCCCGAGACCCCGATCTACCGCAAGGCCCAGGTGCTGTACGGGCTCGATCTTGCCAAGCGCGACATGACGCGCGGCGATGTGCGGCGTGTCGTGGTCGTCGAGGGGTACACCGACGTCATGGCGTGCCACCTCGCGGGCGTCACGACCGCGGTCGCGACGTGCGGGACGGCGTTCGGCGCCGAGCACATGAAGATCGTCCGCCGGATCATCGGCGACGAGCAGTCCGCCGAGGTCGTGTTCACCTTCGATCCCGATGCCGCGGGGCAGAAGGCGGCCGTGCGCGCGTTCGCCGAGACGCGCACCCTCAACGCGCAGAGCTTCGTGGCCGTCGCGCCCGACGGCCTCGACCCATGCGACCTCCGCCTTCAGCGCGGCGACGCGGCGGTGGCCAACCTCATGCGCACGAAGGTGCCCATGTTCGAGTTCGTCATCGATCAGCGGATCAAGGGCCTCGACCTCGGCACCGTGGAGGGCCGCCTGGCGGGGCTCGCCGCGGCGGCGCCGCTGCTCGCCGACATCCGCGACGAGCCTTTGCGCCGCCGCTACGAGCACGTCCTCGCGCGGCGGCTCGGCGAAGACCTCGCCGAAGTGCACCGCGAGGTGGAGCGGGTACGTCGGCGCTCGGCGGCCGCGCCCGCCGCGAGTGGCGCCGACCGCCCCGCACCCCGCGGTCGGGAAGAGCCGGCACCCCCGGCCGAATCCGAGCTGCGGGTCACGATCGCGTCCCTGCCGCGGACGGCGGATGCGGCCCTGGAACGCGACGCGCTCATGGCGTTCCTCCAGTACGGCCACCGGATCGATGCGGCCGTGCTGGCGGAGGCGGTCGCCACGCCCTTCGGCCACCCGGCCCTCGAGGCCGTGCGCGCCGCGGTGGCGGCCGTCGACGACCGCGCGCGCCCGGGATGGTCGGTGGAGGCCGTCCAGACGGTGCGCGAGCCGTTCCGCTCGCTCGGAGCCGAGCTGCTCACCGCCGAGTTCCCGGCACGGGACGAGCTGCACGCCGTGGCGAGCGCCGAAGACCTGGCGCGACGGCTGCTCATCCGCCGGCTGGAGCGGGAGAAGACCGAGCTCCTGGGAGCGATCCAGCGGGTGCCCCCCGAGTCGGAGGAGGGGCGTGGCCTGCGCATCCGGCTGCGCGATCTCGACCGCGAGCGCCAGAAGCTCCTCGCCGCCGAGTAGCGCGGCGCCCGCCGGCGGGGCAGGATGATGACATGCGTCGCGAGCCACCGTCGGACACCCTCGTCCGCACCGACGACCTTTCGCTCGCGCGCGGCGGCGTCCGCATCGTCGAAGGCGTGTCGCTGCGCATCGACCGCGGCCGCTCACTCGCCCTGATGGGTCCGACCGGAGCGGGCAAGTCGACCCTCGCCGCCTTCCTCGCCGGCGCGGCGGGGGAGGGCATCACCGCCGTGGGCGGCGCCGCGACGGTCGCCGGCATCGACGCGCGACGTCCCGGGCGCGCGCGGCGACAGCTCACGTGGTTCGCGGCCCATCTGCCGCAGCGCGCGGGTGCCGACCTGCCGGCGCGGCTGACGGTGTCGGAGGTGATCTCGGAGCCCATCACGTCGCGCGATCGCCGCGTGAACGGGCGCGCCCTCGCAGTGCGGGTGGCGACGCTCCTTGACGAGATGAAGCTGCCCCTGGGAGCTGCGGCGAAGTACCCCTACGAGCTGTCAGCGGGAATGCGGCAGCGCGTCGCGATCGCCCGCGCGCTCGTGCTGGATCCGCGGGTGCTCATCGCCGACGATCCGTACGCGAATCTCGACGTCGAGGTGCGCGTCGCTGCGCGCGACGCCCTGACGCGGCGGCGGGACGCCTTCGGCATGGCCACGCTGATCGTCACGAACGATCGCGAGGCCGCCCGTGAGCTCGACGCCGAGGTGCTCGTGCTGCGCGGCGGACACCCGGTCGCCTACGGGCACCACGCGGACGATCTGCTGTGGACGCCCGACGAGTCGGACGCGCCACGCGCGGGCGCCCGGTGAGTTCGGAACACCGTCCAGCCTTTGCTAGCATGGTGGGGTTGCCCGCTCGCGGAGCGGGCTCTTCCTCGGTAGCTCAATTGGCAGAGCAATCGGCTGTTAACCGATAGGTTCTTGGTTCGAGTCCAAGCCGGGGAGCGAACGGCCCCGAACTCCACTTCGGGGCCGTTTCTTCTTGCCCCGGCGGCGGTCGGCGGGCGCGTGTCCTGACGGTCGCGGTCGCCGCGGCGGCGGTATGGTCGACGCGTGGGAGGGAACGGCCGGATGGGTGAGCGCAAGGATCGGTCGAAGGGCGTGCGCGTTCCGCGTCACGGCTACGCGTTCGTCACCGTCACGGCCCGCGACGCGAACGGCTTCGTGCACCACTTCGACGAGATCGAGGCGCCGGTGGGCTCCCTGCACGAGGCCATCGCCGTCCTGCAGGTCAACTCGACCGCGACGCAGGCGTCGCACCGCGAGGCGCGGGAGGCCTGAGCCGTCTCACGCGAGCGGGCTCTCCGCGATCCGCTCGAGCAGGTCCGCCGCGTCCCGGAAGACGGCGTCGGCTCCCGCTTCCTCCAGCTCCGCGGCTCCCACGCCGCCGGTGAGAACGCCGATCCCGCGCAGGCCGGCACGTCGGGCGGCGCGCATGTCCCACACCGAGTCGCCGATCATCACGGCATCGTCCGGCGCCGTGTCGGCGCGTTCGAGCGCGACCTGGAGGAGGTCGGGCGCGGGCTTGGCGGTGTCGGCATCGGCGGACGAGGTCACCACGTCGACGCTGTCGCCGAGGTCGAGGACCGGGAGGAGGAGCTCGAGCTCGTCCTGCGGCGCCGATGTCGCGAGCACGACGCGGCGCCCGTCCCGTGCGAGGTGGCGGACGAGCTCGCGTGCGCCGTGGAGCGGCCGCAGCCGCGGCGACATGTCGCGGTACAGGCGGGAGTGGATGTCGGACGCGCGTCCACCCAGCTCCGCCGCATCCGCTCCCAGCAGCTCCTCGACGAGGAGGTCGCCGTCCATCCCGATCCCGCGGTGGATGCGCCAGGCCGCGATCGGTCGTTCGACGGCGGCGAAGGCGCGGCTCCACGCGTCGATGTGGAGGTAGTTCGAATCGATCAGGGTGCCGTCGATGTCGAACAGGACGGTGCGCGGTGTCGAGCTCATGACCCCAGTTCATCCGCTGGCGCACGAGGGACGCACGGGGGTGGCGCCGCGGCGCTGGACGTGCTCAGGCGTCGATGTCGTCGACGCCCGGGGTCCACGAGACGCCGGGGCGGCCCCAGCCGCGCTTCTTGGCGATCTTCTGCGTCGTCTTCCAGTCGCCGTCGTCGAGCCGGTCGATGTACAGGACGCCGTCGAGGTGATCGAATTCGTGCTGCAGGATCCGGGCGCGCCACCCTGACACACGGATCTCCACGGGGTCGCCCTCGAGGTCGGTGCCGCGCAGCATCGCCTCCTCCGAGCGCCGGAGCGGGAATCGCTCGCCCGGGAACGACAGGCACCCCTCCGACTCCTCGTCGGGGTCGGGGGCGCCTGGCTCGAGCGGTCGCAGCCACAGCTCCGGGTTGATCACGACGCCGCGCCACGGCGCGCCGTCGTCGTCGGCGTAGCTGTAGACGAAGACGCGGAGGGCAACGCCCACCTGGGGGGCCGCGAGGCCCACGCCCGGGGCGGCATCCATCGTCTCGAACATGTCGGCGACGAGCGTGCGCACCTCGTCGGTCACGGCATCGACGGGGGCGGCGGGGGCGTGCAGGACGGGGTCGCCCATGATGCGAATCGGGAGAACGGCCACGCCTTGAGCCTATCCGCGCGGTCGGGCGGTTAGTGTCGAAGGGTGATTGGCGCGGAAGTCTCGCTGGGCGACGTGACCGACGAGCTCGTCGGCATCTTCCGCGATCCGCGCATCCTCCTCGGCATCCCGCTCGCCCTTCTGGGTGCCCTGTTCATGTCCTTCGGCGCGCAGTACCAGCACCGCGGTGTGGAGAAGGTCGAGCGTCTGTCGGGCAAGTCCACCGGCGGGCTCACGAAGGCGCAGCTGTTCTCGCTCGTCCGCCGCCCGTCCTGGGTGGCCGGCACCGTGATGCTGGGGCTGGCGATCGTTTGCCAGCTCGCGGCGCTGTCGGTCGCGCCCCTGATCCTCGTGCAGCCGCTCGGGGCCATCGCCCTGGTCATCACGACGCTGCTGAACGCACGGCTGTCGGGGCACAAGCCGACGCGGCAGTCGCTCGTCGCGATCGTCGCGTGCGTCGGGGGCATCTTCCTGTTCGTGACGATCGCGGCCTTCTTCGCGACCGAGCACGCGATCACGTCGAACCAGCTGCTGATCATCCTCGGGATCCTGGTCGTGGTGATCCTCGTCTTCGGCTTCCTGTGGCTCGGCTTCCGCCGGCGCATGCGGGCCCTCTTCTACATCACCGCCGCCGGCGTGATCTACGGATTCGTGGCCACGCTCGCGAAGGTGGTCATCAGCCGTATCCAGAACGGCCAGTTCGAATGGCTGACGCTGCTGTGCCTCATCGCGCTGCTGTCCGCCGTGGCGTTCGGCGCCTACTTCGTGCAGACGGCGTACTCGGTCGGGCCCCCCGACCTCGTGATCGCGGGCCTGACGGTGATCGATCCGCTCGTGGCGGTGCTCATCGGCCTTCTCGTGCTCGGCGAGGCCTCCACCGCGCCCCTGTGGGCGCTCATCGGCTTCGCGGTCGCCGGCGCGATCGCCGTGTGGGGCGTCATCCAACTGACCCGCTTCCACCCGCAGATCGTCAGCGAGTCGCAGGAGCTCCCGATCCGCCGCGGCAGCGACGGCGACGCCCCGGCGTGACGATCGCGCGTCGAGCGTCCCGGTAGGCTCTACACCGCAGGGGGCGGTGGCCAAGCTGGTCAAGGCAGCGGGCTCATAACCCGACGATCGTGGGTTCAAGTCCCACCCGCCCTACCGAGCGAGTCCTTCGGGATGCGCGTTGCTGCGTCTCAGAAGGGTGGGTCGCCGGGTGGGGGGTCGGGGTCGTCGCGGAAGATGACGTATCGCTCGGGTGGGTCGGTGGAGACTTTGCCGAGGGGGCTGGTCCAGTGGATGCTGCCGTCGCGGAGCTGCACCGGTTTCCAGGGTTTCTCGGTCTTGAGGGTGTGGTGGCGTTTGCACAGGCATGCGAGGTTGCACGCTTGGGTGGTGCCGCCGAGGGCCCAGTCCTGGTTGTGGTCGCGGTCGCAGTGCCGGGCGGGGCGTCGGCATCCGGGGAAGCGGCAGTGGATGTCTCGGGCGGCGAGGTAGCGGTCGAGGTTCGCGGGTCGCCGGTAGGTGTCGGTGGCGAGGACGTGCCCGTGGATGGGGTGGGTGAAGATCCGCTCCCACGACGGCGCCTGAGCGAGCAGGCACCGGGCGGTGTCCGCATCCACCGGTGTCGCGCCGTCGAGGGCGGCGCCGCGGTCAGCGAGCCCGGCCGCGGTCAGGGCGGGGATGACGATCGACGCGCGCGCGTGAATGGCGGCGAGCCCGCCGGCCGGTCCGGTGATGGCGCCGGTGGTGGGGTCGATGGTGGGTCCGCCGGTCAGGAGCAGGTCGATGGCGATGTCCGCGCGGATCTGGTCCAGGTTCCGCTGGTCGTAGACCGCGTCGTCATCCTCGGTGTCACCCTCGGGCGCGGCGACCTGCGCGGTCTTGGTCTCGTGGGCTTGCTGGGTGAGCCGGTCCCAGATGCCTTCGGCGAGGACGGTGGGCGCGATCATGCCCAGTTCGGACATGCCCTCGCCCCGGCGCTGCATCCACGCTGTCCGCGTCTTCACCGCCTCCCGGTGCCGTTCGGTGATCGACCGGGGGTGGAGTTCCTCGACGACCTGCTCGGCGAACGCCCTCGTCCGCGGCGCCGTGTCCCGCAGCGCCCGCTCCAGCACCGTCGCCTCGTACAGCGCGCGGGTATCGGGGTCGGTCAGCGCCCGTCCGGTCTCGACGATGACCATCGCGTGCCGTGCGGAGATTCGGCTCTCCGCGAGGGCATCGAGGGTCGCCGGATAGCCCTCCACCAACTCCAGCGCCGCGTGCATCCGGTTCTGCACCGCCCGGTCGTTCACGCGGAGAACGAGCCCGATCTCCGCAGCGATCGATCGCTCCTCGAGTTCGCGCATCCGCCTCTCGGCCGACTGGTGAGCGGCGCGATTGTTCGCGATGCGCAGGGCCGCAGCCAGGTCGCAGACTTTCGCCGCCTCGATCTCGGCGATCGCTTCGTCGGCCGCGATGAGCCGGTCCAGGATGCCCACGAGCGCGGCGTCATCCTCGTCGGGGTGAGCGATGCTCGCGGTCATTGCCACGTGCTTACTCTCGCACCGACCTCCGACATCGACCCGACCAGTGAGCCGGCCCTTCGACAAGCTCAGGGACCACCCTTCGACAGGCTCAGGGACCGCCCTCAGACGGCTCCGAGACAAGAGGCGCCGGGGAGGAGAAGGCGTCCCGACCGCGGCTCACGGCATCGCGTTGCCGATGTAGGAGTACTTGACGAAGACCTCCGACGCGAGGCCCGCCTCGTCGAGCACGCCCTGCACGGCGCCGAGCATGTAGTGCGAGTCCCACCCCATGTAGAGGAAGTGCGCGTCGTCGAGCGCATCCCATTGGCCGTTCCACGCCATCTCGTCGTAGACCGGGCCGCCGCGCCGCGCGCTGAACGAGATGACGGCGTCGCGCGAGTCGGCCCACAGGCGCTTGAACACGCGGTTGAAGAGGTACTTGACGTCGTACACCTCCCAGTGCTCGCCGCGGTATTCGACGTAGTCCCATTCGCGCTGCCAGCCGCGCGGCCACCCGCGGCGGCGGCGCGCATCGAGGATGGGCGTGAGGTCGTCGTCGTCGATCGCCACGACCGCAGGCTTCGGCCAGATCCGCAGGAACTCCTCGCCCACGGTCGCCGAGCGGGCCGAGATCGCCGCCGTGCTCCACGCGGGGACGTCGGCGAGCTCGCGGGCGATGGACAGTCGGCTGCGCGGATACACCGCATCGCGCTTGTCGGGGAAGGAGCGGTCGAACGCCCGGTCGGCCAGGTCCTCCTCCAGGAGGGTGAGGTTCCCCAGCGTCTTCGCGAGGGCGCGGTGGCTGTTCTGCTCGTCCTCGCTGTACTCCGCCCACGTGCGCGCGCCGTCGCCCGTCCACGCGTCGCCGGGGGCGAGGGGGAAGATGTGCTCGAGCTGCAGGTCCGCGCTCGTCGCGACGCCCGAGAGCCGCGCGAGGACGGCGGCCGGATGCGGCAGCTCGGCGTACTTCAACCCGACGCGCACGCGCTCGTCAGACGGCGTGATGCGGGAGATCGCGCGTTCGAGCGCCTCCACGCCATCCCCGCGCGCGCGGCACAGTCGGGCGACGAGCCGGTCGTTGGACAGGCCCGAGACGGTGCGGCGCAGCAGCAGCGCCTGGACGTACCCGAGCAGCCGCAGGAACGCAGCGGTGTCGGATGCGCCGGTCTGCCAGTGGGCGTAGGCCTGCATGATGAGCGGGTACATGCCGCGACCGAACACGTTGACGTACTCAAGCTCGCGGGCGACCGCCGCATTCGGCGCATGCGCGGGGTCGAGGAGTACACGGTAGATCTCCGAGTACGCCTTCCACTCCGCGGCCGCCGTACGAAGTGTGCCGGGCTCCAGACGGGGGAACTCGGCCCGGAACGCGTCGTACACGCCGCGGCCGCCCGACAGGGCCACCTCCCGACCCGTGCGCATCACGAGGTAGTGCCGCCAGAAGGCGGCGATCGACTCGCCGGTGTTCTGCTCGATCGGCAGCCAGTACTCGTCCTCGATCTCGACCTGCTCGGCATGCGAGAGGCCCATGAGCACGTAGTTGTGGATGAGCTCGTGATCGCGCAGCGGCTCGCCCGTGGAGTTCAGGCTCTCGAAGATCTGCTGCGCATGGGCACCGGCGCCGAGCGTGATGGCCACGTGCTCGAGCTTCTGCAGACCGCGCCAGATGAGCGGAGCCTCGTCGCGGCCGATCTGGCTGCGGAAGAACGCGTAGTTGTCGTCGAAGCGCGAGTCCCGTGCCGCACCGTCGGCGTGGCGGTCGAGCACGACCGCCTCGAACACGTCCGCCCACGCGCGGTGCGGGCGCAGCTTCGTGCGCTCGGGAGCCGCGGCGCGCACGAGTACGCGCTCGAGCTCGGCGGCGAGCGCAGGGTCGTCATCCCGCACGGTGTGATGCAGCGCGGCCGCGAGGAGCATGAGCGTCGTGATGCGCTGCTGGCCGTCGATCAGCACGAGCTCGGCGCCGACGTCGCTGCGCTCCGCGTCGGCGGCGGAGAGGATCGAGCCGATGAAGTGCATCGTGCGCTCGTCGCTGTCGGCGACGGCCCGGATGTCGGCGAGCAGCTGCTCGCAGCCGCCGATGTCCCAGCGGTACTGGCGCTGGTAGACGGGAACGACGATGTTCGTCTCGGGGGAGGAGAGCCAGCCGACCGTGTTGACCGCGTTCGCATCGACGTTCGTGGCACTCACCATGATCATCGAGTCTACCGAGCGGGCAGAGCGCCTCGGGGCGTGTCGACGCCTCCAAGGTAGGCTTGCCTTACCAGGGCCTGGAAAAACGTACTGGCCCCCTACGGAAGGCATGACTCACCTCATGGGTTACATCAAGTCCGCCGCTCTCGAAGAGACCGGCTACGTCGTCCTCGACCGCTACAACCAGGAGCTCGACCCCCAGGAATGGCTCGACATCGAGTACGTCGACTGGAAGTCCTCCGGTGACACGCGGTTCGCCCCGCTCGCGTCACGCGACGGCGAGATCGAGTGCGGCGGGTTCTGGAGCGGCAAGAACCCGCGCACCGACAAGGACGGCATCTGGATCCCGTCGCAGGTGGAGAAGGCCCCGAACCTCGTCCGCCGCGCCCTCGAGCCGGGCGCGAACGTCGGCCGCTGCCGCGTCATCGAGCTGCAGCCCAACACGTACGCCGACTGCCTGTACAACCTGCACCAGGACGACAACAACCGCCTCAACCCGGATGGGACGGGCTGGGTCGTGCGCGGCTTCTTCAACCTCACCGACGACAAGGACAGCTTCTTCGTCCTGCGCGACAACCGCACCGACCCGAGCGTCGAGTACCGTCTCGCCCTGCCGGCCGGCGCTCAGCTGATCGTCGACACCCAGCGCATGTGGCACGCCGCGACCCACCCCGGCACCGAGCCGCGCTACTGCCTCATCACGTCGTGGACCTCGGGCCCCGAGCTCGACGCCTACATCGAGAAGTACAACGGTCGCACGCACGTGCCGAACGTCGAGGTGTCGCAGGACATCCTCGACGCCGGCCAGGCCGAGCAGACCCGCCGCCTGGCCGCCCGCGCGGCGGCACTGGCCGCCCGCGGTCAGCAGGAGCAGGTGGTGATGAGCGAGGCCTGAGCCTCGCCGAGCCCGCACGCGGCGGGTCGGAATCACACGCTTGTGATTCCGACCCGCCGCCGTCATAATGGCGACAGCACAACCGAATACGCCGTTCATCCGGTCAGGTCGTAGGGGAAGACGTACCTGATGAAGGAGAGAACATGGCGAGCACGTCTTCGCGTGGAGTGATCCTGATCCACTCCGCGCCGCGCGCGTTGTGCCCCCACCTCGAGTGGGCCGTCGGTCGCGCCCTCGGACGCGCGGTGAACTTCGACTGGGCCGACCAGCCGGTGCTCGCCGGTGCGCGCCGCGCGGAGTTCTACTGGGAGGGACCGGTCGGTTCCGGCGCCGCCCTGGCCACGGCGATCCGCGGATGGGAGCACCTGCGGTTCGAAGTGACCGAAGACCCGACGCCGCGCAGCGACGGCGGCCGGTGGATGCACACGCCGGGCCTGGGCATCCACTACGCGCAGACCGACTCCTCCGGCAACGTCGTCGTGGGAGAGGATCGCATCCGCTACGCGCTCGAGGTGTCCGCCGGAGACGCGGCCGAGCTGCGGCGCGAGCTCGACATCGCCCTCGGAGCGGCCTGGGACGACGAGCTCGAGCCCTTCCGGCATGCCGGCGATGATGCCCACGTCGTGTGGCTGCACAAGGTGGGCTGAGCGCCGAGAAGACCTCGGGCGACGCGACGCGTCAGTACCGGCGGCCGGTGATCCGTCCCGGCGGCCGGGAACACGGTCCCCGCCCGACACGACGAACGCCCCGGACGGATGTCCGGGGCGTTCTCCCGTGTGCGGGTGTCAGACGCTCGCGAAGGCGACGACGGCGTTGTGGCCGCCGAAACCGAACGAGTTGCTGATCGCGAGCTGCGGGCCCTCGCCGAGCGGCGTCGGCTCGCCGGAGAGCCGGAAGGGCACCTCCGGATCCTGCTCGGTGATGTTGATCGTGGGCGGCGCCACCCGGTCGCGGATGGCGAGCACCGTGAAGATGGCCTCGAGCGCCCCGGTGCCACCGAGCAGATGGCCGGTGGACGCCTTGGTCGCCGACACCGGGATCTCGTCGACGCGGTCGCCGAAGACCGTCCGCAGCGCGGTGTATTCGTTCGGGTCGCCCACGGGCGTGGACGTGGCGTGCGCGTTGATGTGCGTCACGTCGTCGGGCGACGCATCCGCCATCGCCAGCGCCGCGTTGACAGCCCGCGCCGCGCCGGTGCCCTCCGGGTCGTTCGCGGTGATGTGGTACGAGTCCGCCGTCACGCCGCCGCCGACGACGGTCGCGTAGATCTTCGCGCCGCGCGCCTTCGCGTGCTCCTCGGTCTCGAGGATCAGCACCGCCGCGCCCTCGCCCATGACGAAGCCGTCGCGGTCGATGCTGCCGGGACGCGACGCCGTCTCGGGGGAGTCGTTGCGCCGCGACAGCGCCTGCATCGACGAGAAGGCGGCGATCGTGATCGGGTGCACCGCGGACTCGGTGCCACCGGCGATCACGACGTCCGCCAGGCCGTCCTGCAGGTGCTCGACGGCGTTGACGATCGACTCGGTGCTCGACGCGCACGCCGACGCCACCGTGCGGGCGAACGCGCGGGCGTTGAAGTGCAGCGAGAGGTTCCCGGCCGCGGCGTTCGGCATCAGCATCGGGACCGTCATCGGCATGACGCGCCGCGGTCCCTTCTCGCGCAGCGTGTCCCAGGCGTCCAGAAGTGTCCAGACGCCGCCGATGCCGGTCGCGAAGTCCACCCCCAGACGGTCGGGGTCTACCTCGGGGCTGCCCGCGTCCGCCCACGCCTCGAGGGCCGCGACCATGGCGAGCTGGGACGACGGGTCCAGGCGCTTGGCGATCGGCCGCTCCAGGACGGTGTCGGGGCGGACGAGCGCCTCGGCGGCGAACGTGACGGGCAGCTGGTACTGCTCGACCCATTCGTGCTCGAGGGTGCGGGCGCCGGATGCTCCGGCCAGCAGGGCGGACCAGCTGTCGGTCGCCGTGCCCCCGATGGGGGACGTGGCGCCGATGCCGGTGACGACGATGCGCGGGGTGCTCATATGCGTTGTGTATTCCTCGGGGATTCCGGTGGGGGCCAGGCCCCCACCGGGATGATCACGCCTGGTTCGAGGTGATGTAGGTGACGGCGTCGCCGACGGTCTTGAGGTTCTTGACCTCGTCGTCGGGGATGGTGACGCCGAACTTCTCCTCGGCGTTGACGACGATCGTCATCATCGAGATCGAGTCGATGTCGAGGTCGTCGGTGAAGGACTTCTCCAGCGCGACCTCGTCGGCCGAGATGCCGGTCTCGTCGGTGATGAGCTCGGCCAGTCCGGCGAGGACCTCGTCGTTGGTGAATGCCATGGTTTCTCCTGTTCTCGGGGGCGGCCCCGCAGGGCCTCGTTCAGTCTAGGGTCGGGCGTGAGAGGACTACGGGAGCCGCACGACCTGCGCGCCGAACACCAGTCCGGCGCCGAAGCCGATCTGCAGCGCGAGGCCGCCGCTGAGCTCGGGATGCTCCTGGAGCAGCCGGTGCGTGGCGAGCGGGATGCTGGCCGCCGACGTGTTGCCGGTCGTGGCGATGTCGCGGCCGATCGCGACGGTGTCGGGCAGTCCCAGCTGCTTGGCGAACTCGTCGATGATGCGCATGTTCGCCTGGTGCGGGATGAACGCGGCGAGGTCGGAGGGCTGGATGCCCGCGGCCTCGATCGCCTGACGGGCGACCTTGACCATCTCCCACACGGCCCAGCGGAACACGGTGGGGCCTTCCTGACGGAGAGTGGGCCACGGCGCGGCGCCGTCGCGGAACTCCGTGAGCGTGTGGTTCATGCCCACCGCGTCGGCCTTCGATCCGTCCGAGCCCCACACCGTGGGCCCGATGCCCGGCTCGTCGCTCGGTCCGATCACGACCGCGCCCGCACCGTCGCCCAGGAGGAACGAGATGCTCCGGTCGGTCGGGTCCACGATGTCGCTGAGCTTCTCGGCGCCGACGACCACCGCGTAGTGGGCGACGCCGCCGCGGATGAGGGCGTCGGCCTGCGCGACCGCGTAGGCGAACCCCGCGCACGCGGCGTTCACGTCGTACGCCGCGGCGGGGTTGGCCCCGATGCGGTCGGCGACGATCGCCGACACCGAGGGCGTCTGCTTGGGGTTGGAGATCGTCGCGACGATGACGGCGTCGATGCGGTCGGCCGGGACGCCCGAGCGCTCGACCGCCTCCTTGGCCGCGTCCGTCGACAGCTCGATCGCAGTGGTCTCGGGGTTCGCGCGCACGCGCGTGACGATGCCGGTGCGCTGACGGATCCACTCGTCGCTCGAGTCGATCGGCCCGACCAGGTCGTCGTTGGGCACCACGCGTTCGCCGCGGGCCGCCCCGTAGGCGTAGATGCGCGTGTGCGCGGCGCCGTGCGGCTGCGTCAGCTGGGGGCTCATGCGCTCGCTCCCTTCAGCAGCGTCACCGCTGCGGCGATGTCATCGGGGGTCTTGACCGCGACCGTGGGCGTGCCTCGCAGGGCCCGCTTGACCAGACCGGTGAGCGTCCCGGCGGGGGCGAGCTCGACCACGCCGTCGACGCCGGCGGTCGCGAACGACTCCATGCACAGGTCCCAGCGCACCGGCGACGCGACCTGCGCGACCAGGAGGTCGAGGGCGGTGCGGCCATCGGGGACGACCGAGCCGTCGGCGTTCGTCCACAGCGTGGTCGTCGGGTCGGCGGGGGAGAGCTCGGCGGCGGCGGCGCGCAGGACGTCGACGGCGGGCGCCATGTACCGGGTGTGGAAGGCGCCGGCGACCTGCAGCGGGATGACGCGGCTGCCGGCGACCGGCTGATCGGCGAGCTCCGCCAGTGCGGGAAGCGCACCGGCGGCGACGATCTGGCCCCCGCCGTTGTAGTTCGCGGGGGTCAGGTCCAGGCTCTGCAGGCGCGCGAGCACGTCGGCGGCGTCCCCGCCGAGGATCGCGCTCATCCCGGTCTGCTCGGCGGCCGCGGCATCGGCCATGGCGCGACCCCGCAGACCGACCAGCCGCATGCCGTCGTCATCGGTCAGCACGCCGGCGGCCACGAGCGCCGCGATCTCGCCGACGGAGTGACCGGCGACCCCGCCGACGGGCGTGCTCGCCGCGTCCTGCAGCGCATGCCACGACAGCAGGCCCGCCGCGACGATCAGCGGCTGCGCGACGCGGGTGTCACGGATGCGGTCGGCGTCCCATTCGGTGCCCGCGGCGACGAGGTCGACCTGCGCCCGCTCGGCGTAGCCTTCGAGGCGCTCGCGTGCGCCGGGGAGCTCCAGCCAGGGCGAGAGGAATCCGGGGGTCTGCGAACCCTGGCCGGGGAAGACGGCGATGATCACGATTCCATCCTTTCAAGGATCCGCGGTGTCGTTTCGGAGGTGGCGCCACAAGAATGCGTCGATCCGTTGTCGTGAATCGACAGCGGTGGTCGAAGTTCAGGCACCCGAGGGACGGCGCAACGACGGCGAACGGCGACGTGTCGCGTCGGTGCCGATCGCGCCCAGGACGAGCGCCGTCTGCAGGATCAGGGCCTCGCGCGGCCCCGTGGCATCCCAGCCGATGACCTCGGACACGCGCTTGAGGCGGTAGCGCACGGTGTTCGGATGGACGAACAGCTCGCGAGCGGTCGCCTCGAGCGAGCGGCCGTTGTCGAGGTAGCTCCACAGTGTCGCGACGAGGTCCGTGCTGTGGGCCTGCAGCGGGCGGTAGATGCGTTCCACGAGGGTCTGCTTCGCCAGCGGGTCGCCCGCGAGCGCGCGCTCGGGGAGGAGGTCGTCGGCGTCCACCGGACGCGGCGCGCCGCGCCACGCGCGGGCGACGGCGAAGCCGGCCAATGCAGCGCGGGCGCTCTGGCTCGCGTCGACGAGAGCGGGCACGGCCGGGCCGAGCACGAGATGACCGGGTCCGAACCCGGGCTCCAGGCGCCGCGCGATCTCGGGGAAGGGCAGCTCGGGCGCGGGCTCCTCGCCGCGGGGCTGCGCGCGACCGACGACCAGCACCAGCCGCGTGCCCTGCACGCCGATCAGCACGTCCACGCCGAGCTTGCGCGCGGTGCGGCGGAGCTGATCGACGTCGAGCTGCGGCGGGGTCGTGCCCACGAGCACCGCGACCTCGCCGTGGCCGTGCCATCCGAGGGCGGCGATGCGGCTCGGAAGCTCCTCGTCCGTCTCGCCGGTGAGGATCGAGTCCACGACGAGGGCCTCGAGACGCGCGTCCCACAGGCCGCGCGCCTCCGCGGCGCGCGCGTAGACGTCGGCCGCGGCGAACGCGACCTCGCGCGAGTAGAGCAGGATCGCCTCCCGCACGTCGTCGCCGCGTCCGGCGACGCGCTCCTCGGTGACCTCCACCGTCGCCCGGATCAGCTGCAGCGTCTGCTGGAGGCTGACGCTGCGCAGCAGCTCGCGAGGCGCCGCGGCGAAGATGTCTGCCGCGATCCATGGCGTGGACGAGGGGTCGTCGTACCACTGGATGAATGACGTGATGCCAGCCTGCGCGACGAGGCCGACGGCCGAGCGTCGCGCCGGCGGCATCTCGGCGTACCAGGGGAGCGACTCCTCGAGGCGCTGGATGGTCGCCGTCGCGAGGTCGCCCGACACCCGACGGAGCCAGGCGAGGGTCTTCTCCTTCTCCGTCGGGGCGGCGCTGCCCGGCGTCATGCGGTGATCAGCTCTCGCCGCCGGCGTTCCCGCTCGTGCCGGCCGTCACGTCGTGCAGCCGGTACTTCTCGATCGCCTGCGCCGCGAGGGAGCGGTCGACCGCGCCCTCGGCCGCGAGGGCCTGGAGCGTCTTCACGACGATCGAGGGACCGTCGATCTTGAAGAAGCGGCGGGCGGCCGGGCGCGTGTCGGAGAAGCCGAATCCGTCGGCGCCGAGGGTGTGGAAGTTGTGCTGCACCCACGGGCGGATCTGCTCCTGGACGGCGTGCTCGAAGTCGCTGACGGCGACCACCGGGCCGGGCGCGCCGGCGAGCTTCTGCGTCACGTAGGCGGTGCGCGGCTCCTCCTCCGGGTGGAGGAAGTTGTGCTCGTCGACAGCCAGGCCGTCGCGGCGCAGCTCGCCCCACGAGGTCACCGACCACACGTCGGCGGCGACGCCCCAGTCGTCCTTGAGGAGCTTCTGCGCCTCGAGCGCCCACGGCACGCCGACGCCGGAGGCGAGCACCTGGGCGCGGGGTCCGTCGCCCTCTCCCTGCGCGACGCGGTGGATGCCCCGGACGATGCCGTCGACGTCGACAGCCGCCGGCTCGGCCGGCTGGACGAGCGGCTCGTTGTACACCGTGAGGTAGTACATGACGTTCGGGTCGGGGTGGTTCCCGCCGTACATGCGCTCGATGCCCGAACGCACGATGTGGGCGATCTCGTAGCCGTACGCGGGGTCGTAGCTGACGACCGCCGGGTTGGTGGAGGCCAGCAGCGGCGAGTGGCCATCGGCGTGCTGCAGGCCTTCGCCGGTGAGCGTCGTGCGACCCGCGGTGGCGCCGATGAGGAAGCCGCGCGCCATCTGGTCGCCCGCCGCCCACAGCGCGTCACCGGTGCGCTGGAAGCCGAACATCGAGTAGAAGACGTAGACCGGGATGAGCGGCTCGCCGTGCGTGGAGTACGACGTGCCGGTGCCGGTGAAGGCGGCGAGGGCGCCCGCCTCGTTGATGCCGACATGGACGATCTGGCCCTGCGGGCTCTCCTTGTAGGCCAGGAGGAGCTCGCGGTCGACGGACGTGTAGTGCTGCCCGTTCGGGTTGTAGATCTTCGCCGTCGGGAAGTACGCGTCCATGCCGAACGTGCGGGCCTCGTCGGGGATGATCGGCACGATGCGGTGACCGAAGTCCTTCACCCGCAGCAGGTCCTTCAGCAGGCGGACGAAGGCCATCGTCGTGGCGACCTCCTGCGTGCCCGAGCCCTTCTTCGGGAGCTGGTACGCGTCGTCGCCGGGCAGCGACAGGCCGACGTGGTGCGTGCGTCGCTCCGGCAGGAAGCCGCCGAGCGAGCGGCGCCGCTCCAGCAGGTACTGGATGGTCTCGTCCTGGGGGCCGGGGTTGTAGTACGGCGGCAGGTACGGGTTCTCCTCGAGCTTCGCGTCGGACACCGGGATGTGCATCGCGTCGCGGAAGAGCTTCAGGTCGTCGAGGGTCATCTTCTTCATCTGGTGGGTCGCGTTGCGGCCCTCGAAGTGCGGACCCAGGCCGTAGCCCTTGATGGTCTTCGCGATGATGACGGTCGGCTGGCCCTTGTGCTCGACGGCCGCCTTGAACGCGGCGTAGACCTTGCGGTAGTCGTGGCCGCCGCGCTTGAGGTTCCAGATCTGGTCGTCGGTGTAATCCTTTACCAGCGCGGCCGCGCGCTCGTCGCGCCCGAAGAAGTGCTCGCGGACGTACGCGCCGCTTTCGGCCTTGTAGGTCTGGTAGTCGCCGTCGGGCGTCGTGTTCATGAGGTTCAGCAGCGCGCCGTCGGTGTCGCGGGCGAGCAGGTCGTCCCATTCGCGACCCCAGATGACCTTGATGACGTTCCAGCCGGCGCCACGGAAGAAGCTCTCGAGCTCCTGGATGATCTTGCCGTTGCCGCGCACCGGGCCGTCGAGGCGCTGGAGGTTGGCGTTGATGACGAACGTGAGGTTGTCCAGGCCCTCGTTCGCCGCCACCTGGAGCTGACCGCGGCTCTCGACCTCGTCCATCTCGCCGTCGCCGAGGAACGCCCACACGTGCGCGTCGCCGACGTCTTTGATGCCGCGGTTGGTGAGGTACTTGTTCGTCATCGCCTGATAGATGGCGTTGATCGGGCCGAGACCCATCGAGACGGTGGGGAACTGCCAGAACTCCGGCATGAGGCGCGGATGCGGATAGGAGGGCAGTCCGTTCGGCGCGGCCGACTTCTCCTGACGGAAGCCGTCCAGCTGCGTTTCGCTCAAGCGGCCCTCGAGGTAGGCGCGCGCGTACGTACCGGGGGAGGCGTGCCCCTGGATGAAGATCTGGTCGCCGCCCGACGGGTGGTCGGCGCCGCGGAAGAAGTGGTTGAAGCCGACCTCGTACAGGGCGGCCGACGACGCGTACGTCGAGATGTGGCCGCCGACGGCGATGCCCGGGCGCTGCGCGCGGTGCACCGTGATCGCGGCGTTCCAGCGGATCCACGCACGGTAGCGGCGCTCGATCTCCTCGTCACCGGGGAACTCGGGCTCGTTCTCGGGCGCGATCGTGTTGATGTAGTCCGTCGTCGGCACCATCGGCACGTTCAGGTGCAGGTCCTTCGATGCCTTCAGGAGGCTCAGCATGATCTCGCGGCCACGACCGTGGCCCTTCGCCTGCACGAGCTGCTGCAGGGACTCCTGCCACTCGGCGGTCTCTTCGGGATCGCTGTCCGAAGCGTCCTGCGAATACGGATCCTGGTCGTGAACAGTCACGGAAGACCTTTCCTCTGCTGGCAGATCGTGCCAGTCATTCACCATGGGTGCGTCGTCGGCGTTGTCCGATCCTCACAACGCACCGCCGACCAGCCTACCCAGTCGGGGGAGCACCGGACGGCACCTCGTAGACTCGTGCCGCGGGCCTTTAGCTCAGCTGGTAGAGCGCCACGTTTACACCGTGGATGTCGTCGGTTCGATCCCGGCAGGGCCCACCGCATCCGCCCGTCTCACGCGACGCGCACCGTCTGCGCGTCGGCGCCCGGCGGTAGGTTGGGAGGGTGAAAGCCGCCCCCGCCGACCAGCGACGCCTCCTCGACCTCGCCGACCTCGACGTGCGCATCCGGCGTGCCGACGCGGCCCGTCAGAATCCGCCGCAGGCGGCGCGCGTCAAGGAGCTCGTGGCGCAGCGCGCGACGCAGTCGCAGGAGCTCGCCCGCCTCGTGGGCGCCCGGGACGACCTGCGCGCCGAGCTCGCCCGCATCGAGGCCGACGTCGCGGTCGTGGACGCCCGCGCCGAACGCGACGCGTCGCGGCTGAACACGAGCGCGAACGCCAAGGAGGCGCAGGGGCTCGAGAGCGAGCTCGCGGCCCTGGCGCGGCGCAAGAGCGACCTCGAGGACGCCGAGCTGTCGGTCATGGAGCGGCTGGAGGCGGCCGATGCCGAGGTGAGCGCGCAGGAATCCCTCATCGCCCAGACGCAGGAGGAGGGTGCGCGCCTGAGCGCCGAGGCCAAGGACCAGGTCGCCACCGCGACCCGCGACGCCGAGGCCGGCCGGCGCGACCGCGGCGCGATCGCCGAGTCGCTGCCCGCCGACCTCGTGGCGCTCTACGACCGACTCGCCGCGCGCGGACCGGCGGCGGGGCTGCTGCGCCGCGGCACGTGCGAGGCGTGCCGGATGGTGCTCTCCGGCACCGACCTCAACACGATTCGTCAGGCGCAGGACGACGACGTCGTGCAGTGCCCCGAATGCGGCGCGATCCTCGTGCGCACCGAGGAGTCGGGGCTGTGACGTTCGCCCCCTCGACGCGCGCGGGCGCGCGCGGCGGTGCCGGCGACTGACACCGCCTGGATCGTCCTCGGACGATCGGGCGACGACGTCGTCGCGGTGGACCTCGACGGCACCGGCGCCGAGATCGAGCGGCTTTCGATCCCGCGGTCGGAGATCGTCGCGTGGATCCGCGATCGGGAACGCGCGGCGCCGGTGCGGTGGGTGTGGCACGACACACCCGTCTGGTACGACGCCGTGCTGGATGCCGGTGCGACCGTCGAGCGCGCGCACGACCTGCGCCTCGCCCACGCGATCCTCCGCGATGCCGCGGCGGTCCGGGACGACGCCGGGCTGCGCACCGCGACCGCCTGGGATGCGGCGGCAGCCGCGGCGGCGGTCGACGACGCCCTGTTCGACCTCGACGCGCCCGAGGCGTCCGTTCCCGAGGGCGTGGACGAGGCGCTCGCGGAGTTCGCTCGCCAGCGCGCCGCCCTCGCGGCGAGCGAGCGTGGCGGAGCGCTGCGCCTGCTCATCGCCGCCGAGTCGGCGGGTGCCCTGCTCGCCGCCGAGCTGCGCGCCGCGGGGCTGCCGTGGGACGCCGACGTGCACGACGGCATCCTGCGCGAGATGCTCGGCGAGCGCGGCGGCGCCCTTCCCGCACGGATCGAGGAGCGCGCGGCGGAGGTACGCCGCATCCTGGGCGATCCGTTGGCGAGCCTCGACTCGCAGCCCAAGCTGCTGCGCGCGCTGCATCGCGCCGGCCTCCTCGTCGAGACGACGAGCCGCTGGGAGCTGCGGCGGCACGACCACCCCGTCGTCGAGCCGCTCATCGACTACAAGCGGCTCATGCGGCTGTACAGCGCGAACGGCTGGGCGTGGCTCGCGGAGTGGGTGCGCGACGGGCGCTTCCGCCCCGTCTACGTGCCCGCGGGCGTCGTCACCGGACGCTGGGCGTCGTCGGGCGGCGGCGCGCTGCAGATCCCGCGGCAGCTGCGCGCGGCCGTCCGCGCCGACCCGAGCTGGCGCCTCATCGTCGCCGACGTGGCGCAGCTCGAGCCACGCATCCTCGCGGCGATGGCCGGCGACCTCGCGCTGGCGCGGGCGGCCGCGGGTCGGGACCTGTACGAGGGGATCGTCGCGCAGGGCACGCTCGGCTCCCGGGCCGAGGCGAAGGTCGCCCTGCTCGGTGCGATGTACGGCGCGACCTCGGGAGACGGCGGCCGCCTCGTGCCGCGGCTGCGGCGCGCCTTCCCCCGCGCGATGGCGCTCGTCGACGACGCCGCCCGCGTCGGGGAGGACGGCGGAGTCGTGTCGACGCTGCTCGGGCGCACATCACCCGCGCCGTCAGGCGCGTGGAGCCGGCTGCAGGCCGACGCGACCGACGTCGACGCGTCCGACTCGGACGCCTCGCGGGCGCGCCGATACGCCCGCGACCGCGGCCGGTTCACGCGGAACTTCGTCGTGCAGGGCACGGCGGCCGAGTGGGCGCTCGCGTGGCTCGCCGACCTGCGCGGCCGGCTCGCGCGCCTGCCCGAGGTGGGCGAGGCGGACGCGGCGCCGCGGTCGGGTCCGGCCTTCGCGCGTCGCCCGCACGTGGCCTTCTTCCTCCACGACGAGATCATCGTCCACACCCCTTCGGTGCACGCGGAGGCGGCGGCGGACGCGGTGCGCGAGGCCGCCGCATCCGCCGGCCGTCTGCTGTTCGGCGACTTCCCGATCGACTTCCCGCTGGACCTCAAGATCGCGAGCAGCGCGGAGAAGTCCTAGCGCGTGCCGCGCGCCTCGCGAGAACACGCGCGTGCACGGTCGCGGGCCGCAAAACCGTGCTTTCGCGCGTTCTCGCGAGGCGCGGTCGGTACACTCGGGCATGCGAATGGGTCGGCTGGACGGTCGCGTCGCGGGGTGACCCGCGCCGAGGAACGTCCGGGCTCCACAGGGCAGGACGGTGGGTAACACCCACCCGGAGCGATCCGCGAGACAGTGCCACAGAGAGCAGACCGCCCTCCGGTTCCTGAGCTTGTCGAAGGACCGGAAGGGTAAGGGTGAAAGGGTGGTGTAAGAGACCACCGGGGCCGTGGTGACACGGCTCGCACGGTAAACCTCGTCCGGAGCAAGGCCAGACAGGGGATGACGACGCGGCCCGCCGAGTCCCCGGGTAGGCCGCTGGAGCGGCACGGCAACGTGTCGCCGAGAGAGATGACCGTCCACGGGGTCCGCGAGGACCCCCGGACAGAACCCGGCGTACAGGCCGGCCCATTCGCCCCTCCGATCGCGTCCCGCCGGGCGACCCGCTCAGTCGGCGGGCGCGGCGCGGCGCACGAGCTCGCGGATGCGGCGCTCCACGTCCGGCGTCACCTCGAGCACCGCGAACGACACCGGCCACATCGGCCCGTCGTCGAGCTGCGCCGTCTCGTCGAACGAGACCGTGCCGTAGCGCGTCTTGAACTTCGATGGCGGCTGGTAGAAGACGACGACCTTGCCGTCGCGCGCGTACGCCGGGAAGCCGTAGAAGGTCTTGGGCGTGAGGTGCGAGGCCTCCTCCATGACGATCACGTGCACGCGTTCGGCGATCGCACGATCCGCGCCCTCGAGCGCCTCGATCGCGTCTAGGCACGCCTGATTCTCCTTCTCGAGCTTCGCGGCGCCCTTCAGGCCCTTCATGGCCTTGAGCTCCTCCGCGCGCTGCTTCATCGCAGCCTTCTCCTCGGCGCTGAATCCCGCGCCCGTCGATGCGGCCATCGTCGTTCCTTTCGTCGGTGGTGTCGTCGGTCAGTTCTGCTGGATGCGCAGGAGGTTGCCTGCGGGGTCGCGCACCGCGCAGTCGCGCACGCCGTAGTCCTGCTCAATCGGCTCCTGCACGATGTCGGCACCGGCGGCGTCCAGGCGCGCGAACGTCGCGTCCAGGTCGTCGGTGGCGAGATTGACGCCGAACACCGTCCCCTTCGCGACGAGCTCCGTCAGGAGCGTGCGCTCGGCATCGGAGACGTCGTGGCCGACGCCCACTGGATGCAGCACGATCGCCGTGTCCGGCTGCTCGGCCGGCCCGACGGTGATCCACCGCATCCCGGCGTAGCCGACGTCGAGGCGCACCTCGAATCCCAGGACGTCGCGGTAGAACGCGAGCGACTCCTCCGGGTCGAGGTGCGGAAGGAAGCTGGAGTGGATCGTGAGGGCCATGACGCTCACGCTACGAGACCGCAGCGGCCGTCGCTTCTCGATTCCTGACCGGTCGGGTCACGTGCTTGGCGATGCACGGCAGCATCCCGGGCCGGTACTGCGCGCCGTGCGCGCGGTACTCGCTCGGCGT
This sequence comes from Microbacterium sp. 10M-3C3, assembly GCF_003931875.1. NCBI lineage: Bacteria > Bacillati > Actinomycetota > Actinomycetes > Micrococcales > Microbacteriaceae > Microbacterium > Microbacterium sp. 10M-3C3. The sequence continues at coordinate 1,815,056 of NZ_CP034245.1, read as the reverse complement.
GACGCCGACCAGCTCGGTGAAGCGCGTGCTGAAGGTGCCGAGGGACTGGCAGCCGACCGCGAAGCATGCGTCGGTCACCGTCAGGTCGCCACGGCGCAGCAGCGTCATCGCACGCTCGATGCGGCGGGTCATGAGGTACGCGTAGGGCGACTCGCCGTAGGCCAGCCGGAACTGGCGGCTCAGGTGCCCCGCCGACATGTGCACGCCGGCGGCGAGCGACTCGACGTCGAGCGGCTTCGCGTACTCGCGGTCCATCCGGTCGCGCACCCGTCGCACGAGCGCGAGGGTGCGGACGTCGGTCATGAGCCGATGATGCCATGCGGGTCGCCGATCCGGCGCCGGTACGACGCACTGCCATGATGACCTCATGCCCAGCGCCGTATCCCTGATCCGCTCGCTTCAGCTCGCTCCTGCCGAGTACGCCCACGCGGCGAGCGCAGCGCCGGGGGCGCGGTTAATCTTCCTGGCCGGGGCGTGCCCCGTGGAACCGGACGGAAGGACGTCCGCGCCGGGCGACGTCGGCGCTCAGGCCGCGCGGTGCCTGGCGAATCTCGACATCGCCCTCGACGCCGCGGGGGCGTCTCGCCGTGACGTCGTGCAGGCGCGGGTGCTGGTTGCCTCGTCCGACCGCGCGGACCTTCATCTTGCGTGGAGCGTGGTCCACCACGGGTTCGCGGACCACGAGGTGCCCAGCACGCTGATGGGCGTCACGGTGCTCGGGTACCCCGATCAGCTCGTCGAGATCGAGGCCATCGCCGCCGTCGTCGGCTGAGAGCGCGTCAGGCGGAGGCCTGGGCGACGGCGGGCAGCGCCTCGGGCACCGCGACCGCGAGCGATGCGGCGCCGATGATGCCCGCGTTGTTGCGGTGCACCGCCGGGACGATGGGCGTGTCGAGCTTGAGCAGGTGGAGGAACTCGTCGGCGTGCTTGGACACGCCGCCGCCGACGACGAACAGGTCGGGGGAGAAGAGAAACTGCACGTAGTCGTAGTACCACTGCAGGCGCTTGGCCCACTTCTCCCACGACAGCTCCTCGCGCTCCATGGCGGAGTAGGCCGCGTAGCCCTCGGCGTCGCGCTTGTGACCCGCGCGCTGAAGATGACCGAGCTCGCTGTTGGGGATCAGCACCCCGTCGTAGATCATCGCCGAACCGATGCCGGTGCCCAGGGTCGTGAGGATCACGAGGCCGTCGACACCCTTGGCTGCGCCGTAGCGCACCTCGGCGATGCCGGCCACGTCGGCGTCGTTGGCGAAGTGGATGTCGCGGCCCAGCCCGTCCTCGAAGAACTTCTCCGCTTCGAACCCGATCCACTTGTCCGACACGTTCGCGGCCGACAGGGTGCGCCCGTTCTTCACGATCGCCGGGAAGGCGACGCCCAGGGAGATGTCGGTGTCATCGGCGACCTCGAGCTTGTCGAGCACCTCGCGCACCGCGTTGAGCACGTCCTTCGGCTCGGCCCCGGCGGGCGTCGGCACCTTCATCCGGTCGCTGACGAGCTCACCCGCCTGAAGGTCCACCACGCCGGCTTTGATGCCGGTCCCGCCGATGTCCACCCCGACTGCCCGGGTCGTGCTCGTTGCCATGCGTTCAGCCTAGCGACGGGTCCGTCGTCCATTGGGCGGGCCGCGGAATCAGTAGGATCGAGACAGCGCCGGGACGATCCGGGGCCGCACGCCAGAGCAGGGAGTCACGGTGACCGCGGACAGCGAGAAGTACTGGTACAACCTCACGACCGGCAAGGTCGAGCGGGGGTTCGAATCGCCCGCGATCGATCGCGCCGGCCCCTTCGACACGGAGGAGGAGGCGGCTCGCGCGCCGGAGATCCTGCGCGAGCGCTCGCGCGCGTGGGCCGAGGACGACGCGCGCGAGTCCGGTTGGGGCTCCGCCGGGACCGACGAGTAAGCGCGAGGCGAGGATCAGCATGGACAAGCAGCGGGACTTCGTCCTCCGCACGATCGAGGAGCGCGGCGTCAAGTTCGTGCGTCTGTGGTTCACGGATGTCATCGGCACCCTCAAGTCCGTCGCGATCGCGCCCGCCGAGGTCGAGGGGGCCTTCGCCGAGGGGCTCGGCTTCGACGGCTCCGCGATCGAGGGGCTGACGCGCTCGTACGAGTCCGACCTGCTCGCCCATCCCGATCCGACGACGTTCCAGATCCTGCCGTGGCGCGGCGAGGTCGACCCGACCGCGCGCATGTTCTGCGACATCACGACCCCCGACGGGGCGCCCGCCGTCGCCGACCCCCGTCACGTGCTCAAGCGCACGCTTGCGAAGGCCGCCGACGCCGGGTTCACGTTCTACACGCACCCCGAGATCGAGTTCTACCTGCTGAAGTCGTCGCAGCTCGGCCCCGAGGGTCGTCCGGAGCCGGTCGACTCCGCGGGCTACTTCGACAACGTCCCCGGCGGCACCGCGCACGACTTCCGCCGCCGGTCGGTGCGGATGCTGGAAGACCTCGGCATCTCCGTCGAGTTCAGCCACCACGAGGGCGGCCCTGGTCAGAACGAGATCGACCTCCGGTACGCGGACGCCCTGACGACGGCTGACAACATCATGACCTTCCGGACGGTCATCAAGGAGGTCGCGATCGAGCAGGGCGTGTACGCCACGTTCATGCCGAAGCCCCTCAGCGGCCAGCCCGGCAGCGGCATGCACACGCACATGTCCCTGTTCGAAGGCGACCAGAACGCGTTCTACGAAGAGGGCGCGCAGTACCAGCTCTCGAAGATCGGGCGGCAGTTCATCGCCGGTCTCCTGCGCCACGCGAACGAGATCTCGGCGGTCACGAACCAGTTCGTGAACTCGTACAAGCGCCTGTGGGGCGGCGACGAGGCGCCCAGCTTCATCTGCTGGGGTCACAACAACCGCTCCGCCCTCGTGCGCGTGCCGCTGTACAAGCCGAACAAGGGGCAGTCCTCGCGGGTCGAGTACCGGGCGCTGGACTCCGCCGCGAACCCGTACCTCGCCTACGCCCTCATGCTCGCCGCCGGCCTCAAGGGCATCGAGGAGGGCTACGAGCTGCCGGCCGAGGCCGAGGACAACGTGTGGTCGCTCAGCGACGCCGAGCGCCGCGCACTCGGGTACGCGCCGCTCCCGCAGAGCCTCGACCACGCGCTGGAGTACATGGAGGAGTCGGAGCTCGTCGCCGAGACCCTGGGCGAGCAGGTCTTCAACTACGTGCTGCTCAACAAGCGCCGCGAGTGGCACGAGTACCGCTCACAGGTGACCCGGTTCGAGCTCGAGAGCAATCTCGAGATCCTCTGACGCGGTCCGCCGATGACCTCGGGTGAGCGCTCCTCGGCACTGACCGCCCTCGCGCGCAGCGGCTTCTCTCTGCTGACCGAGGCCGACGCGCTGCTCGGCGAGCTCGGCGAGCTGATCGGCGCGCCGCGCGCCGCGCTCGCCGCCGTGGCGGCGCTGGGCGCCGACCCCGACGAGGCGGTCGCGGCGATCGTGCGCATCGCGCGCCGCGACGCGGCCGCTGTGGCCGCTCTGGCCGATGACAGGGACGGCTGGGCGTCGCTGTGGCGTCTCGTCGGCGCATCCAGCGGCTTCGCGGAATTCTTCCTGCGGCACCCCGACGAGCTCGCGAACCTGCGCGGAGCGGGGAGCGCCCTCCCCGGTCCCGAGGAGATCGCGTCGGAGCTGCTCGCAGCCGTGGGTGCGGACGCGAGCGGATTCGCCGCATCCGGCGCCGACGAGGCGTGGGCGGCGCTGCGCACGCGCTACCGCCGCATGCTCGCCCGTATCGCGGCGTTCGACCTCGGCCACCCCGACGCGGCGCAGGTGATCGACGTCGTGTCCGAGCGACTCGCGGATGCGGCGGGCGCGGCTCTGGAAGCATCCCTCGCTGTCGCGCGCACGCGGCTGGCCGGCCCCGGCCCCGCCACGTTCCCGCGTGAGCAGGTCGCCGCGGCCCGGCTCGCGATCATCGGCATGGGCAAGGCCGGCGCGCGTGAGCTGAACTACGTCAGCGACGTCGACGTGATCTTCGTCGGCGGCTCGCTGGATGACGACGTGGTCGCCGAGGCCCGCGCGATCGACATCGCGACGCGCCTGGCGGTGCAGACGATGCGCGGCATCTCCGGGCCGGAGATCGAGCCGCCGCTGTGGGAGGTCGATCCGAACCTGCGGCCGGAGGGCAAGCAGGGCGCCCTCGTGCGCTCGCTCGGCTCGCACCTGTCCTACTACGACCGCTGGGCGCACGGCTGGGAGTTCCAGGCGCTGCTCAAGGCGCGGCCGCTCGCCGGCGATCCCGCGCTCGGCGCCGAGTACGTCGCGGCCGTGCAGCCCAAGGTGTGGACGAGCGCCGCACGGGAGAACTTCGTCGACAACGTCCAGCGCATGCGCGAGCGGGTCACCGACAACATCCCGACCGACGAGGTGCCGCGCCAGGTGAAGCTCGGGCCGGGCGGCATCCGCGACATCGAATTCACGGTGCAGCTGCTGCAGCTCGTGCACGGCCTGACGGACGACCGCATCCGCCAGCGGGGCACGCTGGAGGCCCTCGACGCGCTCGTCGCCGAGGGGTACATCGGTCGCGCCGACGCGGCGGCGTTCGCGCGCGACTACCGGATGCTGCGCCTGATCGAGCACCGGCTGCAGCTGCGCGGCCTGCGCCGCACCCACCTGATGCCCACGCGTCCGGAGGAGCTGCGGGTGCTCGCCCGTGCGACCGGGCTCGCCGACAGCGGCGAGGGCATTCAGGCGCGCTGGGAGGCGATCAAGCGCGAGGTGCGCGACATCCACGTGCGGCTGTTCTACCGCCCGCTGCTGAGCGCGGTGGCCGGCCTCGGCGAGGAGGAGCGGACGCTGTCGGCCGCGCAGGCGCACGACCGCCTCGCGGCGATCGGCTTCCGCGATCCCGTCGGGGCGCTCCGTCACATCGCCGCCCTGACGACCGGTCTCAGCCGCAAGGCGACGATCCAACGCCACCTCATGCCCATCATGCTGCGGTGGTTCGCCGACGGTGTCGACCCCGACTACGGCCTGCTCGTCTTCCGCCGCATCAGCGAGCGGCTGGGGGAGAGCCCGTGGTTCCTCCGGATGCTGCGCGACTCCTCCGCCGCCGCCGAGAGCCTCACGCACGCGCTGTCGGGCTCGCGGTACATCGGCGAGCTCATGGAGTGGATCCCCGAATCCGCCGCATGGCTGGATGACACCGATCTGCTGCGACCACGCGGCGGTGTCGCGCTGCAGGAGGAGGCCCGGGCGATCCAGACCCGGCATGCGTCGATCGAGGACGCCATGCGGTCGGTGCGCGCGCTCCGCCGGCGCGAGATGCTGCGCACCGCGATGGCGGCCGTGCTCGGCTACCTCACGATCGACGAGCTGGCCGGCGCCCTCACGACGATCACCGAGGTGACGATTCAGGCGACCCTCCGCGCGGTGCGGCGGGAGATCGTGCCGCCCGAGGATGCGGCGCTCGACTTCTCCGTGATCGCGATGGGACGCTTCGGCGGCCGCGAGCTCGGGTTCGGGTCCGACGCCGACGTCATGTACGTCTACCGGCCGAACGGCGTCGATCCGCAGCGCGCCCACGAGCTCGCGCTGCAGATCGTCGCGGGTCTCCGACAGCACTCGGAAGACCACCGGCTGCCGCTCGAGCTCGATGCGGGGCTGCGACCCGAGGGTCGCAACGGTCCCGTCGCGCGCTCGCTCGACGCGTACGCCGAGTACTACCGGCGCTGGTCGCTGTCGTGGGAAGCGCAGGCGCTGCTGCGTGCGCGAGGGATCGCCGGCAGCGTCAAGCTGATCGACGCCTTCACGACGCTCGCCGATGAGGTGCGGTACCCGCAGCAGATCGACCCGCAGGGGCTGCGCGAGATCAAGCGGATCAAGGCGCGCGTCGAGAGCGAGCGGCTCCCGAAGGGCGTCGACCCCGCCCGGCACCTCAAGCTCGGGCCCGGGTCGCTCAGCGACGTGGAGTGGCTCGTGCAGATCCTGCAGCTGCAGCACGCGCATGGCGTGCCCGGCATGCGCACGACGTCGACGCTCGACGCGCTGCACGCCGCACGCGACGCGGGTCTCGTCGACGGTCTGTCGGCGGAGCGATTGGAAGCCGCGTGGCGGCTGGCGAGCCGCGTGCGCTCCGCGGCGACCCTGCTGTCGTGGGCGACCACCGACGTGCTGCCCACCGACCGGGGCAAGCTCGATGGCATCGGACGCATCCTCGAGTACCCGCCGCGCTCGGCCACGCGCGTCGAAGAGGACTACCTCGCCACGACGCGCCGAGCACGGCGGGTGTTCGAGAAGCTGTTCTATGGCTGAGCCGATGCCGGCCCGCGCCGTCATCGCGGGCGCGTCCGGGTTCGTCGGCTCTGAGCTGCACCGCCGATGGGCGGCGCGCGGCGTGCTCGTGCAGACGATCGGACGCGACGGCGATGCGACGTGGCGCGACGCCGCGGGAATGCGCCGCGTCCTCGACGGCGCCGACGTGCTGGTGAACCTCGCGGGCGCGTCGGTCGACCGGCGCTACACCGACCGGGGCCGCGACCTCATCTACCGCTCGCGCATCGAGACCACGCGGATGCTGCGCTCCGCCGTCGCCGCGGCCGAACGGCCGCCGGCGACCTGGCTGAACGCGTCGACCGCGACCATCTACCGTCATGCCACCGATCGGCCGCAGACCGAGACCGCCGGTGAGCTCGGGACGGGCTTCTCCGTCGACGTGGCCCGCGACTGGGAGGCGGAGCTGTTCGCCGACGATCTGCCCGGCCTGCGCCGTGTCGCACTGCGGATGGCGATCGTGCTCGGCGACGGCCCCGCGACCCGCATGCTGCTGCGCCTCGCGCGGTTCGGGCTCGGCGGGCCCCAGCTGGAGGGACCGTGGTTCCCGCACGACCGTTACCGCGGCATCGGACCGCATGCGACGGCCGCGGCGCCGCATCCGCACGACAGCCGTGGCGGCCGGCAGCGATTCAGCTGGATCCACCTCGACGACGCCCTCGGAGCGATCGACTTCCTCGTGGGGCGGGCGGACATCGACGGCGCGGTGAACCTCGCCGCGCCGCATCCGGTCGAGAATCGGGAGCTCATGCGCACCTTGCGTGCGGCCGTGGGCATGCCGATCGCGCTGCCCGCGCCCCGCTGGGTGCTGGGACCGGCGATGTGGGCGCTGCGCACCGAGCCGGAGCTCGTCCTCAAGAGCCGCTGGGTCGTCCCCGAGCGGCTGCAGGCCGCTGGCTTCTCGTTCCGCTACGCCGAGCTCGACGACGCCGTGCGCGCGGTGCTCGGCCGCTGACCGCGCTCGAGATCACCCGCGGCGGGCGCGGGCGGCGACGACGGCACGACGCCGCGCGACGAAGAGGATCCAGTCCTCCGCCTCGTCGAACGACGGGCAGGTTCGCGCCGTCCGCCACACCTCGTCGAAGACCTCGACGAGCAGTCGTTCCGCGGTGACGCCGTGGGCGACCCGCGTGAGAAGGCCGAAGATCCGTCCCGCGAAGAGGTCGTAGAGCTGCGCGAAGCAGGCGCGGTCACCGTCGGCCACACGCCGGAGCAGGTCGCCGCAGCCCTCGTCGGGCACGGCCGCCGACGGAGGCGGGGGAGCGGTGAGCGTCACGTGTGCATCGTCGCAGGACAAGCCGCAGAAGACGCCGTCTTGTTTTCCCAGCCGACCTGGGTTAGCGCGCCGGCCCGGGACACGACGGGAGCCCGCCGGCCGGATGGCTGACGGGCTCCCGATGCGGTGATCCGTGGATCAGACCCCGAAGTACAGCTCGGCTTGAGGATCTGAGAACCGGAGGGGGTTCCGCAGGCTCACACTTCCCTGCAAACACAGGGAAGTGCAATGGTGAGCATGGGTGGGGTCGCTGCTGCGGCTGTCCGAGAACCCGTCCGTTTACTCGATTCTTGGCCGTCCTACGGGGTTCGCTGGAGGTCGACGGGTGGTGCCGCCTACCTCATTGGTATGAGCGACGCCCGCCCCCGCCTCTGGACTCCGCAGGAGCTTGCGGAGTACACGGGCATCCCGATCAGGACGCTCGCTGACTGGCGGACAGAGCGTGCGCGCAGCCGAGGTCTCGGGTTGCCGTTCGTCGCGCTCTCGTCGCACAACGTTCGCTACCGCGATGAGGATGTCGAGGCGTTCATCACGGGGCGGATCGTGGCCCCGACGGAAAGTGCGGGCGACTGATGGCTCGGCCGAAGCGCGCGCTCGGCGAACTTGGCAAGGTGACCTACACCGTTGAGCCGAACGGCCTGGTCATCGCGCGAGCGCGGGTCTATGACGGCAACGGGCAAGAGCGTCGTCCCAGCGGCAGCGGAGCGACCGAGGCTGAGGCTCTGACCGCGTTGCAGGAAGCGGCTGATGTCGCCGTCGGTCGAGTCCTGGCGCGACGAACACAGCTCATGACCGTCGCTGAGCTGGCGACGACGTGGCTGAAGACGGCGTACCACGACGACGATCCGCGGGTGCTGCGCCAGCGCCGCGAGCAGACCGTCGATGGCTACGCCTCGGTGGTGCGCGCGCATGTCATCCCGCGCGCTGGGGCCATCCCCATCGCCGACATCACTGCCGACCGTGCTGATGGGCTGCTTATGGACATCGCACGGGAGAAGTCGGTGACGACCGCGAACAAGGTTCGGAACGTGATGTCGCTCATGTTCGACTGGGCGATCCAGCAGGGGCATTTCTCGGCTGCCGGGTCGATCCAGAACACACGGTACGGGGCGGTCGTCGTGGCGAACCCGATCCGTGCGACCAGACGAGCGGACGAGCCGGACACGGTGTACTTCGAACTCGACGCGGTGCAGGTCAAGTACATCCTCCACCTCATCCGCGAGGTGTGGCCCGAGCGGCACCGGAAGCGGTATCCGGTGGGTCGACGGCCTAACTACAAGCTGCTCGCCGACTACATCCTCATCACGCTCGGCACCTCCGAGCGGACAGCGGAACCGATTGCGATCCGGTTCCAGGACGTGCGGTTCGAGGCGGTGGAACAACCGGATGGAAGCCTCACGATGGAGGCGCTCGTCTGGGTCGGCGGGACGATGGTGCGCACCAAGTCCCGCGGCCTGTTCCGTCAGGACTCACCCAAGGCGGAGCGGCAGAAGCGTTGGGTTCGCGTTCCGAAGTTCGCGGCGAAGGTACTGAGCGAATTCGTGGCGAGCCACGTTCCCGACTCCGAGCGGAATCCAGACGACGTGCTGTTCACGACCGAGCGCGGCCGTCCGCGCGACCCCAGCGCAGTCGGCGAGTTGCTCAGGATGTTCCGCCGCGAGTTCGAGCCGGAACTGTTGGCTATTGGGGTCGACGCCGAGCATCTCACCTTCCGCAGTCTCCGCAAGGCCGTCGCTGCCGCGGTATCGGACACGGCTGGCGTCGAGGTCGCACGCGACCTGCTCGGGCACAGCAGTACCGACATCACGGAAGGGCACTACGCGAAGCGTCCCGACCTCATCGTCGAGGTCGCGGCTGACGCGCTCGACGAGGCGTTCGCGGGCATCGACGCATGAACTGTAAGGCTCAAGAAGGGGATGCCATATGAACACTTGTATTGTCCAGAGTGTGCAGGTGGAGGTAGGATGGGGTCATGACCATGACGAGCTTGACGATCAACCCGGAGGATGTGCGCTCCAGCGCCGGGGCGCGCCCGGCTTGGCTGGAGCAGGTCGCCGCGTATGTGCAGCAGGCGGCAGCCGATGGGGAGACGGTGACGCTGACGGCCAAGCGCCGCATGATGACCCCCGAGCAGGTCGCCAACGCGATGGGCGTGTCTCGTCCCACCATCTCGCGGAAGATCAAGGCGGGGGAGATTCGCGCGGTCAAGGTCGGCAATCGCAATCGCATCCCCTACGAGGAGTTCGAGCGGTACTGGCGCAAGACGATGGGCGACCTCGTGGAGCTGACGCGCGATGAACTCCGTGACGACCTCTTCGGCGATCAGTGAGCTGACGCGCGTTCTCCTGGACGCGAACATCATCGCTAAGCCCGTCACTCGGACTCTGCTGGTCGTCGGCGGGGTGCCGAGCGGCTTCCGCGCCTTCTGGAGCCGGGCTGCCGAGCGGGAGGCCCAGGTGCACATGCGCCCGAGGGCGTTGCCGCCGTCGAGTGTCCGGGAGCGATTCGACGTCTTGCTCGGGCCGACCGGCACGGGTGCGGAACGCTTCGGAGGGACGAAGGGCGCGGATCGGCAGATCCTTGCCGATGCTGCGGCCGCGGGCGCGCGGTTCCTGATCACCGAGGATGTGGACGACTACGGGCTGGACGATCTTGCTAGCGTCGGCATCTCGGCGGTGAACCCCGATCTGTTCCTCGCCGCGCGGCTCACCCGCGATGCCTACTCGACGGTGATCGACCTGTTCGTCGAGCGTCAGCTCAACCCGCCGACCACGCCCGCGCAATTCCACGCCTCCATCGCCAAGAACCATCCGCGCCTGTTCGCCGCACACGCGGACCTCTACGACATCGCGCCCGAGCAAGGAATCCACGGCGAACCGGAGGTGATCTTTCGCGGTGCGCGCTGCCTGCGCTGCGAGCAGATCATCGCCGACCCCGCCACGATCATCGACGGGCTCGGCCCGGAGTGTCGCTGAGCTACAGCCGCGGGGCGTTGCCCGGCGGCGCGGCCGGGGGCGGCGCGGGGACGAATGGGGCCGCGGGCTCACGCCCCGCACCCTCCCGCGACCCGAGGTTCGGTTCGTAGGCGCGCACGGCTTCGATAGTCAGCTCGACGGGCTCGGACTCTGGCGCGGCGGGCTCGGGTGCGGGTTCGTCCTGCATCGCGGCGAGCTGGGACTCGACGCGGGCGAGGTCTTCCTCGGCGTCGGCGAGGGCCTGGGCGTGGCGGAAGGGCTGGCCCAGGCGCTGCTGGGTGTCAGCGACGGTCTGCTCGGCTTCTGCCAGGTCTTCGCGGGCCTGGTCGAGGAGGGAGGGGATGCCGCTGACGCGGTTCTCGATGCGCTGCACGAGTCCGAGCCCGGCCTCTAGGAACGACTCCTTCGGCATCGTGAATCCCGAGCGGGACACCTCGGGCAGGGAGACGGTCACATCGAGGGTGGTGAGCCCGGAGCGGGCCTCGACGTGGATGTCGAAGCCGGAGATGCGGCCGATGATCCCGAAGTCCTTGTGCCCGTACCGGGGCAGCCACTTCAGCCCGGAGTCGCCCATCCACGCGGCCAGGGCGTGCGCGGCGTCGGAGCGGGAGTCGTAGTCGCGCGTGCCGAGCGTGATGCGGAACCTGTCGCCGCTCGTGTCGATCATCCGTGGGGCGGCGGCTTCCAGCCCGCGAATGTCCGCGGCGGCGCGCTCGGCGGACGACCGGGCGCGATTGCCGGTGTGGACGAGCATGTCCTCGTTGCGCTCGTGCGCGCGCTGGAGGCGGCGGAGCCGGTTCACCTCGTTGAGGATGACGGAGTGCTCCAGCAGGAGCGGATTGCCGGAGGCGATGGCCTTGGCCTCTGCTGCGGAGAGCGCGGAGGTGTCGATCTCCTCGATCTCTCGGGCGTTGATCTTGCCGCGCAGGAGCTGCGCGAACGACGCGGCCTTCCGCTCGACCGTCTGCCACATGTAGGAGTCGAAGGAACGCTCGGTGACGTAGCGGACGATCGCCACTTCCTCGTTCTGGTTGCCCTGCCGCATGATGCGCCCGTCGCGCTGCGCGATGTCGGAGGGCCGCCACGGGCAGTCCAGATGGTGCAGCGCGATGGCGCGGGCCTGGACGTTCGTGCCGACGCCCATCTTCTCCGTCGAGCCGATGAGCACGGCGACGTGGCCGGCGCGGGCCGCGGCGAACAGGCGGGCCTTCTCCACGTCGGTCTTCGCCTCGTGCATGTACCTGACCTGCTCGGCGGGGATGCCGCGCTGCACGAGCTGCTGCCGCAGCTCGTCGTAGGCGTTCCACCTGTCCTGGTTCGGGGTGCCGATATCGGAGAACACGAGCTGGAGCGACCCGCGCACCGTGGAGGGCTGCCCGGTCACCGTGTCGAGGTACTCGTTGTCTCGGGTGCGCTCCCAGATGCGGTGGATCGCGTCGGCGGCGACGTCGACCTTGCTCGGCCCGGACGGGTCGCGGGGGACGACCATGCGGATGTCGAGCGCGGCCTTGCGTCCGTCGGTGGCGATCAGGAGCATGTTGTCCTCGTCGGGCCGCACCTGGCGGGTGGCGACCTTCTCGGCGCGCTCGGCGAGGGAGGCGACGTACTGCTCCAGCTCGACGGTCGGCTGCACCGGCACGGTGGAGGGCGCGCGGCTGCCGTCGTCGCGCTGCACGAGCGCGGGCACGGGCAGGTCGAGGTCGTCGGCGGTCTTCACGTCGGCGAACACCGACCACATCCGAAGCAGCTCCTGCCCGTTCTGGAACCGGGCGAAGCGGGTCTTCATTCGGAAGGTACTGCCGGTCGGCGAGATCTCCATCTGCGTGACCAGCTCGCCGAACGTCGCCGCCCACGCATCGAACGCGCCAACACCCGCCGACTCCAGCACGTCGGGCCGCAGGTATCGCTGCATGACATAGGTCTCGGTGATCGAGTTCGAGATGGGCGTCGCGGTAGCCGCGGTCACAACCCGCTCGCGTCCTGCCGAGCGAAGGTATTCGAGCTTCATATGCAGGTCGCTCGCGCGATCCGAGCCCTCGATGGCAGCGTCGCGGATGTTCGACTCCGTGGCGAGGTTCTTGTACATGTGCATCTCATCGACGATGACGTAGTCGATGCCCGTGTCTTCGAAGCAGACCCCGCGGTCGCGGTCGGTATCGGTGCGCTCCTTCAGCTTGTTCTCCATCGCCAGGAGCTTGCGCTGGATGCGCTTGACGCTCATCCGCTGCTCGCCGGTCGCCTCGCCCAGCACTTGCCGCACGTCCTCCACCTGCCCTCGGATGTACTGCTCCTGGGTCGAGGCGCGCAGCGGAATCTTGGCGAACGCGCCCTGGGTGACGATGATCGCGTCCCACTCGTTCGCGGCGGCGCGGGCAACGAACAGCCGCCGCTTGTCTGCCGTGAGGTCGAGGCTCGACGCCGCGAGCACGCGGGCGCGCGGGTAGATCTGGAGCCACTCGCGCCCGAACTGCTCCAGCATGTGATTCGGCACGACCACGACGGGCTTGCTGATGAGCCCCATCCGGCGCATCTCCATTGCGCCCATAATCATCTCCGCGGTCTTGCCCGCGCCGACTTCGTGGAACAGGCCCGCGGCGGGCTCGGACACCATGCGCGCGACAGCGGCCCGCTGGTGCGTGCGCGGCTCGAAGTTCGACGCCAGGCCGGGCAACGACAAATACGCCCCGGCATCCGTGTAGTCGCGGAGCACGATGGAGTTGAAGCGTTGGTTGTACTCGTCCACGAGTGCTTGTGCGCGGGCTGGATCTTCCCACACCCACTCGCTGAACCGCTCCTGGAGGGCGTCGGCTTTCTCCTGCGCTGCGGCGGTCTCGACGGGGTTGAGCACGCGACGCACCTTGCCGTCGATGTCCTTCTCCTCGTCGTAGACGAGCATCGTCCGCTGCTCCATGACGGCCTGGGCGATGTCCGGCGCGGGGCGGCGAGGCGTGCCCCACTCCGAGGTGGAGGGCAGCCCCTGCCGACCGCCGCGAATCTCCCACATGCCTGGCAGCGGGTTCTCCACGCGAACGTCGGGCGCGCGCAGGGTGCTCCGCAGGAACTGCTCGTGCACGTCGGCGCTGATCCAGACCGCGCCGAGCTTCGCGTGGATGTCCTGGATGCCCAGCGGCGCGGGCAACACCTCAGCGAGCGCATCGACGTTGACCTGGAACTCCGGGTCGTCCTCGGCGCGGAGCCGTGCCGCTTCGAGCTTGACCCGCACGTCGCCCGACAGATACTCCGGCGCGTGGATGAGCTGGTTCGTGACCGGATCGGCGAACACGAGCGTTCCCAGCGCCTCGCGCGCCTCGCGGTCGTTCATGCCGAGCAGGTCGGCGACGAGAGTGATATCGATGCGGCCAGTGCGGTCGAGGCTGACCGCGATGGCGTCGGCCGGGCTGTCGACACCCTGCACCTCGGCGCGCGGCACCACCACGCGGTGACTCATGATCGCGGCAGGCGACGCGGACTGATCCTCGTCGTCGAACTGTTCCAGCGCGAGCACCAGGGGACCGAACGGGTCGGAGCGCAGAAGCCGGATCGGGGTCGGCACGATGCGCGCGAAGGTCTCCTCGCCGTCCTCGTTCGTGCGCCCGGTGGGGCGCAGCGTGTAGCGGTTCAGCGCCCCGTAGGTGCCGACATACTTCAGGTAGTCACGGCGCAGCGTCGTGCGGGTGAGCACGATGTCAGGCGTGTCGTCCACGCTCGCAGCTTCCGCGGTCAGCAGGCGAGATGCCCCGTCGCGCAGACGCAGCAGGGCGCGTAGCTCGCGCTCGGCGGACTTCGGCACCGCAAGCGGCTCCAGCGAGCCGGAGACAACGGTGCGGAAGCCGCCGCTTTCGCCCGCCACGATGCTGCCGTCCCACAGCTCCGGCGCCGACGGGGTGAACGCCGCCCGGCGCGCCTGCTGCTCGGCGGTGCGCTCGGTCATCGTCAGCCCGGCCCGGCGCGCGGAGAACACGATCTGGTCGACGGCGACCGCGAGTTCCGCCTCCAAGTCGGCCAGATCGGTCGTGATGGTGAGCGTGGCCGCGTCGTACATCCCGTGGCCGACGCCGACCTCCCCGAGCATCTGCTCCGGGTGCTCATCGAAGTAGCGGTTGATTCGCATCGGCACGCCGTCGATGGGCACCTGCGCAACCGTCTCCCAGGCGTCGTCGCGCATCTGCTCGCCGTCCGGTCGCCGCCGGAACACGAGCAGGTCGGTCACCACCTCCGTCCCCGCGGCTCGGCGGTGCGCCCCGGTGGGCAGGCGGATTGCGCCCACGAGGTCGGCCAGCTCGTTCATCTCCCGCCGCGCGCCGGGGTTCTGCGCGTCCATCGTGAAGTGCGAGGTGAGAACCGCGACGAGTCCGCCGGGCCGGGTCAGGCGCAGCGATTTGATGATGAAGTGGTTGTGCATCGACTGCCGGGTCGCGTTGTGCAGCGGGTCGTGCAGGGTGACGCTGCTGAACGGCACGTTGCCGATGGCGGCGTCGAAGTGTCCTTCAGGCAGTCGGGTGTCGGCGAAGGACTCGGCGCGGACGGTCGCGTGCGGGTACAGCTCGGCGCAGATCGCCGCCGTCAGCGGATCGAGTTCCACTCCGGTCATCTGTGCCGACTCCGGCGCGAGGCCGATGAACGTGCCCGCCCCGGAGCCGGGCTCCAGGACCGCGCCTCCGCTGAACCCCAGGCCGTCCAGCAGTCGCCACACCTGCCGGGCGATCGTCGGGTCGGTGTAATGCGCGTTGATGGTCGTCCGCTCCGCGGCCTCCCACTCGTCGTCGCTCAGCAGCTCGCGCAGCTCGGCGCGCTCGGCATCCCAATCGGGCTTCAGGTCATCGAACACCTCGGGGATCGCGCCCCAGCTCGACCAGCGGGCGAGCACGCGCTGACCTTCCGGGGACACGGGGCGACCCGTCGAGTTCAGATCGTGGATGAGCTGGATCGCCTCCACGTTCGCCCGATAGCGCGCTTTCGCGCCTGACGGCCCGAGGTCGTCCTGCGAGGCAGGGACGAAACGGGGCGCTACCGCAGCTCGCGGAAGAAGCGGATCGTCGCCGCCTCGGCGAGCGTCGCCTGGTTCGCCCGCATGTACTCCCGCGGGGGCTCCGTCGCCACGAGCTCCAGCAGGAACTCGACGCTGAGCGCCCACTTCTTCGCCAGTTCCTCCAGTTCCACGGAGGAGGGCATCGAATCCGGGCAGTCCTGCATCCGCTCCGCCCAGAGGATCAGGTTCTCGTCGGAGGGCCGGGTCTGCTCCCATTCCTCCCGCGCCTGATCCAGCGGCAGGCTCGGGTCGGTGATCCACGCCAGTTGTGACATCACGACCTCCTCCGCCTGCTTCCGGGCTGCTGTCAGCCGGGCGACCTTCTGCAAGAAAGTCTCCCCCTGCCGGTCGCTCCCCGCCAGCATTGACGCGAGGTTCGTCACCTGCGTCTGCATCTCCAGGCCCATCGCCTCGAAGAATGCCGCCGGATCGGTCAGCTCCGCCACTCGGCTCGGGGCCGTCGCCTGCCAGTGGGACAGCGCCATCTGCCCGTACTTGTTCATCGCCTCCCCCAGCCTCCCGAGTTGCGGTGAGCGCGGCGTCGGCCGCGGGCTCGTCGAGCCCCCACAGATCGAACTCCAGTTGCCCCGGCCAGGGCTTCCGGGATCGCTGCCGCGCCATTCGCAGTCACCGTCCGCGCCCTATTGCTCCGCCGCGAGGCGGGCGTAGAACTCGTCCTCGATGGCCTGCCTGCGTGCCACGTCCTCCTTGACGAACTGCGTGAAGTCGGCGTCCCGGTTGGGGATGATCGTCTCCGTGACCGGGGGCAGGTCGTCTTCGCCCGGCCAGACAGCCTGCCGCGTCGGGCGATCCGTGTTGAGCTTCGTCCCGCACGCCGTCACCGCGTCCCGGAGCTGCGGGATGAAAGCCCAGAAGTCTCGCCACCAGCCGAAGGGTGCCGAGCCGTGCTGCTTCTTGTCGTAGGCATTCAGGTAGTGCTGGCGCAGCGCCGACAGCGGCCACACCAGCTCCGGGTGCCGGTGCCAGTATGGCGGCACGACATTCACGCTCAGCCCGAACTCGTGGCGCAGCCAGTTCACGAAGGCGTTCAGCTCCAGCCACTCGACCTGTGCTTCGGCCGCGGTCAGGATGTTCCAGTTCACGGGACGCGGCGGCTCGGGCGCATCCTCCGTCTCGGCGTCTGGCTCCTTGGCCGGCCTCGGCGAAGGTGTCACCGGCTCCGGCTCCGGTTCTTCGAGCGGGGGCACGTCGAAGTCGGGATCGTCCGGCGGGAACAGCGTCGTCTCGGTGGTCATGACGCGGCCTCACAGCGTCATCGGTCGGGGCGACGGCTGCTGCGGGAGGGTCGGGTCGGGCGCTTCGATGGGCGCGCTCTCGACCTGCTGCGACCGCGACCGGCCACGGTCGACGGCGTAACTCGTGCGGGCGGCGTCGGGGCCGATGTGCGTGGCGATGAACTCCTCGCCGCTGACCGTCTCACCATTCTTCGTGTAGCTGAACTTCTGGACGTGGCCGCTGGCGACGAAGTTGTCGCCGCGCGCGAACTTCTCGTAAGCGTGCTCCGCGCTACGCCGGAACATCTTGAACGGGTAGAACTTCGTCTCGCCCTGGGTGAACGAGCCGTCTGGGTTGCGCTCGAACTGCTCCTGACCGATCCAGGCGAACATCCGCGCCTCACCGTCCTCGTTGAAGGACAACTGCGGGTCGCTGGCGAAGAAGCCCCACAGGGATTCTTTGGTTCGCATCGGGATGCTCCTAACTTCTCCTGCCGAGAGAGGACTGCTACCCGATAGGTGCGCAGGCTCGACCGTCCGCGCCCCCGACTACTGTGATGGCATGGCTGAGATCCGGGGCAAGTACGTCTACGACGACGACTTCACACCGGGGCGCAAGAACGACGGGGGGCTCAGTCAGAACCTCTACAACGACGAAGGTCGAGTCGAGACCCATGCGACTTTCATCCCCGACGATGAGTACGAATACGAGCCGGACTCCGAGCCGCAGGGGTTGAGCGACGAGGATCGCCGCCGTGCTGAGGAACTCGGCGTGCTCCTGGGAGCGGCGCTGGTTGCGATTGCGATCGCGGCAGCTCCTCATGTGAAGCGATGGTGGCTGGATACGGCGTGGCCAGGACTCAAGAAGCTCGTTGCCCGAAAGCCGAAGGTCGTACCTGCCCGCGACGAGTCTGCGGCGCTCGCGCTTACCGCGCTGTCGAAGGCTGAACCCGCCGACATCTCGACCGCAATCGAACTCGCCATCGACGACACCCGCATCGGGATGAGCAGCGAGGAGGCACAGCAGCGCCTGTTGGCGATGCTCGCGGCGTCAGCGTTCATCGCGGAGCAGCGGCGAATCCTCTCCAACGTGCGACTTGACGATCAAGCGGAGCTGCCCGAGCTGCACCGAGCCCTGGAGCAACTTTCATCGCCCGAAGTCATCGAGAACATGAACCGGATGCTGGAGGCGAACCCCACCCTCCTGGACGAGCGTGCCTCGGCCGAGTTCATGCGCATGTTCGGGGGCGGTGGCGTTCTCGACGGTGAGTATGTGCCGCTGCGCAGCCAGACAGTGAGGGACGCACTCCATCTCACGGAAGGCCGCAGGTTCCCCGACGAAGACGGGCAGGGCGACCTCGTTCCCGCCTGACCCGCTACTCCGCGGGAAGCGCGAGCGCGCCGCCCGCAGCGGTGCCCGGCTGCATGATCGCCTCGACCTCGGCGCGCTGGGCGAGCAGCGTTTCGGCATCCGGCCGATGGAGCCAGTAACGCATGGACGTGATGATCGGCGGCGCAGAGCGCAGCAGCACGAGTGAAGTGCCCTGGGGCAGGGTGCGGATGTCTTCGACCTTCATGATCGGGACGCGGCGGATCGAGCGTTGATTCGAGCGCAAGCCGCGCTCGCCGACGGTCACGGAGTCTGTCGTCTCGTCGCGTTCGCCGATCAGTGTGGAGATGTCCTGGAGGTGCCGTGTGTCCGTCCCGCCGCCGAGCACGATCTTGGTGATGCTCGCATCCCACATCGCGGTCGCGGCGTCGTCGCCCCAACGACCTCGCGCCTGGGCGAGCGACTGGAACACGGGCATCACCGTGAGCCCGGTGCCGCCGCCCTCTGCCATGAGGACCGGGAGCGAAGGCAGAGGCGCGAGGTTCCCGATCTCGTCGAGTGCGAGCAGCACGGGCGGGTCGAGCCGCGCGCCCGGCGAGCGCGCGGCGATGCGCCGGGCCGTCTCCACGAGATCTTCGATGAACGCCGCGACGAGCGACGAGGACGCTCCGGCTCCGGCTCCTGTCGCAAGCAGGTAAAGCGTGCCGGAGTCGCGCAGGAACGCCTCGGGGTCGAATTGCTCGTCCTCGCTAGGACTGACCGCTTCCAACACCCGCGGGTCGGCGAGGGAGGCGAGAGAGAGCGAGACGCCCTGCCAGATGGAGTCTCGCGTGCGCGGGTCGGATTGCAGCATCCCGTCGAGCGACTCGGCCCATCCGGTCGCAGCCTGGGGGTGCGAGGCGAGAATGGAGACGGCATCCGCGGCAGCCGCGGGGTCGAGCGTCCAGCGGAACAGCTCGGCGGGCTGCCGATGGTCGAGGGCTGCGGCGTGCAGAAGCGCCTGAAGCGCCGTGCGCGTCTTGCCCTCCCAGAATCCACCGTTCTCGACGGAGGGGCCGGAGAGGCCGGTTCCCGCGGCGAGACCTGTGCCGCGGATCATCGCAGTCAGGGGCACCTCGCACCCGCGAATCGGCGACCATCGCAGACCCGCAGGCACGCCCTCGGCGAGATGCTGGGGATCGAACACGGAGACCGGGCCGCGACGCGCCTGGCGAGCGCGGAGCGTCGCCGTGAGGTTGTCCGGCCGGGTCGAGGTCGTGATGACCGCACCGGGCGCGTCGAGGATGGAGTTGATGACGATGTTCGCACCCTTCCCGGATCTCGGCGGGCCGATGAGCAGGATCGAGTCCTCCACGGATGTCCACACGCCCTTGCCGCGCGAGGTGCCAAGGAGGTAGCCGACCTGCTCGGGCTTCGGGTCCGTGAGCGAGGGGCGCAGCGTCTTCGCGCGACGCAGAAGGTCGCGTTCGGATGCGGCGCGCTGCACGTCGCGCGCATCGGCGATTCCCTCGATCCGGTTCGGGTCGGCCTTGGTCCGCTTGCCCAGCTCGCGCACCCATCGCCAGATGAACCACGCCGCGGTGCCGATGGCGGCGAGCAGGAGTGCGACGGTGATCCAGTAGGCGACGGGGCTGAGCGACGCGGAGCCGAGTACCGAGCCGGGGTCGTCGGCGCGGAAGACCACTCCGACTCCCGCTTCGAGACCCGCCGCGGGCTGGGGCGCGCCCGTGACGAACGCAGCGATGCTCCCGGCCAAGCGCAGCGCACCGGCCAGCAGCAACGCACCGATGAGCGCGCCGAGGGCGAGGTTCGTCAGCTCGTCGCCGAACGCCCCGGCTCGCGGTGACGAACTGGTCATGCCGGGTGCCCGACGATGCAGGTGCCGGATACGCGGCCGAGCAGGATGACCTCGTGCGTGGGGCTGAGGTCGAGCAGACCCGTCTCAATCAACGCCCGAGCTGCACCTTCGCGGCCTGCTCCGGTGTGCCGCACGATGACCGCGACGGCAACATCCTCGCCCGGCACGAAGCCCTCGGCGTTCTGGAGTGCGAGCGGGTGCAGCGGCGCAGCATCGTCGGGTGCAAGGTCGTCGTGCTCGACGGAGGCCGGCGGCAGCTCAGCTGGGGACTGGTCGAGGGATGCAGGGTGCAGTGGAGCGGTCACGATGTCCGTGTAGACGGTGCCGTCGAGTTCGTGCACCACGACGCGGACGGGGGAGCGGCGCTGCTCGATCACTTCGCTGATGATCTGCGCGAACGAGTGCCGCTGCCACGGCGGAGCGAACGTCGGTGGGCCGAACGGCTCTCCGTCGACCGCGACGCGCAGCGTCGCGTTCGCCTGCACGGTCATCGTCACGACCGGCAGCACGGGCGGCACGTTGGCTGAGTCCTCCTGCTCGGCGCTCGCTGAGCGAGCGCGGCGTCGCCGCGAAAGGGTGATGGACATTTCACGCTCCTCTGGCCTTCTGACCTGTCTCGTACATCGCAAGTTCGGCAGGGTGGAGCTGGTGCTGGACGACGAACGAGCGGTTCTTGATCCTCCAGAGCCCCTGCCCGGTGCCGAGACCGGGGAGCAGCCCTTGCTCGGTTCCGGTGAGCCCCAGGGCCTGGGCGGTCGCGCCGAGCTGATCGCTCTCCTGCCGGTAGATCACCCTCGTCTCCGCGTTGGCGAGCAGCGACGAGGCGAGCGCACGCATCGCCGAGCCCTGGTCGCCTACGTTGTCGAGGTCGCTGAGCTTGTGGAAAATGAGCAGGTTGGCGATGCCGTAGTGCCGCGCGAGCCGCCACTGTGCGTCCATCCGGCGCAGCAGCGCCGGATGCGACATGAGCCGCCACGCCTCGTCGTAAACGACCCACCTCGGGCCGCCCGCCGGGTCGAGCAGCGCCGATTCCATCCACGCCGACGAACACGTCATGAGCACGGAGATGAGCGTCGAGTTCTCCGCCACCCGCGACAGGTCTAGCGACACCATCGGCAGCGACGGGTCGAAGCGCACGGTGCTCGGGCCGTCGAACAATCCCGCCAAGTCACCGGCCACGAGTCTCCGCAGCGCGTGTCCGACGAGTCGGCCGTCCTCGGCGAGCCTGCCGTCGTCGTTCTCGGCGTTCGGAGCGAGGATGCGGTCGACCACCATCGGAAGGATCGGCACCTCGGCCGAGCGCACCGCATCGGCGAGCGCGATGTCGACGGCTGTGTGCTCCAGTGGGGTGAGGCCGCGGTCGAGGACGGTCTCGGCGAGTGCGCCGATCAGGTCGCGTCGTCGGGAGGTGACCTGGCTCTGCCACTCGGCATCGCTGAGGCCCGAAGGCCGGTGCCCCTCATCGAGGGGATTCAGCCGCGTAGACATCCCGTGCCCCAGCATGATCGCCCGGCCGCCGACCGCCTCAGCGACGGCCGTGTGCTCGCCTTTCGGATCGCCGGGGACGTACACCCTCCGACCGAATGGGATTGACCGTGTATACAGACTCTTGGCGAGCGAGGACTTGCCGGAGCCGACAATCCCCGCGAGCACGATGTTCGGTGCAGTGATGATGCCCTGCGCGTAGAGCACCCACGGGTCGTAGACGAACGACGCCCCGCTGTAGAGATCCTGGCCGACGAACACGCCAGCGGAGCCGAGCCCGCCTTCGGCGAGGAACGGATACGCCCCTGCCAGCGTCGCGCTTGTGTCCTGGTGGCGCGGCAGCCGGAAACGGCCGGGCGTGCGGAGTGCTGCGGGCCGCGTCTCGCCGGACGGTGGCAGGTAGGTCGTCGCCCGCCTTGCCTCGCGTTCCGCCTCCCATGTTGCCCGCGCCCGCTCCTGCTGAGCCTTGCGGTCGGCGGTCTCGATCTTGCTCGCCGCTCGCCGTCGCGCCTTCCGCGCGGCGCGGCGCTCGCCTGCCGGGTCGAGCAGGACCGTGGTGTGCAGGCGCTCGCGGTCGCCGGGGCTCATAGTGATAGTCCTCGCCGGGAGCTGACCGGGAGTGCCTCGAACGGGTCGCGGGAGAACGGGTCCAACTCAGGTCGATTGGCGACAGGTGCCGGGTGCCACGCGATGTAGCTCGAATGCTGCGACGCCTGATCGACGGCGGTCTCGGCTGACTGGACGAGTTCTGCGGCCCTGCGCAGTGCATTGGCGGCGGCCCAAGCCTCGTCGACCCCGGCCTCGTGGTCGCCGTTGTCGAGGAACGCCTTGTCTTGGTGCAGGACATGCGCCGCCGCGACCTGCTCCAGCACTTGCTCCAGGGAGCGCAGCGTCCCTAATAGCTCGCCGACCACCTGATAGGTGTCCTCGGGGTCGGCGAAGGCCCGGCTCGCATGAGCGAGCGCCCGCACCGCCTGGCGGGTCTCCGTGGCGTCCTGCACGGGGTTGCTGAAGGTTGGCATGGCTACTCCTTCCGGGGTCGAGGGCTGGGTGCGTCACACGTCCCGACAGAGCGGGATCGCGGCGACGGCGAACGCGGTGGCCTGCTGGCCGACGAGTCTGCGCGTTTCGCAGGACGCCTGGACCGCGGCTTGCTCGATGGCGGCGACGGCGGCATCCAGCTCATCGACCGTGGGCGCGGAGACGGAGATGAGGCCGGTGTAGCGGAGCACGCCGTGCCCCGCGGTGAGGTCGGACTCCTGCTGGAGCACGTCCTGGTACTCAGCCGTGCGCGAGGCGTCCTCGACCTGCCCGATCTTCGCACGTTGGGTTGCGTCGGAGAGCAGGCCGACCTTCTTCTTCCGCAGGTCGCGGGCCGCGATGTCGGCGCGAACTGGCGTGCAGATGAGCGAGAACGACCGCTGCACGCCGGAGGTGAGCAGCAGCGGGGCGAGGAATCCGGGGAACACCTGCGAGCGCGGCCACTCGGAGAGCCAAAGCACGGTGTGGTGCGCGGAGTCGGTGCGCACGCGATCCCAGCTCTCGGTCACCGCGACCGGCCCCGCGGTGGCGAGGGAACGCCCGATGTCGGCGTGCCGCTCCAGCGCGGGCGCGGCAGCCGGGTCGTAGGCGGAGCGCAGGATGACAGCGACTTCGCCGGGCGCGAGCCAGCCGGTCGTGGCGAGGTCCGCAGCTCGCAGCGCCGTGACGAGCGTGGTCATCTCCTGACGCAGCACGGCGGCAGCTCCACGGATGCCGCCGCCCGCTGAGCGGATCTGTCGTCCCGAGGCGTTCATATCGAGCGCAATCGAGATGGTCGTCGCATGGCGCTCGCCGGTCGGCCCAGCACGCTCGATCAGCTCCCGGTAGGTGGTCGCAGGCCAGGAATCGTCGTCGGTGCCGTGCCTGGCCCACCATTCGGCGAGCCCCGTGCCTGAGTCCGGCAGCGTCCGCTCGCAGACCTGGAGCCGGGCGATCCGGCCTGAGCGGCACGCGGTAGCGAGCACCCGACCCCAGCCGTTGATCCGCCGCTCCTGCTCGCCCGGATCGAGCAGCACGAACGCCGGGTGCGTCACCCCCAGCACCGCGGTCAGAGTCTGAGCGTGGGGGTCGTGCACCATCGCCGCGCCCGTCTCGGGATCGACCCATTCGCGCAGCGCGGTCGCATCGCCGGGGAGCGCGAGCGTGCCGACGGGACGCGGCTTGATGACACGGCGGCGGAAGATCAACTGCCCAGCGGTGCTCCGCCACATCCAGCGCGACACGATCGGCAGCCAGTCCACGAGCTTGCGCCCGCCCACGGGGACGACCGCGAGCAGCAGACAGCTGAGCCAGATCGGAGATGTCCAGACCAGCCCCATGCCACCGCCCGTGTAGATCGTGGCGACGACCGTGACCACGCCGATGCCCAGCACGATCAACTGTGAGATCGACAGTCCGAGCAGGATGCCACGATGCGCGAGTCGGGAGAACTGCACGGGGGAGAGCTGCTGCTCGGGAGCCGGAGGGTGCGGGGTGGCCATGTTCTACCCCCTCCTCGGTGCCACGGGTATCGGCGGCGTTGATGTCTCTGCGTGCCCGGCTGCTGCGCCGCCGACCGCGGCACCGACTTTCGGGCCAGTCGTCGCTGCGGCTTTGACAACCTGCGCCCCGACGACGGCTGCTGCCGCAGGCCCGGCCGCTGCTGCCCCGGCACCTGCCGCGCCCCCCGACGCCGCCGCCCCGCCACCGGAAGCGGCCGCCCCGCCACCTGCGCCCGCAGCGCCGCCTGCTGCGCCACTTGCAGCGGGAGCTGTGCTCGGCGCGGGAGGAGTCCCGCCTCTCGCGCCGCTTTGCCCTCCGAGGACGGACTTTGCCGCGTTCGGCTGAGCCTTGACCGGCAGCGGGACGGGTCGGTTGAGGGCCGACTTCGCTTCCTGCTCGCTCGACATCGCGTGGTACATGTCGAAGCCCACGAACGAGATGAACTTGTAGGTCAGGTATGGCGCGAACGCGGCGATGAACATCAGCACGACGCCCGAGATTGGGTCGCTGATCGAGGCGAGGTCGAGGTCGATGGGCGCGCTGATCTGCCCAATGGCGACGAGGAACACGACGACGATGACGAGCTTCGAGAAGATGAGCGCCACGACGAACGCCGCCCAGCGTCCGAACCAACCCTTCGCGGCATCCCAGGTGAACCCGGCGAGTGCGATGGGCGCGAAGACAATGGCGACCAACAGCAGCGCCTTACGGATGAGCAGCGTGAACCACACGATGCCCGCACCCGCGATGCCGAGCCCGGCAAGGAAGATCGTGATGATCGCACCGACGCCGGGCGAGGCGATGTTGATCGTCGTCAGCCCAGCGGCGAGCAGGGCCATGCGGTCGCCGATGCCCTCCATCGTGTTGCCCGTCGCCTGCACGATGCCGATGGTGAGCTGATCGGTGACCTCCAACAGGGTTGCGGTGAGGGTGATGGCGACGAACGATCCGAGCACCGACTTGGCGAGTCCCACGCCCGCGCGCGACAGTGCCATCGGATCTCGATGCACGAGCCCGGTGATGAGCTGGAGGCAGAAGAAGACGAGCATGACGAAGATCGCCACCCCGAACAGCACGTTGTAGACCGAGACGTACTGGCTTCCGGTCACGTCGACGAGCGTGGTCGAGTCGAACACCGTCCACACGCTCTCGAACAGCCAGGCGGCGGCCTGCCCCATTGCCTGCGCAAGCCAGTCGAACGGCGCGGAGATGAGCGACGCGGTTCCCTCACCCACGGCATCGCACACTGACGCAATGACGGGCACATCACAAACACTCATCGGCTCAGCCATCTCAACTCGGTCGTGGTGCTAGACCGACTGGCCGACGTTCCAGAAGAAGTTGACCAGGGTGACGGATGCCCCGCAGATGATGGCCGCGCCGCACGAGACGAGCACGCCGACCTTGCCACGGCTGGCGAGGTGCGGATTCGAGCTGTTCGCCCCGTAGCCCCAGACCACGGCCGAGATGATGAGGGCGAGGACGGCGAGGATGAGCCCCACCGTCATGGCCGCGCCGACGATGACGCGGAGCTGCTCGATGCCGGGCAACCCGTCGGTATTGGGGTCGATGTCGATCACTGTGTGCTCCTTCAGCAGGCGAGGGACGCCTTTACCCGGTAGGTGCGCACGCTGTTCCGGTTGGACTGGCGTCAGATGCTCGCGCCGACGCCGAGCAGGAAGTTGACCCAGGTGACGCCGAGGCCGGCGAGTGCGGCAGCTCCGACGGAGACGAGGAATCCGGTGCGCGCGCGGACAGCCGAAGTGATGTTGCCGTTCGCCGACGAGATCGCCCACACTGCGGCGCAGATGACGAGCATGAGCACGGCGAGGATGAGCACGATGGTCAGCAGCGCGCCAACGATGGCGCGCAGTTCTGCCTGACCGCCGACGGCTCCGAAGTCGGGGAATATGTCCATGTCATGCGGCCATCTGTGCTGAGCAGAGCGCCGCGGTGCTTGCGGCATCGAGGTTCTGAACTCCGTGGGCGGCAAGCCACGGCTCGGCATCGACCGCCGCTGCGTTCGACCCGCCTGGCCGGATCTCGAAATGCAGATGGGCTCCGGTCGACCTGCCCGCCGAACCGACGTTGCCGATGTGCTGCCCGGCAACGACGCGATCCCCGACGCTGACGAGGACGCCGCTCTGCCACATGTGGGCGTAGGCGGAGGCGATGCGCTGTCCATTGATGGTGTGCTCGATGATGATGAGGTTGCCGTAGCCACCCGACGGCCCGGCGAAGCTGACCACGCCATCGGCGAGCGCGAGGATAGGCGTGCCGTCGTCGGCAGCCCGGTCCGTTCCTGAGTGGAACGCTCGCTCACCGGTGAAGGGGTCTTCGCGCCACCCGAAGTCGCTGCTGTTCACCCACGTCCCGCTCGGGAGTGGGAAGACGATGGCAGTCGTCTCGGGTACGTTGCCGATCGGCGTACCGCCCGGCGTGGTTTCGGCGCGGCGCGTGAGTGCAGCGAGGATCGCCTCGGCGACCGGCTGGTAGTTCTGGTAGCGGTCGGGATATGCCGAGACCTCGACCGCTTGCGCTGCCTCGCCAGGGTCGAGGTGCTGCCAGTCGGGTATGTCTAGCAGGCCGCGCGGTGATGGGTAGTTCGGCCCGCTCGAACCTCCGTAGAAGGCGCGCGATTGGTAGGTCGCGTTCATCAGCTCCGCGACGGTGCCCCATCCTGCGCTCGGCCGCATCTGGAATATGCCAAGAGAGTCGTGATCGCTGCCCTCTCCGTCGTTCGGGAAATCGCTCGACTCTGGAATCGCCGCCGAGTTTGCAAGCATCCGTAGCCGCGACTCGGTGAGTGCGGCCATGAGCGCGATGACGATGCCAGCGCGACCAACACCCTCGGTCTGCGCGCCGACCGTGATGATGGTGGCTGCATGGGTTAGCTGCTCATGGTTGAGGGTCACGGTCTCGCCCGCGTGCGTCGTGGCTGTGAGCGACTCCGGGATCGGCCCGACAACGAGCGAGCTTGACGAGAGACATGCGGCGAATACCGCGGGCGACACGAGCAGACCCACGCCGACCAGGCTCATGGGGAGCATTGCGACGAGGGTGGCGATGGCCACAACGAACTTCTTCATGCGGGTGCCGATCAACGCAGGGGGTTGTCAAGCTCGGAGATGCGAAGCGCGCGGCAGGTATCGAAGGTCGGCTCGCAGGTGATGAAGACGGTGAACGCGACCTCGTGGGAGCTGGTCACGGGCTCGGTGCCGTTGATGCCCTCGCGTTGCCGAATGCCGGTGATCGTGTAGGCGACGGTGCCCGGAAGGATCTGTCCCTCGGCTGCCTGCCCCAGCGCCGTCGCCCACTCGTCCGGCACGAACACGTCGTTGATGTCGAGCCATTGGCGGGTCTGCATCGTGCGAAGCTGCGCCCAGGCGTCCGCGGTCGGGAGATAGGTGCGCACGTCAGAGGCGAGCCCGGCGGTCTCATTGCCGGAGGGGTCGCCCACATCCACGATGACTTGCGCATAGTCGGTCGGCCCGAACTCGGTCGCGGTGTCCCATGTGAACAGCGCGATGGCGACGGCTCGCGCGAACCTCTCGGGGTCGTCGGACTCACGGACGACGGGCGGCGTGCTCGATGTCGGGGACGGTGCGCTGGTGGAAGCGCCTGGTGGGTCGCTCGTGGAGCTGCCGCCCGGCGAAGGCTCGGATCGAGGCGCGAGCAGCAACCCGTAGAGCCCGACTCCGACGAGGACGGCAAGCACGGCGGCACCGACGATCAGGAGGATCATGAGGCGACGAGGGAAGCGAGTCTGCGGCATCAGGCACTCTCCTTGGCGAGACGTTGGAGGGCGGTTCGGGCGGCGCGGGCCGCGTCGAAGAAACGGACGGTAGCGTCGAGGATCGTCTCGAAGTGCTCCCACTGGTCATCACTCAGCGCGGTGCCGACCTCAGCAGGGTCGTAGTGTGACCACCACTGATCGAGGTCGCTCCAGGTGAGGGTGAACGCCCGCACCGGATAGCGAACCGGCACGGCGCTCGACGCTGGTCCGGGTGCCGGGCCTCGCTTGCGCCCTTGCTTCGCGCGCTCCAGCGCCTCCTGTGCGAGCAACTCCAGCTCGCCGGGTGGTTCGGGTTCCTCCTGCGGGATCGCCAGCATGGCGATCGTGCGGGCGTGCGCCGTGGTGATCGACGAGCCGCGGTCGATGGCGTCGAGTTCTGAGCGGGCGAAGCCGCGCACATCCTCCGGCTGTCGGGGGTCATTGGCGATCCGCTGGAGGTCGTTGATCTGTTCCAGGCTCGTGTACGACTTGCGCCCGGTGACCATGAGCGCAGCCTGCGCGCGGGACTTGCCCGGAGCGCCGATCAGCGGTGGTGCCGTGACGGCACCACCGCTCGTTCCGGCGATCTTCCCGCCAGCACCGAACTGCGTCGCCGCCTGACGACGAGCGGCGTCCTCGGCCATGAGCGTCTTCAGCTCGCGGTACAGCGCCGCGGCCTCGGTCTGCGTGAATGGCTTGTGGAGCACGTTGTCGGCCTGCTCGGCCATGAGCCTCTGGAGCCGGTCGCTGATCCCGGAGCGCACGAAGACGTTGACCTTCTTATGGCCGAGCTTGCGCAGCGCCGCGATGCGTCGAGCGCCGCACACGAGCACGCCGTCCGGTGTCACGGTCGGAGGCTGGAGAAGTCCGTCACGTTCGATGGATGCTGCGAGTGCGTCGATGTCGCCCAGCTCCATGCGATGACGGCTGCCGACGACGATGGAGTCGATGGTGCGTTCCAGCTCGATGTGCCCGGTGCTCGCCGCCATGTGCTCACCTCGCCCCCGCCAGAGTGGGCGCGTTCAGGCCGAGCAGCAGCACGAGGTCGTCATCGGTGAGCAGCGCACGCAGGGGCTCGCCGACAAGAAGGCGGAACAGCACGCCGCGGCCGACGGCGGTGTGGGCCTGATCGGGATCGGGGTTGCCGAGGATCGCACGGAGCAGCGCGTTCCAGCTCGTCGACGACAGATCGAGCACGGCCCGAGCGTGTGGGTCTCGCCGAAGCGATTCCGCTGCGCTCGCCCGCGACGGCGCGTCGCCGAGTCGAGTGCAGATGTGCTCGATGGCCGCGCGCGCCGTCTGCTCCGGCCAGTCGAGCAGCGCCAGTAGCTTGATCGCGTCCTCGACTGCACGGACGACGCCAGATGCCTCGTCGTCCGATTCGTTCTCGTCCTCACCCGCGGGCGCGACCTGCAACGCTTCGTGGTAGTCGGTGAGTGGGTTCTCTCGGTCGCTGAACCGCTCCGGGTCGTGGAAGCCGCTGTATTGCGGCCTGCGTGCCTGATGCGTCGAGCACAGCAGCCCATTGCCCCGTTCCTCGGCGATCAGTGTGACCTGCACGGCCCGGGTGACGACGGCCCACGGATCTTCCGCGTTGCGCACGGCCGGGGTGCGCATCGCGTCGAACGCGGCGCTCGCCGCCTCCCACGGGTCGAGGCCGTGCTTTCGCGCGAGGCTCGCGTACCGACCCGCCGTGTACTCCATGAGCGCCGCGACATCCACGTCGCGCCGCCACGCGCCTTTCCCATCGTCGTGAAGACGCTCCAGGAGCGCGCGCAGTCCCTCCGGGGTGCGGAACGACGTGGGAGCGGCCTGGGCAGACATGGCGCGCTCACAGGCGGCGGAGCGGGTCGCGGCTGACAGAGGACTGGTGCGCGGGCGACTGCCCGAACGCGGAGAGCGGCGCGATGCCCTGGGCACGCCCCCTGATGCCGGGCCGGGTCACCGGAGTTGCCTGCGGCGAGGTCTGCCGACGTTCCTCGACGCGGCGCGCCAGTTCGGTGCGCAGGTCGATGCTGCGCCCGATCATGCGGGCCGAGGCGGATGGGAGCAGCTCGGTCGGGCGCACCCACACGACCTGGCTGCGGTCGTGCTCTGCGCTCAGCCGCTCCAGGAGTGGGTGGCCGCCTCGCCACCTCTGCGCGGCGAGCCACGGGTCCGTGTGGCGCGCCAGCTCCGAGATCTCGGCAGCCTCGCTCGGAGTCGGCTTCAGCGTGTGGAGGACATCGGCAAGCCGACGCGCGTGCTCGTCCTCCGGCAACTCATCGTTCACAGCGCGCCTCCTTCCGATGCGGCGGAGAGCGCGGGCGTCGCCAGCCAGCGGCCGACCGTGGACGGATGCACCCCGGTCGCGCGAGCGATGGCGGTGTTCGTCATGCCGTCCTCCTTCAGTCGCAGGGCGAGTTCTCTAGGAGCAAGGTGCGCAGACGGTTCCGGCGACAGGTACTCGACCGCGCTCGAGACCAACTCGGCCGTCTGCGTCAACGGCTCTCCACGGAACCGTCGAGTGAGCACCACCGTCAGGTGAGTGATCGCCAGCAGCACGAGCGGCGGTACTGCGGCGACCGATCCTGCGAGGGCCGAAGGAACGTCGGCGTCAGCGGCGACGACCGCGTGGATCGCGTTGGCGGCGACCGAGACCGCGGCACCGGCCATGAGCAGGAGCCACGGATACCAGGCGGCACGTTGCCCCGCGAGCGCGACGACGGACACCGTGGCGACGACGATGATGCCGTCCACGATGAGCGGCCATGCCCACGCCTGGCTCTCATCGACGCCGGAGCGTCGCGCGAGGTCGGCGAGCGCCGTGAACGACAGCCAGAAGGCGGCTGCGGCGATGAATACGGTCCCAGCTACCGCCGTCCACACGGCGATCCGCCCGCGCGGCTGCTGCGTGCTGCCGGGGATCACGAGAGCACCTGACCCGATGAAGGCTGAGCTGCATGGCTGGGCACGGAACTGGCGGTAGGCGCGGATTGTGCGCCCCTCGCTACGCGGTGCGCCGAGCGGATCGTCGTCTCGATCTCCGGCGTGGGCAAGCCTGCGCGCTCGGCAGCCGGCCCCAGCGCGGCACGCACGCGGTCGGGCGGGATACCCGCCTCGATGAGTCGACACGAGGCCCAGAACAGGCCGCGGTTGCGCTCGCCCTCGCCGCGCATTCCGACCCAGCGGGCGATCCGCTCCACGTCAATGTCGTCCGTTCGCTCGACAGGGATGACGGGCATCGGGCGCGCCGGTCGCGGATCGAGGAACTGCCGTAGCGCGCGGGCATCGACGGGAACCGCGTCGCCTCGCCCGGAGCCGATGAGGGCATACGCACTCGGCCCCGCATCGGTGGCGATGATCGAGGGCGGCACGATGACGTAGCCGCCCGATCCCCGGAAGTCGATGCCAGCACGCGCCACCTGCCAGGACGGCTGCACCAGCTCGGGGTCGGCCGGGTAGTAGGCATGGACTCCGCCCGAGGGCGTGCGGATGAACGCGGCCCAGCGATCCGTCAGCCCCTCGCGCCGGGCCAGCTCGAACGCTGCGAAGCCGCGGATCGCCCCGTGCACGTCGACATCCACGACCTCCAGCCCGGAGATCTGACCCGTCGGCATCCCGATGTTGGCGCGCGGCCAACGCGCCCACCAGCGAGCGACCTGGCGCGGTTCGGTGCTCGCCTCGTGGAATCCCCGTTTGGTCAGCGGGCGCTTGCCTCCTGTGACGCAGGGAAAGACCGGGATGCCTGCCTCGGCGTAGCGACACGCTGCGGCGCTCGGCGACAGCCCGGTGAGCGAGGCGAGCAGGGCGGCGGCATCCATAGGCTGGCGCTCTCCGCGCGAGGCTTCCGGTATCGTCATCTCGGCACCTCCTCTCGCCTGGGCGTGAGCCGTGGGGCTCTTGTCGATCAGGTGCGCCGGGGTTCCCAAGAGACGGTTGCCGTCCGATGGGCAACGCGGTCAGGCTGCGGGTCGCTGTGCTCATGGAATCGTCTCCTCCCGCTCGTCGGGAAACCCCGTTGAGCATGCTCAAAACTCTCCCGAGACTCCGTTCTAACACCGCACGTTGAGCATGCGCAACGGTTGATTTGTGCATGCTCAACGGGTAGATTGAGCATGCACAACTACCCTTGGGCCTGGGCTACGTCGATGCCTTCGCCCTCCCGAAGGGAAGGGGGGTCAGCGACGATGACTGAAGACGAAAGTCAGGCTGCGGCTGACGACCTCGCCAAACGCCTGCGACTTCTGATGGATGTCGCTGTCGCCGAGTCCGGCTCCGAACCGACCTACTCGCAGATCGCGGAGTATCTGAGACAGCGTGGCATCAGCCTGTCTCGATCACGATGGACGTACATGGTCAACGGCCACCGATACGTTCAGGACACTGCAGTCTTCGAGGGACTCGCGGACTTCTTCGACGTTGATGCTGCCTTTCTTGCGGGGGAGAGCGGCGTGGCAACCCCGGAGAAGGTCTCCGCCCAGCTCGACCTCGTGCGCGCGATGCGTGCAGCGAAGGTGAAGTCCTACGCTGCACGCACACTCGGCGATATCTCGCCGAAGGCGCTCCAAGCCATCGGCAAGTTCCTGGACGAGGAAATGATGCGAACACCCGAGCACTGACGGGTGTCGCGCACCACGGAGCCGAGGCCAGTAGTGCTCGGCCGAGAGGGGGTAAACGTGAACACCGAAGAAACCGTAACGGCCGCCGTCTCCGATCTGCGGCTCGGCAGCAGATTCACGCTTGCGCACCTTCTCCAGGCCATACAGGAACGGCGCCATCGTAGGCTCCGCGTCGTCGAGCTCGCCGACCTCGACACCCGCGACGGCATCTGTGCGCTCTGGCTGGTCACCGACACCGAGGACTTCGTGCTCCACGCACGCAGCGACTCTGCACTGCACCGCCAGCAGTTCGTCCTTCACGAGTTGGCCCACATGATCCTCGGTCACACGGAGGGCGACGATTGCACAGCCGGGGACGTCTTGCTGCCCAACATCCCTCCTCACACGCGCGGACGCCTGCTCAAGCGACAGGACATCGACAGTGAGACGGAGATCGCCGCCGAGTCGCTCGCAGATCGGCTGGCCGCGGGCATCCGAGGATCGGTGTTCGCCGAGTCCCGCTATTCGGAGATTTTCGGGTGATCCAGGCGCTCGTCGCGACGCTCATGTGGGCGCTCGTGGCGAGCCTGCTCATCTTCCGCCGCAAACGGGCGGATCGAAGCATCACCTACGCTTCCTTCACGATTGCCGTCGCAATGACCCTGAACGTCGACGCCATCTACCTCGCCACCGATCCGCTTCTTGGCGGGACGAATGTCACGACCCTCGTTTCGGATGGGCTGCTGATGACCGGGATCTTCTTTCTCGGTCGAGGCGTCATGAAGGCCGACGAGTACCGCCCCAGGCTCGTGCGGGTCGCCGTGGGCATCCCCGTGCTCCTCACCTCGCTTCTTGCGATCACCACGACGTTCGTGTTTATCGACCGAGGCACAACCACGACTCGGTTCATGATCGACCTCGGCGCGCAACCCGCAGCAGCGGCCTACTCGATCATCAACTTCAGCTACTTCTTCCTCGTAATCACGACGATGATGATCCTCGCCGCGCGGCAGTATCTGCGCAGCTCCGGCATCCAGCGTCTCCCCGCGGCTCTGCTGAGCCTGGGATCGGCGTTCGGCGGCGCGCTGTGCCTGGCCGTGCTCATCATGGACGTCGCACACGTCACAGGACATCTCGATCTCATGCGCGCCGTCCAACCCGCCTACGAACCGCTCTCTCTACTCGCGTTCCTTTTCCTATGCGCGGGCTTCGCCGCGCAGCCTGCCGTCCGCCGCGCACAGCACGACATGCGCCGGAAGCACACCGTCGGCCTCGCGACACAGTTGGAGCCTCTCTGGAAGCGGGCGTCCCTCGTGCGGCCTGGGCTGAGCCAAGCAGACCCGCTCGCTGCGAGGGCGGATGACTTGGAGAGCCGTCTACACCGAGAGATCGTTGAGATCCGCGACGCGATGATCGACCCGCGCGTCACCTTCGACATCAGCGCAGCAGAGCGCGCCCTACTGAATCGCGCCGAGAGCCACCTCCTCGGACTCGACACGAGGGCGACACGGACCACCGCTTCGCCAGGAAGCCGGGTCGACCAGGGGGGCAGTTCGTGATGCGACGGGTCGCGCTAGGTGCCGGACTCGTTGCGGCAGGCGCGTTGGGTGTCGGATGGGCGATCGCGCGGCGGCTGACGGCCCCCAGCACGCGAAGATACGATCTGATCGTCCGCGAAGTGGAATACGACGGCGACGCCTGTCTCATTGTGCTCGACCGAACTCCCCAGACCGCAGCCGAAGGCGCTTACAACCTCTGGTTCGAGAACGGAGGCTGGGCGCAACTCTCCGAGGAAGTGCTCGACCGTGGACCGACTCTGATCGCACGACGGGTGACGAGCACGGCATCGGGGCTCACTCTCAGGGCTGGCGATCACGTCTCCTGGAGCGGCATCTACTACGCGACACCGCACGACGCCAGCCTTCATGCACACGACATCACCATCGACACCCGCGCGGGGCCTGCCCCAGCCTGGCGCATCGACGGCGACGGTGCCAGGTCAACGTGGGCGATCCACCTTCATGGCCTCGGCAGCGTCCGGGCCGGAACCCTTCGCGGCGTGCTCGCCGCGACCGAGCGCGGCCACACCTCGCTCGTCATCAGCTACCGAGCCGACGGCGAAGGCCCGAAAGTCGGCAACGGTCGCTCAACACTCGGCTTCACTGAGGTCGACGACGCCGCGGCCGCTGTCGAGTACGCGATGCGGCACGGAGCCCGACAGGTCGTGCTGTTCGGATGGTCGATGGGCGCGGCCATCGCGCTCCAGCTCGCTCACCACCCGTCATATCGACGCAGCATCGCCGGTCTCGTGCTCGACTCGCCTGTGCTCGACTGGACCGAAGTCATCAAGGCGAACTGCACCCGCAGCGGACTCCCCTCAGCCGCGGGGAGCCTCGCGATCCCGTGGCTGACGCTCCGCCCGCTGGCCCGGATGGTCGGCCTGCCCGAGCGCATCCCGCTCCGATCCTTCGACTGGACGGTTCGTGCCGAGGAACTCACCGCGCCCACGCTCATCCTTCACGGCACCCACGACGACTCCGTGCCGATACAGCTCTCACAAGCACTCCGAGATTCTCGGCCTGACCTTGTTTCGCTGGAAGTCTTCGAGGCCGGTCATACGCTCTCTTGGAACTCTGACCACGACCGATGGCAGAGCGCGGTGAACGCCTGGCTCACTGCGCACGTCCCGTCTTGAACGTCGGCACTCGTCGGTAGTCTCGAAGTCGAGTTTCGAGTCGGAAGGGTCGCCGTGCGGCTAGAGGACATCGCCGCGACTGCGCGGCTAGCAGGCATCGTGCCGGGGCGCGCCGTCACGGTGCTGGCGGCGCAGATGCACGGCGCGAACGCGGTCGAGGTGACCTACCAGGACGACAACGGGGCGCTCGGGCAGGTCGTGCTCTTCCGTGAGGACGAGGCGAAGATCGCGCCGCACCTGGAGTCCGGCCGTCCCTTCGATGCCGATCCGCGCAATTTCCGGCTGGCTGCTGAGGCGCAGCGCATCATGCTCGCGGGGCTGCATGATCCGATGCTGGCGGTGGCGACGAGCGACGTGCAGCCGTTGCCGCATCAGATCCGCGCGGTGTACGGGGAGCTGCTGCCGCGCACGCCGCTGCGGTTCCTGCTGGCGGACGACCCCGGCGCGGGCAAGACGATCATGGCCGGGCTCTATATCAAGGAACTGATCCTCCGGGACGACGTGCGCACCTGTCTTGTGGTGGCCCCCGGCGGGCTGGTGGAGCAGTGGCAGGACGAGCTGGC
Organism: Microbacterium sp. 10M-3C3; assembly: GCF_003931875.1. Taxonomy (NCBI): domain Bacteria; kingdom Bacillati; phylum Actinomycetota; class Actinomycetes; order Micrococcales; family Microbacteriaceae; genus Microbacterium; species Microbacterium sp. 10M-3C3. The sequence continues at coordinate 1,779,446 of NZ_CP034245.1, read as the reverse complement.
GCTGAAGTTCGGCTTGGAGTTCGAGATTCTCGCGCCCGGCGCGGAGGACACCGCACCGGGAAAGAGCGTGTTCGAGCAGAAGCGGCTGCTCATCGCGCGAATGGATCAGCTCGCCCGGAATGAAGTGCTGCTGGAACAGATCGAGCAGGCCGAGTTCGACCTCGTGGTCGTGGACGAGGCGCACCGGATGAGCGCGTCCTGGTTCAGTGGCGAGCTGAAGGCGTCGAAGCGGTTCCAGCTCGGCGAGCTGCTGAGCGAGCGCGCCCGGCACTTCCTGCTGATGACGGCGACGCCGCACAACGGCAAGGAGGAGGACTTCCAGACCTTCCTCTCGCTGCTCGACCGCGAATCGCTTTGCCGGTCCCGGCGACCGGCATGCGCAGACCGGCACCGCCGACGGGCTGATGAGGCGCATGTTGAAGGAGAAGCTGGTCACCTTCGAGGGGCGTCCGCTGTTCCCCGAGCGGATCGCCGAGACCGCCTCCTACCGGCTGTCGCCCGACGAGCAGTACCTCTACGAAGAGGTCACCGAGTACGTCCGCAACGGGATGAACCTCGCCGACCGGCTGGAGGGCAAGCGGAAGAACACGGTCGGCTTCGCGCTCACGGTCCTCCAGCGGCGTCTCGCGTCCAGCCCGGAGGCGATCTTCCAGTCGCTGCGCCGCCGCACCGACCGGCTGGAGCGCACCCGCGCCGACCTGCTCGACGGCATCCTCGACGCCCCGCCGCGCGAAGCCCCCGCCTCGCTGCTCGGCGACGACCCCGACAGCGGCGACTTCGACACCGACGAACTCGACGCGGCCGAGCTGGAGGAGGCCGAGGAGGAACTTGTCGACGCGGCGACCGCAGCGCGCACCGCGGCCGAGCTGGAGACCAAGATCGCGGACCTGCGCCGATTGACCGAGCACGCCCGCAGGCTGCTGGACTCGCAGCAGGACGTGAAGTGGCGCGAGTTGCGCGGTGTGATCGAGAGCCAGGTGCTCACGACGCCGGACGGCAAGCCGCGCAAGCTCATCGTCTTCACCGAGCACCGTGACACCCTGATCTACCTGGAGCGGCGCATCACGCAGCTCCTGGGCAGGCGCGAGGCCGTGGTCGCGATTCACGGTGGTGTTCCCCGTTACGAGCGACGCCGCATCACGGCCGAGTTCACCTCGAACCCCGAGGTGCAGATCCTCATCGCCACCGACGCCGCGGGGGAGGGCCTGAACCTCCAGGCCGCGCATCTGATGGTGAACTACGACCTGCCGTGGAACCCGAACCGCATCGAGCAGCGATTCGGTCGCATCCACCGCATCGGCCAGACCGAGGTGTGCCGACTGTGGAACCTCGTCGCCGAGGACACCCGCGAGGGCGAGGTGTTCATCCGCCTGCTCGACAAGATCGAAGAGCAGCGCGCCGCCTACGACGGCGAGATCTTCAACGTGCTCGGCACCTCCCTCGGCGACCTGTCGCTGACCCGCGTGCTGCGCGACGCGATCCGCTACGGCGAGCAGCCCGACGTGAAGGCGAAGATGTGGGCGGTCATCGACGAGGGCGTCTCCGCCGGGCTCCAGGAACTGCTCGACGACGAAGCCCTCGCCAGCGAAGCCCTCGCGCCCACCGACCTGGAGGAGCTGCGCCGCCAAATGGAGGACGCCAAGGCCAAGCGCCTCCAGCCGCACTTCATCCGCGACGCCTTCCTCGAAGCCTTCGACCGCGCGAGCGGACGCATCGAGCGGCGCGAGAAGGGCCGCTACGAGATCACCCACGTCCCCGCGAGCATCCGCGAACGCGCCGGGCGCGCACCCGTCGCCCGCCGCTACGAGCGCATCACCTTCGACGCCGCCACCATCGACGTTCAGGGCACGCCCCGCGCCGAACTGCTCGCGCCCGGTCACCCGCTGCATGACGCGGCGCTGCAGCTCGTGATCGACCAGTATGGGCCGGTGCTCGACCGTGGCACCGTGCTGACCTCCGACGCGGTGACCGAGCCCACGCTCCTCGCCGGGGAACGGCCTGCAACGGTGACGGTCCACGCACGACCGGACTTTCCCAGGCGGCGCGTGCGCTCCATCCAGATGTCGAACGGCACAGTGAGGAACGGCAGCACCGACATCACCAGTCCCAGCAGCGTCACCCACCACGCCCAGCGGAATCGGATGGCGGCGGCGAGGCACGCGATCACGAACGCGATCCAGGCGATGCCGTGCACCCACCCGGCGACGGTCACACCGTGCGGCGATCCCTGCAGCGGGTACTTGACCACAAGCGCGGTGAGCAGGGCGAGCCAACTGAACGCCTCGACGATCGCCGTCGTGCGGAACGCGACGCGGACGGAGCCGTCGAACCGACCCGGAGTCACGCGGTCGATCCGCGCACTTCGGCGCCCTCAGGGACTTCCTGGTCGGCGGGCTTGCGGATGAAGAACGACAGGACGACGGGCGCGAGTGAGATGATCGCGGCGATGAGGAACGCGGCCTGCGTCCCGGACGCGCCGGCGTCGGCAGGGTCGAGTCCCTGCTGTTCACCGGTGTGCAGGAGGCTGGAGTAGGCGGCGATGAGGATCGCCACGCCCGCGGCTCCTGCGACTTGCTGCAGGGTGTTGAGCACGGCGGACCCGTGAGAGTAGAGCCTGCGCTCCAGCGACCCGAGGGACGCAGAGAACAGGGGTGTGAACGACATCGCCATCCCGACCGACATCGCCGTCTGCATCGCGATCAGCTGCCAGACCGGGGTGTGCGCACCGACCAACGAGTACAGGAACAGCACCGCGGAGATGATGATCGTTCCCGGGGCGAGCAGTGTCTTCGGGCCCTTCGCGTCGTAGATGCGTCCCATCAGCGGGGCGAGGAGCCCCATGAGGATTGACCCGGGGAGCAGGATGAGTCCGGCGACGAGGGCGTCGAGTCCGGCGACGTTCTGGAGGTAGAGCGGCAGCAGTGTGAGTGTGCCGAACATCGCCAAGGCGATGACGGACATGATGATGATCGCGATCGTGAAGTTTCGCGAGCGGAAGACGCGCAGATCCAGTAGGGCGTTGTCCTTGCGTTGCAGAACGAGCTGACGCCAGACGAACAGGGCGAGCGTCACGACGCCGATCGACAGGGTGAACGCGCCAAGCGTGGCAGGCGTGATGCCGGAGGGTGCGGCGTCTGGCGTGCCTTCGCCTCTGCCGAGCTGGGTCAGTCCGAAGACGATGCCGCCGAAGGCCAGCGCCGACAGGATGATGGAGAGGATGTCAATGGGCGCCTTGGTGGTCTCGCCCAGGTTGGTCATCCAGCGCATCCCGATGAGGAGGGAGATCAGCGCGATCGGCAGGACGATGGCGAACAGCCAGCGCCAACTGAGGAGGTCGAGCACAGCGCCGGACAGGGTCGGTCCGATGGCGGGTGCCAGGGAGATGACGAGGCTGACGCGACCCATCATCCTTCCTCGCGAATGCGGCGGCACGACCTTCATGACGGTGGTCATCAGCAGCGGCATCATGATGCCGGTGCCGAGCGCCTGGATGACGCGGCCGACGAGCAGGATGACGAAGCCGGGCGCGATCAGGCACACGAGGGTTCCGAGGGAGAACGCTGTCATCGCGGCCAGGAAGACCTGCCTCGTGGTGAAGCGTTGCAGAAGGAATCCGGTGGTCGGGATGACGACCGCCATGGTGAGCATGAAGCCGCTGGTCATCCACTGGCCGAGCTCGGGCGGCACGTGCAGATCCTCGTTGAGGTGCGGAATCGCGATGCCCATCGTCGTCTCGTTGAGGATCGCGACGAAGGCGGCGACGAGCAGCAGCCAGATGACCCGCATGCTGCGCGGGTCGATGACGTCGGGTGTGACGGGTGTGGCGGGTGTGGGGGTGGTGTGGGTGGATGTCATGAGAGCTCCGTAGTGAGAGAGGTGACCGGGCGGCGGCGGGACGGGATAGCTGCTTCGCCGTTCGGCAGTTCGGCGACCGTGTGGAAGTCCCGGTTCCAGCGCAGCAGCGGCAGATCGGCCTGGTGGGAGCTGCCGCGAAGGACACTGCCCACGAGGAGCAATTGATCGTGCAGTGGCATCGTGGCGTGCGTGGTGCACCACAGGGTCACGAGCGCGTCGGGCAGCCAGAGCGGACCTTCGGGGGAGACCTCCGCACCGGCGGCGCCGAGGGCGTCGAGCCGCTCGGCGCGCGTCGTGCGGGCGGTGAGCAGGCGCACGAGCGGGAGGTGGTGCACGGAGAGCACCGAGACGGCCCACGGGGCACCGGCCGTGATGAGGGGGAGGGCATCGCGATCCTGGCCGACGGACAGAGCGATCGTGAACGGGTTCACGGAGCTCGTGAGGACGGAGGCTGCGATGAAGAAGCGGTCCTGGTCGCCCGGGACGTCTCGGACGGCGACGAGAGTGACCCCGCTGCCGTACAGCGCGAAGCTGTCGTAGAGGGGCGGGATGTGCTCGGGGCGGGAAGACATGGGTGCGGCTCGATTCGGGTGGGGAAAGCAGAGCATCGCCGTCCCGCCTGTGGGCGGACGGCGACCGTGCCGGGTGCGGGCCTGTGTGGCCGGATGATGAGGGTGCTCAGGCGGTGACGGCGGCGAGGCGCTGCGCGACGTCTTGCCAGTTGGCGATGTTCCAGAACGCCGTGACGTAGTCGGCGCGGACGTTCTTGTAGTCCAGGTAGTAGGCGTGTTCCCAGACGTCGAGCTGGAGCAGGGGGGTGACGCCGAGGGGCGCGTTGCCTTGCTGGTCGAACAGCTGGAACACGACCGGCTTCGCTCCGAGCGCGTCCCACGCGAGCACGGCCCAGCCTGAGCCCTGCACGCCGAGCGCGGTCGCGGTGAAGTGGGCTTTGAACGCGTCGAAGGAGCCGAAATGGTCGGCGATCGCGGCGGCGAGCTCGCCTTCGGGCTCGCCGCCGCCGTCGGGAGAGAGGTTCTGCCAGAACACACTGTGGTTCAGATGCCCGCCGAGGTTGAAGGCGAGGTCCTTCTCGAGCTTGTTGACATTCGCGAAGCTTCCCGCGGCACGGGCTTCCTCGAGCTGATCCAGCGCCGCGTTCGCCCCGGTGACGTATGCCTGGTGATGCTTGTCGTGATGCAGCTCCATGATCGTCGCGGAGATGTGCGGTTCGAGGGCCGAGTAGTCATAGGGCAGCTCGGGCAGCGTGTACGTGCTCATCCGGGGTCCTTTCGGGGCGTATGCCTTCACGCTAGAACCTCAAGCGGACTTGAGGTCAAACGCGGCCTGCGCGACGGCGCCATCGGCCCTCAGTCGCCCGGAAGGTCCTCCAGCCGCCTCGGCCCCGCCCCGGTTGCTGCGAGGGCGTCGCCGGGGTTGAGGAGCGCGCAGGCCTTCATCGAGAGGCATCCGCAGCCGATGCACCCGGTGAGTTCGTGCTCCAGCCTTTCGATGCTGCGGCGACGCTCTTCGAGCTGCCGCTTCCATGCGCGGGAGGAGCGCTGCCAGTCCTCGTGGCTCGGTGTGCGGTCGAGCGGGACCGACGAGAACGCCTCCTGCACGTCGGTGAGCGGGATGCCCAGGCGCTTGGCGACGGAGATCAGCGACACGCGGCGCAGCATGTGCCGGGGATAGCGGCGCTGGTTGCCGAAGGTGCGTTCCGAGGCGATCAAGCCCAGCTCCTCGTAGTACCGGAGGGCCGAGACGGCGACCCCGGTGCGGCGGCTCATCTCGCCGATCGTCAGCAGCTCGTCCGGTTCCGGGGCGGGTGGCATGGTGCCTCCTCATCGATTTGACCTCAAGTTCACTTGAGATTTTAGCGTTGCCGTAGTGCCATCGTCGTTGAGAGAGGGGGTGCCCGTGACCTATGTGATCGCCCTGCCGTGCGTGGATGTGAAGGACCGCACTTGCATTGCCGAGTGCCCGGTCGACTGCATCTACGAGGGTGAGCGCATGCTCTACATCAACCCCGACGAGTGCGTGGACTGCGGGGCGTGCGAGCCGGTGTGCCCGGTCGAGGCGATCTTCTACGAGGACGACCTGCCCGACGAATGGCAGGACTATTACGCGGCGAACGTCGAGTTCTTCCACGAGATCGGTGTACCCGGCGGCGCCGCGCGCACCGGTGTTCTCCCCTTCGACCACCCGCTCGTCGCAGCCCTGCCTCCGCAGGGCGATTAGGTGTCGCCGATTCGACGGGAGAACCATGGACTACGACCACGACCTCATCTTCGGGTCTTTCATCACCCCGGCCGCCTCGGCGCTGCCCCAACTGGAGCACGCCGCTCGCGAGGCCGATCGGGTGGGCTTGGACCTCGTGACGCTCCAGGACCATCCGTACAACTCCGGATTCCTCGACACCGTCACTCTCATCGGGCATCTCGCAGCGCGAACGGAGCACGTCCGATTCGCCGGCAACGTGCTGAACCTTCCACTGCGTCCCCCCGCGATGCTCGCCAAGCAGATCGCGACGATCGACCGGCTCAGCGGCGGGAGGGTCGAGCTCGGCCTGGGCGCCGGTGCGTTCTGGGACGCGATCGAGGCGTACGGCGCACCCCGGCTCACCCCCGGTCAGGCCGTCGACGCCCTCCGCGAGGCGATCCCGATCATCCGGGCGCTCTGGGGCCAGCACGGGACGGGGAGCGTTCGCTTCGACGGCACGCACTATCGCGTCGCGGGTGCCCGGCCGGGCCCGGCCCCGGCGCACCAGGTCTCGATCTGGGTCGGCGCGTTCAAACCCCGCATGCTCGAGCTCGTCGGCGGCCTCGCCGACGGGTGGCTGCTCAGCCTCGGCAGGATGACCGCTCCCGAGATCGACGATGCCCATCGCCGCATCGATGACGCGGCGCAGGCCGCAGGCCGCGATCCACGAGAGGTGCGAAGGCTCGCCAACGTCGTCGGCCAGCTCCAGGCGACCCCGACACGCGGACTGCTGCACGGCCCGGCCGAGCAGTGGATCGATCAGCTCGTCACGCTCGCGCTCGGCTTCGGATTCTCGGGATTCGTCGTCGCCGGCGATGACACCAGCCAGTACGACGCCATCGCGAACGACGTGATCCCCGCAGTCCGTGAGGCCGTCGCCCGCGAACGGCGAGCACGGTCCGCGTAACCGGCACCCTGCTGCCCCGGGGGTTGCGCTGCAGCCTCCCAGCCCCTTCGAACGGAGAAATCGTGACGACATCGCTCGAGAACGCTGCAGTCGTGATCATCGGCGGTAGCTCGGGAATCGGGCTCGCCACCGCCAAGATCGCCCACGACGCCGGCGCGCAGGTCACCATCGCCGGGCGGAGTCCGGACCGCCTGACCGCTGCCCGGGACGAGATCGGCGGTGACATCCGCACCGTCGCCCTCGACATCGCCGATGAGGACGCGGTGCGCGCGCTGTTCGACTCGTTGGAGTCGGTGGATCACGTCGTCAACCTCGCGGGGACCTTCGCCTTCGGTGCTCTGCTCACCACGGACATCGCCGCGCTGCGCAGCCCCGTGGACACCCGGTTCTGGGGGCCGGTCTACGTGTGCAAATACGCCGCGCCGCGGATGACGACCGGATCGCTGACGTTCTGCACCGGCACCGGGGTCGATCGTCCGCGCCCCGGCGGAGCGGTCTTCAGCGCCGCCGCCGGCGGCTCCGAAGTGTTCAGCCGTGCCATGGCGCTCGAGCTCGCCCCCATCCGCGTCAATGTCGTGCGTCCAGGAACCATCGACACGCCCCTGTTCGCCAGATCCAACGAAGACCGGGAGCGGGCGATCGCCGAGCGATCGGCGAGGATTCCGCTGCGCCGCATCGGCCGAGCGGAAGAGATCGCTCACGCCATCCACTTCCTCATGACCAACGAATACGTCACCGGCGTGACCCTTCCCGTCGACGGCGGCGCCAGCCTCACCTGAACCGCCCCACGGAACCACGACGCCCAGGCCGAGATCATCGCGACCGAGATCATGGGGCGCTGACCTCGGGACGCTGACGCGTCCGCCCTCGCACGGAACGGCGTTGTAAACGTGTCCGCCATACCGTTGCGGCAAATGACCCGGTGGATCGCGAGGATCGCCGGCCCCGAGGAGGGGAATGGCGGCCCTGCCGCCCGCCGCTGACCACTCACTTCAGCGCGGCATCCTGCGGTCGCACCGTGTCTCGCGCTCCCAGGCGTGAGGCCACGACGCACTGTTCCATATCGGCACACGGCGTTCCTCGGATCGTCGCCGAAGGTAGGTGGTGACCCTACTCGGCTCGCCTCACCGTTCGGGCGATGCCGGGCGCATCACAACGAAGGAGTTCTCCGATGCCCTCGTCCGCCACCCCCACCGCTGTCATCCCGAGCGCGCTGCGTGACCTGTACCTGGACTGGTCCGGGCTCATGACCAGTCACGAGCTGGACATGCGCCTATTCCGCAGCATCTTCGACGAGTGGCACCAGCCGACTGTCGAACCGGAAGACGTCACGTATAAAGAGGAGGTCGTGGGCGGCGTGCCCGGCATCTGGGCGTTCCCGGCCGGCGCCGACCGGTCCAAGGTTCTCCTCTTCACTCACGGCGGCGGGTTCGCGGTCGGGTCCGCGGCCAGCCACCGCAAACTCGCTGCCCACGTCGCGAAGGCCGCGGGCGTCACGGCGTTCGTGCTGGACTACCGCCGCGCGCCGGAGCACCCGCACCCGGCCCAGGTCGAAGACGGGGTCGCCGCCTTCGAGGGTCTGCGGGAGCGGGGGATCCGCCCGGAGGACATTACCACCATCGGCGACTCCGCGGGCGGCAACCTCGCCATCGCCATCCCGCTGGCGCTGAAGGAGAGGGGCCTGCCGCAGCCGGGGCACGTCATCGCGTTCTCCCCGTGGCTGGACATGGAGAACAGCGGCGCGACGCTGGTCACCAACGACGACACCGACGCGCTGATCACCGTCCCGTTGCTGGAGGGCATGATCGCCGGCGTGCTGGGAGAGTCCACGAGTCCCTCGGCGCCGCTCGCGAATCCGCTGTATGCCGACTTCACGGGGTTCCCCCCGCTGTATCTCAACGCCGGTTCGGTCGAGTCCCTCGTCGACAACGCCACCCGCGTCGCGGAGCGGGCATCGGCAGCCGGTGTCGATGTCACCGTGAACATCGCCGAGGGGCAGCAGCACGTCTACCCGTTCCTGGCCGGACGTGACTCCGAGGTGGATGCGGAGCTGAAGGCCATCGGCGAGTGGCTCCGCCGCTGACACCGCGCACACCGACCACCATCCAACGAAGGAGTTGTATCCCATGACATCCACACACGCCACGGACTTCGACGCGATCGTCGTCGGCGCCGGGTTCGGCGGCATCTACCAGCTGTACACGCTGCGCGAAAAGCTCGGCCTGCGGGTACGTGGCTTCGAGAAGGGCGCCGGCATCGGCGGCACGTGGTACTGGAACCGGTACCCGGGCGCGATGTCCGACACGGAAAGCCCCTTCTACCGTTACTCGTTCGACGACGAGTTCCTGCAGGAGTGGGACTGGCAGCGCAAGTACATCGACCAGCCCGACATCCTCCGCTACCTCGAGACCGTCGTCGACCGGTACGACCTGCGCAAGGACTTCCAGCTCAACACCGAGGTCACCTCCCTCGTCTTCGACGAGGCGACGAACACCTGGACAGCCGGCACGTCCACCGGCGAGACCTTCACCGCCCGCTACGTGGTGACGGCGCTGGGGCTGCTCGCAGCCACCAACATTCCCGACATCCCCGGCATCGGCTCCTTCGAGGGCCGCCTCGTGCACACTGCCGAATGGCCGGACGACCTGTCCATCGAGGGCAAGCGGGTCGGCGTGATCGGGACCGGCTCGACCGGAACCCAGTTCATCGTCGCCGCCGCGCCGCAGGTGGCCCAACTGACCGTGTTCCAGCGCTCCGCGCAGTACAGCGTCCCCTCCGGCAACGGACCAGTCGGCCCGGGTGAGGTGGAGGACTACAAGGCCCGCTTCCCGGAGATCTGGGACCAGGTGCGCAACTCCGGCGTCGCGTTCGGGTTCGAGGAATCCACTGTCGCGGCCGCCGATGTCGACGAAGCCGAGCGCGAGCGGGTGTTCCAGGCGGCCTGGGACCGCGGCAACGGCTTCTACTTCATGTTCGGCACGTTCAACGACATCGCCGTCGATCCCGAGGCGAACGAGGCGGCTGCGGCGTTCATCCGCCGCAAGATCGCCGAGACCGTCAAAGACCCCGAGACGGCGCGACTGCTCACCCCGACGCAGCCGTACGCGAAGCGTCCACTGTGCAACCACGAGTACTACGAGGTGTACAACCGTGACAACGTGAAGCTGGTCTCGATCAAGGAGAACCCGATCATCGAGATCACCCCGCGAGGCGTCAAGACCGCCGACGGGGTGGAACACGAATTGGACGTGCTGGTGCTGGCTACCGGGTTCGACGCGGTCGACGGCAACTACCGCCGCATCGACATCCGCGGCCGGGACGGGATCAGCGTCGACGAGCACTGGGCGGATGCGCCCGCCAGCTTCCTCGGCATCATGACCGCCGGGTTCCCCAACATGTTCATGATCCTCGGGCCCAACGGCCCCTTCACGAATCTGGTGCCCAGCATCGAGGCGCAGGTCGAGTTCATCACCACGCTCGTCTCCGAGGCCGAACAGGCCGACGGCCTGATCGAGGCGACGCAGCAGGGCGAGGACTCCTGGACCGAAACCTGCACCACGATCGCCAACTACACCCTGTTCCCCAAGACGGACTCCTGGATCTTCGGAGCCAACATCCCCGGCAAGAAGCACGCCGTCATGTTCTACCTCGGCGGGCTGGGCGCCTACCGTGGCATCCTGTCCGAGATCCAGGCGAAGGACTTCGAAGGGTTCGCCATCGGGCAGCCCGTCGCGGTCTGAGCGGCTGAAATCGTGGGCCGGGCACGAGTCCCGGCCCACGATTGTGCTTGTGAGTACTCCATGTCAGACGACATCACCTTCCGATCACGCCGATGGGTCCGCCCCGAGGACCTGAACGCACACGGCACTCTGTTCGGCGGCAGCCTGCTGCGCTGGATCGACGAAGAAGCGGCGATCTATGCCATCATCCAGCTCGGCAACCCGCGCGCGGTCACCAAGTACATCTCGGAGATCGACTTCGTCAGTTCCGCGCAGCAGGGCGACCTCATCGAGATGGGGTTGCGTGCCATCGCATTCGGTCGCACCTCGCTCACCATGCGCGCCGAGGTGCGGAACATGATCACCCGCGACCGCATCCTCGCGATCGAGAAGATCGTCTTCGTCGGCCTCGACGACCACGGTCACCCCGTCCCACACGGCTACACCGACATTACCTACGAACGAGACCGCCTTCCCCATCACCGCGTACCGATGCATCAAGCGCATCAATCTACCGCAGACTAGGTATTGGCGAGTCCCAATAGTGGGCGGATACTGGAGACACCACTTGCAGTGACGCGAGGTTCCGGTCATGTCCATCGACACCTACTCGGCCGCGAGCGTGCGGCGGGCCCGTGAGCAGCTTCTCGAGGCCGGCGTCGGCGCCGACGGCTTGGCGCCGCGCACGCTGGACGTCCCACCCGAGATCGAGCGCAGCTGGCGCCGCTCGTTCACCGCACCCGGCGGGTACGATCCGACCGCGACACCCGCTTACCACCCCTTCTCCGGGCATGCGGGGCGCCTCCGGGACACCGCGCAGGTCGTGCTCGCGCGGTGGGCGGAATCGCTCACGGACATGCGCGTGGCGCTGCTGGTCAGCGACCGGTCTGGGCGTGTGATCGCTCGCAACGTCGGTGACCCCAGTCACGCACGCCGCCTCGATAAGGTCTCCGCCGCCGAAGGCTTCGACTTCTCGGAGTCAGCGCTGGGCACCAACGGACTTGGCACGGCGATGGAGGAGAAGTCGGCGGTGTTCGTGCGCGGAGCGGAGCACGTCAACGACCGGCTGCAGGCTCTGGCCTGCGCCGGTGCCCCGATCTACGACCCGCTCTCGCACCGCGTCGTCGGTTCCGTCGCCCTCGCCGCCCCGGCTGCCGCATCGCACCCGACCATGCTGGCTATCGCGAAACAGGCCGCCCTGGACGTGCGGGGTGCGCTGCTGAACACCGTCCCGCCGGAGTTGCAGGCGCTGCTGGCACGATTCGCGGACGGCACCGCCCGGCATCCTGTGCTGGCCGTCGGCCGAGGGGGTGTTCTCGCATCGACGGGTGCGCTGCCCCTGCTCTCGGAGGAACGATACGTGACGCTGTGGGACGAGCTGCAGGCGCACAACTGGCAGGACGATGTCACGTCCGTCATGCTCGCGGGCCAGCTGAGCACCGCCCGCCGCATCAGCGCCCGCGGCGGTGAACGCGTATACCTCGTCGAACTGCCAGGGGATCACGCAGCACCGGCCGGGCGCGCTGAGCAGACCGGGCTTTCCAGCCTTACCGCGCACCTGGAAGCGCTCGGACGACGCACCGGCATTGTCGGGATTCATGGCCCTCGTGACAGTGGCAAGACCCTTCTCGCCCAGATATGGCTGCGCGATCGCGACCGACGCGACCCGATCCTCCTCGAGGCCCTCGCGCTGCGTGGCACCGGGGCGATCCGGTCGGCGGCCCAGGCGCTGAGCAGCGGGATGTCGGTGATCATCCGCGGCGCCGAAATGCTGAGTGGCAGCGACATGTTGTCCTTGCAGCAGCTGATCTCTGCGGCAGATCCCATCCGTTCCGCCCGATTGGTGTTCTGCGTCTGCGACGCCGTTCCAGGGACCGCGGTCGGTGATCTGCTCGGCCGCGAGGTTCCCCGCGTCGATCTGCCCCCGCTACACGATGACCCAGACCGCGTGGTCGGCCTGGCGCGACGACTGGCCGAAGAGCACTCGGCGAGTCTGAGTCCAGCGCTCGTTCAAGCACTGGCCCGGTGGGACTGGCCCGGGGGTGTCCCGGAGTTGCGGGGGCTGATCTCGACGCTGGCGGCGCATCACGCTGCCGGTTCGATGCTCGACGCGGACCTTCTGCCCGCGGAGATGCGCACCCGTGCCCGCCAGCTGCGAGGACTTGCCGCATCCGAGTACCGCGCGATAGACACCGCCCTTCGGGAAGCCGGCGGCAACCGGTCCAAGGCCGCAGAGATCCTCGGGATCGGGCGCACCACGCTATACCGGAAGCTGCGGATGTACGGGTTCGACGCGCAGAGCACCTTGACGCCGTAACGACGCAGATTGATATCACTGACGCATGGGACGCGGGCTCATCGGGTATTGGACGTGTATTGATCCGCGATGGGAGCCTGGAGCAGTGACCACCCTGATACTCCACGAGAGTGCGGATCGACTGCGCGTCGAGCTGCACCGCCCCGAGGTGCGCAACGCCATCAACGAAGAGATGGTCGACGAGCTTCACACGGTCTGTGCGCGTCTGGAACGGGAACCCCGCATTCTGATCCTCACCGGATCCGCAACCCCCGAGCGGGGCGTCTTCGCCGCCGGGGCCGACATCAGGCAGCTTCTCGAACGCGGACGCGACGAGGCGCTGACGGGGATCAATTCCGGGCTGTTCGCCCGCATCGCGCGCCTGCCGATGCCGGTGATCGCCGCGGTGGACGGCTTCGCGATCGGCGGGGGAGCCGAGCTCGCCTACGCGGCAGACATCCGCATCGCGTCGACCCGGGTCGTGTTCGGCAATCCGGAGACGGCCATCGGCATCCTCGCCGCGGCGGGGGCGACGTGGCGGCTCGCCGAACTGGTCGGTGAACCGCTGGCCAAGGAGATCCTCTTCACCGGCCGCCGGTTGAATGCCGAAGAGGCGCTACGGTGCGGCCTGGTCGCTGCCGTCCACGAACCCGAACAGCTGCTGGCGGCAGCCGATGCTCTCGCCGACCGCATCGCCGCGCAGGACCCGCTGGCCATCCGCATCACCAAGCGCGTGCTCGCCGCCCCGCGGGATGCGCACCCTCTTGTCGACGAGCTCGCGCAGGCCATCCTCTTCGAGTCAGAGGCGAAGACGCAGCTCATGACCCGATTCCTTGACCGCCCCCAGGAGACCCGATGAACACCGTTCCTCCCACGGTCGGCGTGATCGGCGGCGGCCGCATGGGCGCTGGCATCGCTCAGGTGTTCGCCCAGGCGGGCGCGCAGGTCACAGTGATCGAGCGTGACCAGGCGTCGGCGCAGTCGGCCCGCGCACGGCTGGCGGATGGGCTCCGGAAGGCCGCTGAGAGGGATGCCTCGGTGGACGCGGATGCCGTGACAGGATGGATCGACGTCAGTGTCGACTTCCAGGCGCTTCAGAATGCGGACCTCGTGGTCGAAGCCGTGCCCGAGGTCTTCCGTCTCAAGGTCGAAGCGCTGCAGACAGCGGAGCGGGTCGTGAGCGAGTCCGCATGGCTGGCCACGAACACGTCATCGCTGTCGGTGACGGGCCTCGGCGGGCAGCTTGCCCGTCCAGGACAACTGTGCGGGCTGCACTTCTTCAATCCCGTGCCCCCTTCGGCGCTTGTCGAGATCGTGCTGACGCCGTCGACAGACCCGGACCTTCGGCGGCAAGCCGGACAGTGGGTGACCGCGCTCGGAAAGACCCCGATCGTCGTCAACGATGCGCCCGGTTTCGCGAGCTCGCGACTGGGCGTGGCGATCGCGCTGGAGGCGATGCGCATGGTCGAGGAGGGCGTGGCGAGCGCAGAGGACATCGACAAGGCGATGGTCCTCGGATACCGGCACGCCGCTGGGCCACTGCGCACGTCAGACCTGGTGGGACTGGACGTTCGTCTGGGGATCGCGGAATACCTTCACGAGACCCTGGGCGAGCGATTCGCGCCCCCGCGGATCCTCCGCGACAAGGTCGCCGCAGGGGAACTGGGGCGCAAGACCGGACGCGGCTTCTTCGACTACGCGTAGGTGGGTGATCGATCCGGACGCATCCTGGGCGAACCGTGGGCCCGCCTCACGCGCCGTCCTCGGAGAGCTCGTCGTCAGAGTCGCAGCAACGTCGGGCCTGCTCGTCCCTCGCAAGAGGCGCAGCATGTGGTGCGGCATCACGAGGATCTCGCCGGGCGGTTGCCGGCGGCGGTTCAGGCGCTGAGGACGATACGGCCGGGCACGCCCCCAGCGGCGAGGCGGTCCAGCGACTCCTGAACCGACGAAGCTGTGAACTGACCGTCGATGATCGGGATGTGCGGGAGCGCACCGCGCCGTGCCAGCTCGACGAGTTCCTCGAGTTCTCCGAGGGAACCGACGAAGCTTCCCTGGATGGTGATGATCTTCAGGGTGAGCAGCGCGGTGGGAACCACGAGCTCGCCGCCGAACAACCCGACCTGCACCATCGTTCCTCCCTTGCGCAGCGCCGCGAACGCGGCCGGAGCGGTGGAAGAGTTGTTGACGAAGTCGACGATCGCCGCGACCGGGCCGCCTGCGCCGGAGACGAGGGCGGCGCCCAGATCGTCCTGGGCGGCCGAGATCGTGGTGGTCGCCCCGAGCTGTCGCGCCAGTTCCAGGTTTCGTTCCTGCACGTCCACGGCGATGACGGCTTCATGGCCGAGGGCGCGCAGTGTCGCGATCGCCATCAGCCCGACCCCGCCGACCCCGATGACCACGATAGGGTCGGATGCCGTGGCCGGAAGCGCCTTGCGCGCCGCGCTGTATGCGGTCAGGCCGGAGCAGGCGAGCGTGGCCGCCCACCGTTCGTCGAGTCCCGCGACGTCCAAGAGGTAGCGGGGGTGCGGGACAAGGATGTATTCGGCGTAGCCGCCATGACGGGCCACCCCCAGGTTGCGCGGGGACGGGCAGAGGTTCTCGTGACCGGCACGGCACGCGTCGCAGGTCCCATCGCCGATCCACGGGTAGACGAGGCGATGATCGCCAACAGTGACACCGTCCGCCTCATCACCGAATGCCTCGACCACGCCGACGACTTCGTGGCCGAGCACGAGCGGGTAGGTCACGCCCCGGTCGATCAGATTCAGACGTCCCCGGCTGCCGAGGTCGTAGTAGCCCTCACGCAGGTGCGTGTCGGTGTGGCACACCCCGGAGCGGACCACTCGCAGCAGCACCTCGGTGCCTGTGGGTGCCGGGGTGGGCAGCTCCACGTCGGTGACGGTGTGATCGTCTTGGAAGATCGCGAACGCGTGCATGGTTGTCCTCGTCGTTGATGTACGCCCAGTGGACTCCAGGCTTTCACCACGCGGTGATTCTCTCCAATACCAAATGACAGAGGGATTGATACTCATGGGGTCATGGAAGCAGACGTCACCTCGGGCCCCTGATCGTGGCCATCGTGGGCATGGTCGAGAGGGCGGTTGATGCGTGATTCGCAATAGTGGGGTCTTGGTCTGGTATCGCCACGGGCATGTTTCCGTCCTCCAGTCGGCGTAGAGTCAAGCATCCGGCAGAGGTGACGGAGGCAGCGAGGGCGCTGCGAAGGTGGGTCCCCTTGGGTGGGTTGTGACCGTGGATGCCAGTTCAGGTAGCGTGGCCCGGGCGCGCGAGCACTTCTTTGAGTCGTCCGGCCGCA
The DNA here is from genome assembly GCF_003931875.1 of Microbacterium sp. 10M-3C3. Lineage (NCBI taxonomy): Bacteria > Bacillati > Actinomycetota > Actinomycetes > Micrococcales > Microbacteriaceae > Microbacterium > Microbacterium sp. 10M-3C3. Next base: position 1,763,094 of record NZ_CP034245.1, on the reverse strand, counting down.
TCACTCTTGGTGTGCGCCAGGAGATCCAGATGTCTTGGTTGCGTTCCCGGGCGTGGGGGGTGGAGCCGAGCGCCGGCGGACGCTTCGTCGGGTTCGAGGGTTCGCGGTCCCGGCTCATGCGGGCAGCGGGACGCGTGTTGGATGCGGTCATGGAGGATCTCGGAGAGCTCGACGTCAGCGTGATCCTGGCGGATAGTGATGCTCGGGTCATCGATCGCCGGACCGGCGACAGGCGTTTGACGCGCCTGCTGGATCGGGTCGACATGGCGCCCGGGTTCGTGTTCTCCGAGGAGGTCTGCGGCACCAACGGGCTGGGCACGCCGATCGAGACTGGGCAGCTTGTGAAGGTCGGTGGTCACGAGCACTTCATCGATGGTTTCGTCGAGTTCAGCTGCATCGGGGCGCCAATCACGGACGGCGTCTCGAAGCGGGTCGTCGGTGTCATTGATGTGACCACGTCGGCGGATTCCGGTGGCGAGGCGGCCGGGGGGCTGCTGGCGCGGCAGCTTGCGAAGGCGATCGAGGCCGAACTGCGCCGCCAGCGCTTCCGCGGCGAGCACCGATTGCTCGATCACTATCTCGAGGAGACGTCTCGAACCCGAGGGGCGGTCGTGGCGATCGGCGAACGGCTCGTGATCTCAAACGCTGCCGCCGCCCAGCTGCTGTGGTCCTCGGATCTCAAACGTCTTCGCGACCGTGCGCTCTGGGCCACGTCTCAAGCGCGCTCGGCCGAAGCAGACGGCGCCGATGCGGGTATCACCAGCACGTCCTACGCCGATGTCGACGGCCACACCGTGGGCGCCGTCTTCAGGATGGCGGCGACCGAACGACACGTGGCCAGTCGTGTTCCTCACGGCACCGATCACGCCCTCCCGGCGAGCGATGTCGGGCTGGTAGGTGCGCATCAAGATTTCCTCGCCGCCTATCAGATGACGGCGACGGCATCGCCGCAGGTCGTGACAGCGCTGGTCGGTGAGCCTGGCAGCGGGAAGCATGCGCTCGCGCTGGCGGGAGCGCACGCGGCCGGAATGCAGGCGACAACCATCGACTGCGCCGTCGAGGAGGCGCGGCACCTGCAGGCGGAGCTGAAGAACCGAACCGACCTCTCGGAGGCCGTGATCTTCCGCCATGTCAATTCCCCCGGCGCCGCGTCCGCGCCGTCGTATGCCGCGGTGGTGCGTGATGCCGTGGAGTCGGGTAAGCGAGTGTTCCTGACCTTCGCCACCGAGCCGGGCTGGGGCCCCGGACTGCTCCCGGACGTGGACGTGGTCACCGTCCCCGTGCCGGCGCTGCGCGAGCGCGCAAGCGATATCCCGGTATTGGCCCGTCACCTCGCGGCCGGGCGTGACATCACCGACGCCGCCGTGCGCGTGCTGCAACGCGCCCTGTGGCCAGGGAATATCCGTGAACTCGAACAGATCGTCTCCGCCATGACACGAGACAACCCCGGTGACTCACCGCTGGACGTGGAGCATATCCCCGTGGGGTTGCGGCGCTTCATCCCGCACCGGCCGTTGACTCGCCTGGAGCGGGCGGAGCTCATGGCGATCTTGGATGCGCTCGCCGCGACCGGCTCGAAGAAGGCCGCTGCCCGTGACTTGGGGTTGTCCCGCTCCACGCTCTACCGGCGCCTGCTTCAGTACGGCGTCGATCTCGATGTCCGGCAGCTGTGAAGGTGCGGTACGGATCAAGGAAGGTGTGCGCTACGGACCGAGTTGACAGCCATAGGTCCGGGGGACTCGCCGCCGACAAGCAGTTGTCTGCGCGGGAAGGGGGTGGGGCGCGGGGAGCCCGCCCAAGTGCTCGCCCGCTGCGAGTGCGCGTCGGGGCCGTCCACAGTGCGCTCCTGCAGGAAAGCGTTGCCGCTGACCATGTCGGCCCGCGCCCGTCAGGCTGCTGCGACGACGCGCAGCGTGGTGGCCATGGCGCCAGGAGACTTCATCTGCGCGATCGACGACGGCGAGGATGCATACTTCGCATCCAGTTCGGCGTCGATCCTGGGCTGTGCGGGGTCCTCCTCAAGCACGGGCTGCAAGAGACGACCGCCTCCGAGGGAAGTTCCAGCGCTGCGGCGCGGTTTCGTTCGGCGATCGCACCATCGCCCAGCGCGAAGGCCACTTCGCGGCCCGACATTGCCTGCCGGTACCACACCACGATCCTGGCCCGTATACGAATGCGTAGTTGCCCGGATGAGGACGTCTTGTCCGTTGGCGCGTTCAACCGGTTACGGAATCAGGACACCGGGGCGGATTGTCTTGGGCACACGAGGCGACGCGCGGAGTCTAGGTTGAAACCAAGCGGTTCTAAGGAGACGTCCGTGGCTGTTGTCGCTTTGCTGGATCTTCGGATCAAACCGGAGTCGGTTCCCGGCGCCAGGGAGTTCGTCGAGGATGTCTTGGTGGCTACCCGGGCGTTTCCAGGGTGTTTAGGCGTCGACGTACTCGTCGACGTCAGTGACAGCGCGCATCTTCTGCTGCTTGAGCGGTGGTCGTCGTTGGATGCCGATCAAGCGTACCGGGAGTGGCGGGCTACCGCGGAGGGTGCGTCTGGCCTGACGGCCATCGCCTCGGCTTCTGTCCTGACGCGCTTCGTCCAGGCCTAGGGCCAGCATCGTCCTGACACCGTGGCCTGGCAGCCCGCGTGGGTTCCTCACGGCGCCGACCCCACCGTCCAAGTGCTCGCCCTGCGTGAGCACGTCGGGGCCGTCCATGGCTGTGGCTCGTGCAGGGCGGCGGTGCGTTGCGCGCCGCCCTGCACGACCTGGTGCTGTTACAGCCCGAGGTGTGGACGCAGCCAGGCGGCGGCTTTCGCGATTGCCGTGTCGGCTTCCGGTGCGCGACCTGCCAGGCTCGGATAGACGTGCTGCTGGCCCGGTTCGACTAGCAGCTCGACGTTCACGCCTGCGCCGCGCAGGTGGGCTGCGAGTCGGTCGGAGTCGCTGTACAGCGTCTCCGTGCCGCTGACGGCGATGAAGGTCGGCGGCGCCCCGGTGAAGTCCTGGTAGAGGGGGTTGACGAAGGGATCGGTCGGGCTGCCCGCGCCCTCCAGGAACAGGGCGATCATCGTCTCGAGCACTCCGCGTTTGACGAGCACATCGGTCTCGTCGTTGGTGTCCAGGGACTCGCCATTCAGCTCCATGTCGATCCACGGGGAGAACGCGATCGCAGCGGCCGGTTGCGGGTGGCCGTGGGTCAGGAGGCGCCGGCTCGTGGTGACCGCGAGGTTCCCGCCGGCCGAGTCGCCGCCGGCGGCGATGTGTCGCGGCTCGAACCCTTCCTGGTGCAGCCAGAGGTGCACGGCCTCGGTGTCGTCGAGCTGAGACGGATACTTGTGCTCCGGGGCGCGGCGGTAGTTCACCACGAGCGCTCTGATCCCGGCGGCTTTGGCCAGGTGCGCGGCGAGCTTGCGGTGGCTGTAGGACGATCCGGCGACGAAGCCGCCACCGTGGGTGTAGACGATCACCCGGTCGGCGGCAGCGTCGACCGGGTTGGCCCAGATCGCGGGAACGCCGCCGGCGCTGACTTCTTCGTAGGTGACGCCTGTGGGCTCGATGGCCGGGAGGTGCCATTCCTCGAAGAGGTCTTTGACGGTCGGGACGTCCATGTCGGCCATCCGCTGGAACCATTCGGCGTAGAGGTCGCGGAGGTACAGCGATTCGGTGCTTGTCATTTCGTTGTCTTCCCAGTTTTCGTTCGAGATGCGTGGTCGTGAGCCGGCGAGGCTCAGGAGATGGTGAATCCGGCGTAGTCGGCCTGGACGGAGGACTCCCATTCACCGAGGTAGCTGGTCAGCCCCCCGGTGTAGAGGAGCATCTGACGCTTCTTCCCGGGGATGTTGTCGCCCATGTACCAGGATTTGCCCTGCGGGAAGAGGCTCGCGTTGACGATGTCTTCCTCCAGTTGCCGCCATCGTTCGTCGGCCTCGTCGGTGGACTCGATGCGGCTGTGACCGCCTCGGGTCACATACTCGATGGCCTGCACGATTCGCTCGCCCTGCGCCTCCGCGCACGTGGGGCCGTTGCAGAACGCCGCGGGGCTGCCGGGGCCGTACGCGAACAGCAGGTTGGGGAAGCCCTTCGTGGTCACCCCGAGGTGGTTGGCGAAGCCGTCTTCCCACTTCTCCTTGAGGCTCTGGCCGCCCACGCCGCGGATGTCGATCGCCGTCAGCCCGCCGGTGACGCTGTCGAAGCCGGTGGCGAGCACGACGAGGTCGACCTCGTACTCGGCGTCGCTCGTACGGACACCCTTCGAGGTGATCTCGGCGATCGGGGTCTCGTACTGGTCGACCAGGTGCACGTTGTCTTGATTGAAGATGTCGAAGTACGTCTGCTCCAGCGACGGGCGCTTGACGCCGAAGGGATGGATCGGCTCTGTGGGCGCGAGCTTGGCGGCCACGATCGGATCCTTGACCCGGGCCCGCACTCTGTCGCGCCAGAAGGCGTAGGCGGTGTCGTTGGCCTTTGGGTCCACGAGGATGTCCTGGAAGGTGGCCAGCCAGAACCGGAATCCGCCGTGCTCCCAAAGTGCTTCGTAACGCTGGGTGCGGGTGTCGGGATCGAGATCGGCGGCGTTCTCCGGGATGAAGTCGTAGTCGAATCCCGCGAAGGTCGTCAGTCGGCGTGCGAGGCGCTCCCCGATGTCGACCTGCAGTTCGTCTTGTTCCGCATCGGTCAGCTGCTTCTGCTTCATCGGGAACGCCGTGTTGGGGGTGCGCTGGAACACGTACACCTCGGACGCGACCTTCGCCGCTTCCTGGGCCACTTGCACACCACTTGCGCCGGTGCCGATGACCGCGACCCGCAGCCCCGTCATGTCGATGTCGCCCTGCGGCCACCGGGCGGTGTGGTGGATGCCCGCCTCGCCCGTGAACGCGCCGTCGGCGATGCCGGGGTAGTCGGGGTAGTGGGGGCTGGAGCCGAATCCGGTGCAGGGCACCAGGAACCGCGCCCGGACGGTCGACCCGTCCTCGGCCTGCACCACCCAGCGGTGGTTGGTCTCATCGAAGACCGCGGAGACCACGCGGCGGTTGTACGAGATGCTGCGGTCCAGGTCGAGGGCGTCGACGACGTACCGGAAGTAGTCGCGCATCTCAGCCCAGCCGGGGAAGAGCTCGCGGTAGCGCCAGTTCTTCCACAGCTCCTTGTACGCGAACTGGTAGATCGCGCCCTCGCTGTCGACGCGGGCGCCGGGGTAGCAGTTCCAGTACCAGATGCCGCCCGGGCCTGCGCCGGCCTCCCAGAGCTGCACGTTGTAGCCGAGATCCCGGAGCCGGTCCAGCTGGTAGATGCCGGCGAAGCCGGCGCCGATGACCAGGACGTCCAGTTCGGCGGTGTGGGTGGTTGTCATGCCATCTCCCTTGATGTGAGTGCCTGCCCCGATGCAGGTCATCTCACCTTCCGACGCGACGCCGGACGGGCCATGTCCGGATCTGACACACCCGACCACGCGGAGTGCACCGGCGGCCCGGTCACCGCCAGCGCTGTCGCACCACGGCGCGCTGTCCGAACGGCTTACCTCGATGACACGGCTGTACCGGGCCGGACGCGGGGATCCCGAGCACCCGCGGGTTGCGGGCCGGTCGCTGGCGGGCCGGATACTGGTGTCCGGCGACGGCCGCCTCGGGAGACTGCGTGCCAGGACTCAGCCGTCGACGGTGCGAGGCTGAGACGGCGCTCGAGGCGGCGTGAGCTGGCGCTCACAGCTGCGGGGTGCGGATGAGCTTCTTGTTCGCGAACTCGTTGATGCCGAACTTCGCGAGCTCGCGGCCGACGCCGGAGCGCTTGACGCCGCCGAACGGCAGGTCGGGGGCGCTGCGGCTCGTGCTGTTGATCCACACCATGCCGGTGTCGAGTCGTTCCGCCAGCTTCTTGGCCTTGTCCAGGTCGTCGCTGAAGACCGTTCCTGCAAGACCGAACGGGGACGCGTTCGCGAGGTCCACGGCGCTGTCGGCTGAGGGCACCCTGTAGACGACCGCGGCGGGGCCGAACAGCTCCTCGCTGTAGGCCCGCATCTGTGGCGTGACGCCGGTGAGGACCGTCGGCGGGTAGTACGCCCCGGGCCCGTCCAGCCGGTGCCCGCCGGTGGCGACGGTCGCACCCTTGGCGATCGCGTCGTCGACGAGCTCCGCGAGATCCTCCAGCGTGGCCTCGGACGACAGAGGGCCGAGGAACGTGTCGGGGTCGGTGGGGTCGGCGGCGTGGATGGCGGCCATCGAGGCGGTGAACTTGCCGAGGAACTCCTGGTAGACGGCATCCACGACGATGAACCGTTTCGAGGCGGTGCAGGCCTGACCGCCGTTGGCGACTCGCCCGGTGACCGCCGCCGAGACGGCCTGGTCGATGTCGGCATCGTCGAGGACGATGAACGGGTCGGAGCCACCGAGCTCGAGGACGTACTTCTTCATGTGCCGGCCGGCGACCTCGCCGACCGCCGAGCCGGCCTTCTCGGACCCGGTCAGGGAGACCCCTTGCACGCGCGGGTCGGCGATGATGTCCGCCACCTGCCGGCTGTCGACGAAGGCGTTGATGTACGCGTCGCGCGGGAAGCCCGCGTCGTGGAAGACCTTCTCGATCGCCAGCGCCGACTGCGGGCAGTTGCGGGCGTGTTTGAGGATGATGGTGTTGCCGAGCGCCAGGTTCGGGGCGGCGAATCTGGCGACCTGATAGTAGGGGTAGTTCCAGGGCATCACGCCCAGCAGTGGGCCGATGGGCTCGGTGCGCACGAGCGCCTCGCCGCCCCCCGCGATCTCCAGCTGCTCGTCTGCGAGGAACTTCGCCGCGTTCTGGGCGTAGTACTCGTAGATCGACGCGACCAGCGCGACCTCGCCGCGGGACTGCGCGATCGGCTTGCCCATCTCCAGCGTGATGATCGCGGCGAGTTCGTCGCTGCGCTCCCGGTACAGGTCGGCAGCGCGCTGCAGCAAGCGGGTTCGTTCGGACAGCGGCACCGACCGGAAGGTGGTGTACGTCGTATACGACCGGCCGATGATCTCCTGCACCTCGGCGTCGCCGATGAGGGGGTATTCGGCGACACGCTGCCCCGTGGCGGGGTTGATGGTGGCGTAGGCGCTCATATGTTGGATCCTCCCGTTCGCGGCGGCGTGCGCCGGAGCCGGCAAACCGTCCTCTCAGCGCCCACCGGGCGGGCCGAGAATTGAGAGGGACGCGGCCTTCTTGCGCACTGTCAGCGTCGCATCGCGCCCGAGCGGAAGTCCAATACCGAACCAACCGGTCGCTATTGCAGTCCTAGTATCAATCAAGCCCTCTCATGTGCCGGCTGTGCATGGATGTGCGATGGGCGGGGGCATCTATGTCTGCGGGGTCGGGAGGACGGATTCGGACAGCCGGAGCACGGCGTGCAGCGCGCGATCGTCGCTGTCGCGCAGCCAGGCCATCCGCAGTTCGACGGGTGGAGCGTCGTCGGTGAGGCGTAGGAAGCGCAGGTGCGGGTCGGCGATGCTGTCGATCACGGAGGATAGGGTCAATGAGCAGCCGATCTCGGCGGAGACGAGTGACATCAGCGTCCATGAGTCCGGTGCGTGCTGGACGACGTCCGCGTTGAACCCGGCCGCTCTGCTCATCTGCCGAAGCCTTTCCAGCAGTAGCGTCCCGGTCTGGGGCTGCAGCGATACGAACGGTTCCCCCTCGAACTGCGCGATCGACACGGCATCGGCGTCGGCGAGGCGGTGGGTCTCAGGGACGGCGATGACCAGTTCCTCGATGGCGATCACGCGGGTGCGCACGATGGCGGGAATGTGATCCCATCGGCCGAGTGCGATATCGATGTCGCCACGGGTCAGCAGTTGCATCGCAGGCTGGGCGAAGTGCTGACTGAGCAGTTCGAGGTGGATGCCCGGGTGGTTCTGGTTGACGGCGCGGGTGAGCTGTCCGACCATCACGTTGGAGGACGCGCCCGCATACGCCAGCCTGACGTGGCCGATCTCGCCCGTTCCGGCCGCCCGGGCGACTCTGCTCACCCGATCCAGGGCGTCCAGCACCTCCTGGGCGGGTGCGATCAGCGCCTCTCCGACGGAGGTCAGCGTGACCTTGCGAGTGCTCCGTTCGAACAATCGCGCGCCCAATTCCCGCTCCAGCTGCTGGATGCCGCGGCTGATCGGCGGTTGCGCCATGTGGAGGCGCTCTGCGGCGCGCCCGAAATGCAGTTCATCGGCGACAGCGAGGAAGGCGCGCAGCTGCTGCAGATCCATCCGAAGATTATTGCACGTCCGGTACTGAATCGATGTCGATTGACGCGCAATCGGGATGGGTCGGCCGGGGACATGCAGATTCCCCGGCCGACCGGGGATCACTGTGCGGTGTAGCCGCCGTCCACGACGTACTCGGCGCCGGTCACGAAGGATGCCTCGTCGGAGGCGAGGAAGAGCACGACATTCGAGACCTCTTCCGGCTGACCCGGCCGGTCGAGGATCGTCGTGGACAGCACCGCCTTCGTCGACTCCGGCGTCGCCAGCAGCCCGGTGGTCATGGGGGTGGCGATGACACCGGGATGAACGGAGTTCACCCGGATGCCGTATTTCGCCAGGTCCACGGCGCTCGCCTTGGTCAGCAGCCGGACGGCGCCCTTGGACGCCTCATATGCGGCGGCGCTCGGCGCACCGATGATGCCGTAGATGGAGGAGATGTTCACGATCGATCCGCCGCCTGCGCGGGTCAGAGCGGGTGCCACGGCCTTCGTGCCCAGGAAGACGCCCTTAGCGTTGATGCGGAAGATCAGATCCCACTCCTCCTCTGTCGTCTCGTCGACGGGCTTCAGGATGAGTATCCCCGCGTTGTTCACCAAGATGTCGAGACGACCGAAACGCTGCTCGGCATCGGCCACGATCTCGTCCCATCTCGCCGCGACCGTGACGTCCTGCTCCAGCGCCACGACCGTCCCGCCGTCACGGTTCGCCTCGGCGACGGTCTGCTCGAGCCCGCCCGCGTCGACGTCGGTGGCGAGGACGGTCGCCCCTTCCTTGGCAAGACGGTGCACATGAGCGCGCCCCATCCCGTTCGCGGCGCCGGTGACGATCGCGACCTTGCCTGCAAGCCTGCTACTCATGAGTTGTTCTCCTTAGCCTCATTGCTGATCACGTACAGTCGCAGGCCGCTATCGGCACCGTCGCCTCTTGACACCGAGGCTGGCCTGCCGACGGCAGGCTCGAGTGTTCCGTTGTGGAACAGTCACCCTTTCATGCGAACGCCGCATCAGTATGCATCCGATCGGGTATTGGACGGACATAAACGAGTGCTGGGAGTCTGGGCGGACACAACGATTGAGGTGTTTCCGATGACGAAGAGCTCGCTCCCGGATGACCGGATGACGCAGGACGTGACCAGCGGGCCGTTCGCCGGTCTCCTGATCGCCGACTTCGGCAGGGTTCTGGCGGGCCCGTACTGCACGATGCTGCTCGCGGATCTCGGTGCGACCGTGATCAAGGTGGAGAGTCCACTGGGAGATGAGACACGCGGCTGGCGGCCGCCCGAGTACCGGGGCGAGTCGACCTACTTCCTCTCCATCAACCGGAACAAGAAGTCTGTCATGCTCGACTTTCGCGACCCGGACGACCTGGTCCTCGCGCAGCGGCTGGCGTCGCGAGCCGATGTGCTGACGGAGAACTTCAAACCGGGCGGTCTGCGGCGATTCGGCCTGGACTATGAGTCGGTCGCGCGGGAGAACCCCGGGGTGATCTACGCGTCGATCACCGGGTTCGGCACCGCGGGAGGCGCCGGGCTTGCCGGCTACGACCTGCTGGCACAGGCGCTGTCCGGACTGATGAGCGTGACCGGGGCGCCGGACACCGAGGGGTTCCGCTCGGGAATCGCAGTGTTCGATGTGATCGCCGGCTTGCACACCTGTGTCGCGATCACGTCCGCCCTCTACCACCGCCAGCATTCAGGGGAGGGCCAGCATGTCGAGGTGAACCTGCTGTCCTCCGCACTGTCGGGCATGGTCAACCAGACCGGTGGGTTCTTGCTCACCGGGCAGTCCCCGACCCGGATGGGCAACGACCACCCGAGCATCTACCCGTACGCGCCGTTTCCGACCGGCGACGGGGAGCTCATCCTCGCGATCGGCAACGACGTGCAGTTCGCCACGTTCTGCGACGCCGTCGGGTTGCCGCAGCTGGCCGCGGACACCCGCTTCGCGTCCAACGCGGAGCGCAGCGCGCACCGAGACGAACTCCGCCCGATGCTGACAGCGCGGCTGGCCTCCAAGACCGCGCAGGAGTGGTTCGACATCCTCAGCCCGCTGCACGTGCCGTGCGCACCGATCCTGGACGTTGGCGGAGGTGTCGAGTTCGCCACGCGGATCGGGCTGGAGCCCAGCGTCCTGGTCGGCCGCGGCGACCGGGCGGTGCCCACCATTCGCAACCCCATCACCTTCTCCCGCACCCCCGCGACGTACCGGACCGCTCCACCCGACCTCGACCAGGACAGCGCTGCCATCCGCCGGTGGCTGCAGGACGGGGAAGACCATGACGGCTTCGCCGGCGAGCGGGTGCCCGTCCCGGCAATTCGGGAAGAGGGGCGCTGAGATGACAATCGCGACGACAGCACAACGAGTAGACACGGACTTCTACCAGGTGGGCGACCTGCTCGGCGACGACGACCGCAGCCTGATCGCACGTGTACGGGGTTTCGTGGACGCCGAAGTCCTCCCTATCATCAACGACTACTGGGAGATGGCGGACTTCCCCTACCAGATCCTTCCCGCGCTGGGCGACCTCGGCATCGTCGGAACAGCGATCCAAGGCTACGGGTGCCCGGGGCTCACCCGCCTGCAGACCGGGCTGGTCGCGATGGAGCTGTCCCGCGGCGACGGCAGCGTGAACACGTTCAACGCCGTCCACTCCGGACTGGCGATGGGCAGCATCGCGTTGCTCGGCGACGACGAGCAGAAGCAACGGTGGCTGCCCGACATGGCAGCGCTGCGCAAGCTCGGCGCGTTCGCGTTGACAGAGCCCGACCACGGCTCGGACTCCGTCGCCCTGGAGACCACCGCTCGCCGGGAGGGGGATGTCTACGTCATCGATGGCATGAAGAGGTGGATCGGGCTGGGCCACGTCGCCGATCTCGTCATCCTCTGGGCCCGGGACACTGCGGATGCCAAAGTAAAGGCATTCGTCCTCGAGAAGGACGCCGACGGCCAGTACCCCGACGGGTACGTCGCCGAGGCGATCACCGGCAAGATCGCCAAGCGCGCGATCCAGCAGGCGCACATCGAGATCACCGGGCTTCGCATCCCCGTGGAGAACAAGCTCGCGGGATCGGCGTCCTTCCGGGACGTGTCCGCGATCCTCAACCGCACACGCAGCACGGTTGCCTGGGAAGCACTCGGCCACGCACTCGCCGCCTACGAAGCCGCCGCGTCCTATGTGCAGGACCGAGTCCAGTTCGGAAAGCCGATCGCCAGTTACCAGCTCGTGCAGAACAAGCTCGCCAACATGCTCGCCGACCTCACCGCCATGCAGTTGCTGTGCTTCCGCACCGCAACCCTGCAGGACGAAGGGCGCCTGAGCAACGAGCAGGCGTCACTGGCGAAGATGTTCACCGGCCAGCGCTCCCGTGCGCTGTGCCGCGACGCCCGCGACCTGCTCGGCGGCAATGGTCTTCTCCTGGAGAACCACGTCGCCCGCCACCTCACCGACATGGAGGTGGTGCACACCTATGAGGGCACCGACTTCATCCAGTCCCTGATCATCGGGCGAGAGATCACGGGCATCGCCGCGTTCTCATGACCTCGACGCTGCCCGCCTCAGTCGATACCCGCGACCCAGCCTTCCCGGAACGCGCCGTACCCCGCGGCGCGACTCGGCAGGATCGGAGAATCACCCATGACCTCGACCTTCGTTTTCGATGCCGTCCGCACCCCGTTCGGCCGGGCCGGCGGCACACTGTCGGCCACACGACCGGACGACCTTGCCGCACTCGTGATGGCCGCGTCGGTTCAACGGCTCGGGCTGGACCCGTCCGACATCGACGATGTGATTTTCGGAGACGCGAACCAGGCGGGCGAGGACAACCGCAACGTCGCGCGATTCGGTGCGCTGCTCGCCCGCTTCCCGACCACCGTCACCGGCACCACCGTAAACCGGTTGTGCGCATCCAGCGTCGAGGCGGTGGTCCAAGGCTCGCGTGCGATCGAAGCGGGAGATGCCCGAATCGTGCTCACCGGTGGTGTCGAGTCCATGAGCCGGGCGCCATTCGTCGTGGAGAAGTCGCCGAAACCGTGGCCGGCGGTCGGCAACCAGACGCTGTGGAATACCTCCATCGGATGGCGGATGATCAACCCGGCACTCCCGGCGCACTGGACGATCTCCAACGGGGAATCGGCCGAGAAGGTCGCACAGCTGCTGGGCATCACCCGGGAGCAGCAGGACGCGTACGCGGCGCGCAGTCATGAACTCGCCGCGAAGGCCTGGGCCGACGGCATCTATGACGCGGAGATCGTGCAGGTGCCCGGCGCTGAGCTGGTCCGCGACGAGGGAATCCGCGACGGGTCCACCATCGAGAAGCTCGCGACCCTCAGGCCCCTGTTCGCGAGCGAGAACGGCACCGTGACCGCCGGGAACTCGTCCCCCATCAACGACGGCGCCTCCGCGGTGATCCTCGGCGCGGAGCACGCGATCGACGCCGAACCACTCGCCCGTATCGCCGGCCGCGGATGGCACGGGGTGGACCCTGACCTGTTCCCCCTCGCCCCGATCGAAGCCGCGAACAAGGCCCTCGCCCGCGCAGGCAGGACATGGGCCGACGTCGACATCGTCGAACTCAACGAGGCCTTCGCTTCGCAGTGCCTCGCCGACATGAAAGGGTGGCCCGACCTCGACCCCCAAAGGGTCAACATCCACGGCGGCGCACTAGCCATCGGACACCCGCTCGGCGCGTCCGGGGGACGCATAGTAGGTCACGCCGCGCACGAGCTTGCCCGCCGCGGCGGAGGCGTCGCCGTCGCCGCGATCTGCATCGGCGTCGGCCAGGGACTCGCCATCGTTCTCGAGCGGTGAGCAACTCCGGATGATCGCCACGTTGCTCTTTCAGCACGCCCGGCCGGGTCGTTGGATCGAACCCGCTGAAGGTGAGGATGATCGCGCGGAAGCGAGGATCAAGACCGACAACGTCAAGGCAGGATCCTGGCTCTCCTGCCGCCGGGTCGGGGACTGGCAGGCAAGCCGCCGGGCGTGAGGTGAGCAATCGGGAGGATCGTCGGCCCTTTGCGGGGCGAGACAAGTGATGGGCGAGGGTACGACCGGGTCGCTTCTGCGCGGGAGTCGGTGATGATTCGGATACTGTCGCGGTAGAGGTCGCCGAGGCCTAAGGCCCGTCACCGACGCCACCTTGATCGTCAAGCCCGCACCGGCCGAAGCACAGCGTGCCGCAGACCTGGCCGCGACCGCGACCAGCAGCACCCCCGCGCCGGAGGCGGACTCCCCAGCATCTGCGGCGGCAGCAGCGGGCACGGCGGGAGGCGCTACGACCACCGCTCCCGCGCCAGCGCCTGCGAGGAAGCCCGCGGCGACCCGGTACGTCGGCAGCGCGCCGATCAGCGCCGAACGCTACTCCGCCGACTTCGCCAAGATCGCCACCGAGGTGCTGACCAACCTCGCCGCATCCGGCGCGAAGCTCACCATTTCGCTCTCCATCGACGCCATCCACCCCGACGGCTTCACCGAGCAGCAGCTCCGCACCATCCGAGAGAACGCCACAACCCTGAAGTTCACCACCAACGAGTTCGAGGCGGAGTAGCGGTGGCAATCGACCGTGAGATCAACCGGCGTCTGCTCATCCTCGCAGTCGTCCAGTCGGTAGGCGCTGACGGATGGGGTGCGGAAGAAGAAGCGGTGAGGGAGCGCCTTGCTGACCTGGGCGGTGATCCGTCACAGCTCGACCATTCCGAACTCCAGGAGCTTGCGCGGCGAGGGTGGGTAAGCACCAAGGACATGTCCTTCGGCGACTGGATCGGTGCTGTCACGCCCGCTGGGCGAGACGCAGCGGCGAGGATCGAGCAGGATCGAGCTGACGTTGCCGCACGTCGCATCGCGCTCCGCGACGTACTCCTACGCTGGCTCTACGACCGCATTCATGTCCATGATGCGCTGATGCCAGACCCCAAGGGCGTTCCCCAGTCCGGGGCCACGTACTTCGGGGTCGTGTTCACCGACACCGATGTCGAGAAGGCAAGTGCCGCGTTGAGGGACGCTGGTTACATTCGGGGCACGACTCTTGCTTCCGGCGAAATCACGCTCGTAGAACTGCTCCCGAAGGGAGTCCGGCTGATCGAACGCGGTGGCAGCGTGCGTGACGATGAGGCCACGAGCGGTACGACGATCACCACGACAGTGCACGGCCCCGCAAACATCGCGAACCAGAGTTCAAGCGTCAGTCAGAGCATTGACCTCAGCTCGACATGGCTGGTCAAGGCTGCTGAAACTCTGGACGGCATAGAGCAAGCCCTGCCCGCGCTCGGTCTCGCCGATGAGCACGAGGTGTCTGACGCGATAGCTGATGCACGCGGTGGCGTGGCCACAGAAGACCCTTCACGAACGAAGTCGGCTCTGGAGCGGCTCTTGCCTTTCCTCTCAGCGACGACAGCGGGAGCACTCGGGAATCTGGTCTCAAGCGGCGTCGTGACGCTCCTCGGGCTGATCCCGTAGCCGAAGGGACAACAGGCATGGCTCAGGGACTGACCAGCACCCAGGAGATCGTGGAGGTGCGCGTCGACAACTTCATGCGCGGGTCGATCAAGGACGCGCTCGCGCAGGAGCTCGCCGCCCGGCCGGAGCACCGTATCGTCGCCTTGTCCACAGTCGCGGGCGGCGACGAGTTCAACGGCGTCATCCGCGTAGTGGCCGTCGTCGAGTACCTGTAGGCATCGTGGGCAAGCGCGCCGACAGTGATGAGCACTACGTTCTCGACCTCTGCGACGAGGTGATCGGGGTCTGCGGGGAGCGACAGGCGACGTTCCTGTGGCTTGTCGGCGACGTGTCGCCGACGACCGGACGGGCTCGCAGGCTCCCTGTCGACGGGTATTGGCCTGCGCTGGGGCTCGTGGTTGAGTTCCAGGAGAAGCAGCACACCGTGGCCGTCCCGCTGTTCGACCGCCGCGCGACCGTCTCCGGTGTGCCCCGTGGCGAGCAGCGGCGGCTCTACGACCAGCGAAAGGCGGAGATCCTGCCGCAGCAGGGTATCCGGCTCGTCGTGATCCACAAGTCGGAGTTCACGACCAAGGCTGACAGGATCGTGCGCGATCATGAGCGCGACATCGCCGTCGTCCGCGCCCGCCTTGTCTGATCTCGGAAGCCCTCCAGAGACCAGTACACGTCTTGCACATCGAGGTCGAGCCCGCCCGAGGGCGGGCTCGGCGGCTCACCTCCCTGACGAGAGAGGCGGTACCGGGTGTCGGTTTCGATGCGGGTCATGGGCGCGGGGGACGGCTACAAGTACCTGCTGCGCTCCGTGGCGTCGGCTGACGGCGAGCGGGCGCTCTCGACGCCGCTGACCCGGTACTACGCCGAGCAGGGCACACCGCCGGGCCGCTGGATGGGCGGCGGGCTCGCGGCGCTCGGGGAGGGTGAGATTCACGAGGGCGCGCCGGTCTCGGAGGCGCAGCTCCAGCTTCTGCTGGGGATGGGGCGCGACCCGGTGACCGGCGATCCGCTGGGGAAGGCGTATCCGGCGTTCCCGAGCGTCGAGGATCGGATCGCGGCGCGCATCTCGCGGCTCGATCCGGCGTTGGGCGCGGATGAGCGAGCTGAGGCCGTTGTGGTGATCGAGGCGGAGGAGTCGGCGCGCACCTCGCGGCGGGCGGTCGCCGGGTACGACTTCACTTTCTCGCTGCCGAAGTCCGCCTCGGTGCTGTGGGCGGTTGCGGACGCAACGACGCAGGCACGGATCGCGGAGGCGCACCATGCGGCGGTTGCGGAGGTGGTTGCGTTCATGGAGCGCGAGCTTGCAGCGACGCGCTCGGGCGCAACGTCCCGCGACGGCGCGGTTGCGCAGGTCGAGGTGACCGGGCTCATCGCCACCGCGTTCGATCACTTCGACTCGCGGGCGAGCGACCCGCAGTTGCACACGCATGTCGTGGTGAGCAACAAGGTGCGCACCCTGTTCGACGGCAAGTGGCGGTCGCTCGATGGCCGGCCTTTGCACGCGGCGACCGTGGCGCTGAGCGAGCTGCACACCGCGGTGTTCGCCGATCACCTGACCCGCGTGCTCGGCGTCGGGTGGGAGCGGCGCGACCGGGGCGCGGATCGCAACCCGGTGTGGGCGGTCGCCACGGTGCCCGAGGAGCTGGTCGCCGAGTTCTCGTCCCGGTCGCGGCACATCGACATCGAGAAGGATGGCCTGATCGCCGAGTACGAGGCCGCGCACGGGCACGCGCCGTCACGGGAGACGATCATCCGGCTGCGGCAGCAGGCGACGCTGGCGACCCGGCCCGACAAGGAAGTCCGCCCGCTCGCCGACCTCGCCCAGGAGTGGCGCACCCGCGCGAGCCGACTGCTGGGCCGGGATGCCACCGAGTGGGCGCGAGAAGCCGTCGCGGTCGAGCCCGCGAAGCTCCTGCGCGCGGAGGATGTGCCGCTGGAGCGGATCGCCAGGCTCGGCGCGTCGGTGGTCGCCGCGGTTGCCGAGAAGCGCACGACGTGGAGCCTCTGGAACCTGTACGCCGAGGCCGCACGGCAGACGATGGGCTGGCGCTTCACCGGCACGGAGGACCGCGAGGCGATCACTAGCATGATCGTCGATGCCGCAGAGCAGGCGTCCATCCGGCTCACCCCGCCCGAGCTTGCCTCCAGTCCCGCTGCGTTCCAGCGCACGGACGGCACGAGCGTGTTCCGGCCTCGCAACGCCGCCCGCTATAGCGGGGCCGCGGTGCTCGCTGCTGAGGATCGGCTGCTTGCACGCTCCCGCGAGCAGGTTGCACCGCGCCTGGCCGACGCAACCATCGCGCACGCGCTGCAACCCCGCCGTGGGCGCGCGCTCGGCGACGACCAGCGCGCCGCGCTCACCGCGATTGCGTCTTCCGGCCGGATGCTCGACCTGCTCATCGGCCCCGCAGGGGCGGGCAAGACCACCGCTCTGCGCGCGTTGCGGCGCGCATGGGAAGCCGAGCACGGGCACGGCTCGGTGGTCGGGCTCGCCCCGTCTGCCGTGGCCGCCGAGGTGCTGGCCGGGGATCTCGGCATCCCGACGGAGAACACCGCGAAGTGGTGGCAGACTTACCGCGACCACGGCATCGGCTTCACCGCCGGGCAGCTCGTGATCGTGGACGAGGCATCCCTCGCCGGAACGCTCGCCCTTGACCGGCTCGTGCGCGTCGCGGTCGACGCTGGGGTGAAGGTGCTGCTCGTGGGCGACACGGCGCAACTGCAATCCGTGGACGCCGGGGGAGCGTTCGGGCTGCTCGTCGCCGACCGCGACGACGTGCCCGAGCTGACCGACGTGCGACGCATCGCCGCAGCCTGGGAGAAGGAAGCCACGCTCGACCTTCGCCACGGGCGCATCGAGGCGATCGACACCTACCACGCCCACGGGCGCATCCATGCAGGGGAGGCCGAACGCATGGCTGATGCCGCCTACGCTTCGTGGCAGAGCGACCGCGTCGCAGGACTGGCGAGCATCCTCATTGCCGAGTCGAGCGCGATGGTCACTACCCTGAACCAGCGCGCCCGCGCCGACCTCATCCTCGCCGGGCAGGTCGACGCGCGCGCCGAGGTGCGGCTGCATGACCATACCGAGGCATCCGTCGGGGACGCGATCATCACCCGCCGCAACGACCGCGAGCTGCGCATCGGCCGCGGCTGGGTACGCAACGGCAGTCGATGGACGATCACCGCCATCGACGCCGATGGGTCGCTGCGGGTGCGTCCCGCCGGACGGCGCTGGGGCGCGACCCTAAGGCTCCCCGCTGAGTACGTCGCCGAGCACGTCCAACTCGGCTACGCCGTCACCGCGTACCGGGCGCAAGGCGTCACCGTCGACACCGGACACACGCTCATCGAGCCCGGCGCGACGCGCGAGAACTTCTACGTCGCCATGACCCGCGGAAGGCTCGTGAACACCGCCTACGTCTCGATCAACCGTCCCGACGACGACCACATCCATCCGCCCACCCAGGACACCAAGGCAGTCGCGGCCCGCAAGGTGCTCGCCGGGGTGCTCCAGCACGTTGGAGCCGAACTCTCAGCCCGCCAGATGATCGCCGCCGAGCAGGACGCCTGGGGCTCGGTCGGCCAGCTCGCCGCCGAGTACGAGACCATCGCCGCCGCCGCACAGCAGCAGAGATGGGAAGCCCTCGTGCGCGCCACCCGACTCACCGAGGCCGAAGCCGACGCCGCCATCGGATCGACCGCGTTCGGTGTGCTCGGTGCCGAGCTGCGCCGCGCCGAGGCGGACGGGTACGACACGGAGCGCCTGCTGCACGCGCTCGTCGCCTCGCGTCCGCTCGACGACGCCGAGGACGTGGCCGCGGTGCTCCACGAACGGGTGATCCGAGCCCTGGCGCGCGCGAACGGTGCGGGGCGCGTGCGCCAGCCCGCCGCGCCCATCGCTGGACTCATCACCCCGGCGCTCGGCACGATGGACGACGACATGCGCGCCGCGCTCCGCGAACGCGCCGCACTCATCGAGCAGCGGGCCGACGCGCTCGTCGCCGAAGCGGTCGAGGCGTCCGAGGCATGGGCCGCGGAACTCGGCCCGGAGCCCGCCGATCCGCAGCTTGCCGCGATTTGGCGACGCGAGGCGCGCACCGTCGCGGCCTACCGCGACACCTACGGCATCGCGGAGACCAGCGCGCTCGGACTCATCGGCGACGACGCGCGGCAGCACGCAGATGCCGCGCGAGCACGCGCCGCGATCCACCGCGCACGGCAGCTCGCGGCACGCGCAGCAGAACCGGAGTCCACGGTCACCGCGGTCGGGGTATCCGCGCCACGTCTGTAGTTGCCCTTCCGTGTGTCCGAGGTCGGGCGTACCCTGAGTGTCGAGGTAGTAGCCACGATTTCTAGGTCGCTTGCGACGGTCCTCTCGGGACGCTCACCACATGATCTACCTCCTCGGCGGAGCTACGCACCCTCTCAGGAGGCGGACATCATGCTCCGACTGCTCTGGAATCTCAGCATCCGAGTTCGGCTGTTCCTGCGGACGTACATGCCGACGAACATCCTGCTCAACGCGCTGCGGACGCGCCGCGGACTGAAGTGGGGTGTGCCCGCCATGCTGATCGCCGTGCCGTACCTGCTCGGCGCGTGGCTGCTGACCGTCTGGATCGCCGACGGCGGGCCGGGGTGGCTGAACCTGCTCGTGCTGCTGTTCATCTGGAACGCGCTGAAGTTCCTCGTCAACGGCCCGATCACGCTCGTCATTCTGATCCGGGCTCGCCTCGCCGAGCGGCGCGACGGCCGACTCGTCGAGCGCGAGTCGGCGGCTTACGCGGCGGGCGACGACCTTCCCATTCTCACCGCGACGCGACTCTGACTTGGACGCATCGGGATCGTCAACGGTACTGCAAGAGCGGCCCGCGCCCTGTCCGAAAACCTGTCCGTTTACTGTCCGTAGCCGTCCGTAAACGTCCAGAGGTACACTGAGCCCCAGACGGCAACTGCCGACTGGGGCTCAGTGAATTGCTGGTCTCAAGAACCGGAAGTGTGGCCCTGAGGGCCTCCCGGAATCAGACCCCGAAGTAGAGCTCGTACTCGAAGGGGTGCGGGCGCTGGGCGATCGGCTGGATCTCGTTCTCGATCTTGTACTCGATCCAGGTCTCGATGAGCTCCTCGGTGAACACGCCGCCGGCGAGCAGGAACTCGTGGTCGGCGCGCAGCGCCTCGAGCGAGTCGAGCAGCGAGTTCGGCACCTGCGGGATGTTCTTGGCCTCTTCGGCGGGGAGCTCGTAGAGGTCCTTGTCCACCGGCTCGTGCGGCTCGATGCGGTTCTTGATGCCGTCGATACCTGCCATGAGCTGCGCCGCGAACGCGAGGTACGGGTTGCCCGAGGCATCCGGCGCGCGGAACTCGATGCGCTTGGCCTTGGGGTTGGAGCCCGTGATCGGGATGCGGATGGCCGCCGAGCGGTTCCCGGCCGAGTAGACGAGGTTGACCGGCGCCTCGAAGCCCTTCACCAGACGGTGGTAGCTGTTGAGGGTCGGGTTGGTGAAGGCCAGCACCGCGGGGGCGTGGGCGAGGATGCCGCCGATGTACCAGCGCGCGATGTCGGAGAGCCCGCCGTAGCCGGTCTCGTCATAGAACAGCGGCTTGCCGTCGTTCCACAGCGACTGGTGGGTGTGCATGCCCGAGCCGTTGTCGCCGAACAGCGGCTTGGGCATGAAGGTCGCGACCTTGCCCCACTCCAGCGCCGTGTTCTTCACGATGTACTTGAACTTCAGGATGTCGTCGGCCGCGTGCACCATCGTGTCGAAGCGGTAGTTGATCTCCGCCTGGCCGCCGGTGCCCACCTCGTGGTGCGCGCGCTCGAGCTGGAGGCCCGCCTCGATGAGCTTCAGGCTGATGTCGTCGCGCAGGTCGGCCTGCTTGTCGACGGGGGAGACGGGGAAGTAGCCGCCCTTGTACGGGGTCTTGTTGGCGAGGTTCCCGCCCTCCTCCTCGCGACCGGTGTTCCACGCGCCTTCCTCCGAGTCCACGGAGTAGAAGCTCTTGTTCTGCTTCACCTCGTAGCGGACGTCGTCGAAGATGTAGAACTCGGCCTCAGGGGCGAAGTACGCGGTGTCGGCGATGCCGGTCGAGGCGAGGTACTTCTCCGCCTTCTTCGCGACCTGACGCGGGTCCTTCGAGTAGATCTCGCCGTTGCGCGGGTTGTAGATGTCGAAGACCATGATGAGCGTCTTGGCCTCGCGGAACGGGTCCAGATACGCCGTGGTGACATCGGGGATGAGCTGCATGTCCGACTCGTGGATGTTCGCGAACCCGCGGATCGACGAGCCGTCGAACAGCTGGCCGACGGTGAAGAAGTCCTCATCGACGGTGGCCGCGGGGATGTTGAAGTGCTGCTGCACGCCAGGCAGATCCGTGAAACGGATGTCGAGGAACTTGACGTCCTCGTCCTGGATGAACTTCAGCACCTCGGATGAATCTTTGAACATGAAGACTCCAGAGGTGGGGCTATCGGGATGTGCCGGCCCGCCAGGGCTGACGCGTCGACCCTAACGAAGGGGCGTTGCCCACCAGTGTCTCTCATGTTTCGGGGATGTTACGCGGCGCTGATTACGCTGGAGATATGCCCGACCCCTCCGACGCCTACCCGGGCGAACGCCTCGGCCTGCCCCCATCCGGTCCCGGAAGCGTCGCGACGCTCGGTCGCCGCGTCGGCGCGCTGGTCGTGGACTGGGCGTGCGCCGTGGTCATCTCGATCGCGTTCTTCTCCTACGACGCGCTCGCGACCACGGCGATCTTCGCGATCGTGCAGCTCGTGTTCATCCCGACGCTGGGCGGGAGCCCGGGGCACCGCCTGTTCGGGATGCGGCTGCAGCGCGTGCCGATCGGGTGGGTCGGCCTGTGGCGACCGATCGTGCGGACGGCCCTGCTCGTGCTCGTCATCCCCGCGGCGATCTGGGACGCCGATAGGCGCGGGCTCCATGACAAGGCCGCCGGGACGGTCCTCGTCCGCAGCTGAGGCGTGGGATCAGCGCGGGCGCTGCGCGCGCACGCGCGTGGGGTCGATGCCCTTCGGGATGGGCAGCGACGTCACCGACTGCGACACCGAGTCGACGCGCTTGATGACCGCGGCCATCGTCGCGCGGTCGATCTTCTTCGGCAGGCCTTTGATGCGCGAAGCGAGGTCCTTGATCGGGACCTCGTCCTCGCCGTGGCCGACATACAGCACGGTGACGGGCACGCCCGACGCGACGCGCTGCACCTTCGAGCGCTCGTCGTTGACGAGCCGCGTCAGACGACCGCGCGAACCCTCGCCGACGATGACCACGCCGCCGCGGCCGATCGTGCGGTAGACCGCCTCCTGGGTGCGGGGGTTCACTCCCACGGGCATCTCGGAGGCGCTCCAGTTGCGGCCGAGGCCGGTGGAGAGAACGTGGCCCGCGGCGCCGGGCATGCCGTCGATCTTGCGGTACATCGCGCGCGTGGACAGGCGCGTGAGCGTCACCATGGCGGCGAGGATGCCGGCCATGAGGCCCGTGACGCCCCACAGGATGACGCTCCACACGGCCACCGGCGGGATGAGGAACCCGATGCCCACGCCGACACCGATGCCCGCCACGACGATGAGCGGCAGGACGACGGGGAGCCATGGGAAGGCCTCCCGGGTGAAGCGGAAGAGGGTGCGGAGCTGTGAGAAGAAGTTGGGTCGCTTCTCCGGTGCGGTGCTGCGGGCGGCCATGCCTCGATTCTACCGGCGCGACCCCTCGTCCCGTCCTCCACAGGGGGCGCGAGACCCGCGGCATCCACCGGACGACCCGGTCACGGGCGCCGGAGGCCCGATCGGACGCGAGGGTGGGGCGATGGGCACGCCTCCCTTCCTCGCCGCGTTCGAGGTCTACCCGCCGCTGCGCGCCGTCTGCCCGCCGGAGGCGCCCTTCGACGGCGCCCTAGCGAGATCGCCCGACAGCGGCGTCGTGCTGCTCGTGGACAGCGCGACATTGGCCGAGTGGGCGGGGTGGGCGTCGGCGCCGGGCCGGCACCTCCTGGCGCCACTGGATGTCCTCCGCCGCGACGACGGCCACGCGGTCGTGCTGCCGGCGGTGTCGACGCGCCTCGACCGACTCGTCGCGCGGCGTGAGGCCGCCGGACTCGCCCTCACCGACGGAGAGCGGGTCACTCTCGCGGTGAGCGTCCTGCGCGGATGCGTCGCCGCGGTCGAGGACGGCATCGACGAGCAGCCGGCGGCGTGGTGGACGACACCGGACGGCGAGCCGCTCCTGGTGACGGACCCCGACGAGGCGCACACGGTGCGCGCGGCGTCGGCCGAGCTGCTGCGGTCGGTCGCCGATGCCGAGAACACCGCCCTCGCGCACGCGATCGCCGGCATCGCCGATGCCGTGGCGGAGCGCCGCCTCGTCGAGCGATCCGATGCCCTTGAGGACGAGGTGTTCGCGACCGTGCCGGCGGAGCCGATCGTCGTCGAGACGGTGTCGGTGCGCGCGCCCGCCCTGCGCCCCGCGGAGGTCGAGAGCGTGGCGGCCGCATCCCCGGCGGGATGGTGGAGTGCGCCCGCGCGCGCGGGGGATGCCGGGTGGGCGGATGCGGCGGCCGCGGCACTCGCGCGCGTGCGCTCCGTGGTGCGTGTTCCGGGCGGGCGCCGCCGGCCCCTCCTCGTGGCCGCGGGGGTCGCTGCCGTGGTGCTCGCGGCCGGCGCGCTGTGGCCGCAGGAAGGGGATCCCGCCGTCGCCGGTGCTGTGCCGCAGTCGTCGGTGGGCGTCACGGCGCCGACGGGCGACGACGGGTCCGAGCCCGCTGCATCCGTCGGTGCGTCGCCGCCGGTCGCGCCGCCGCCGGCGGAGACCGATCCGCGGGAGGCGCTGGAGACGCTCCTGCGGATGCGCGACGGGTGCGTCGACCGCGCGTGCTGGCCCGGCACCCAGGAGGACCCCGCGAAGGACCTCGGTGCCGGGGCGCTCACGGCGCCGGGGCGCACGGTCGAGCTGCTGGACGATCTCGGCGGTGTCGCGGTGCTGCGGGTGAACGCCGAGGGCGCCGCGCCACGGCTGGTGACCGTGATCGCGACGCCCGACGGCTGGCGGATCCGCGACGCGTTCGACGCCGCCGATCCGGGGTGATCAGATCCCGAGGTCTCCCTCGAACTGCGCGGCCTCGAGACGCGTCTTCACGGCGGAGAGGAAGCGTGCGGCGTCCGCTCCGTCGATGATGCGGTGGTCGTACGACAGCGCGAGGTACATGTACGAGCGCACGGCGATCGCGTCCTTGCCGTCGATGGCGACGACACCCGGCTTCTTCACGACGGCGCCGAGGCCGAGGATCGCCGACTGCGGCAGGAACACGATGGGCGTGTCGAACAGCGCGCCGCGCGACCCGGTGTTCGTCAGGGTGAACGTGCCGCCGGCGAGCTCGTCGGGCTTGAGCTTGTTGTCGCGCGTGCGCGCGGCGAGGTCGGCGATCTCGTGGGCGAACTGGGCGATGTTCTTGCCGCCCGCGTCCTTCACCACCGGCGTGAGGAGGCCGCGCTCGGTGTCCACCGCGATCGAGATGTTCTCGGTCGGCGGGTAGATGATGTCGTCGCCGTCCACCGTCGCGTTGATGATCGGGAACCGCTGCAGCGCCTCCACGGCCGCGACGGCGAAGAACGGCAGGAACGACAGCTTGTCGCCCGTCTTCTGCTGGAACTCGCCCTTCACCCGGTCGCGCAGGGCGGCGAGCTTGGTGACGTCCACTTCGACGACGGTCGTGAGCTGTGCGGTCGCCTGCATCGACGCCACGGCGCGCTCGGCGATGACCTTGCGCAGGCGGGACATCTTCTGCGTCGTGCCTCGCAGCGGCGAGACCTCGACCGGTGCGGCGGCGGGTGCGGCAGCGGGAGCCGCGGCGGCGGGTGCGGCGGAGGCGGCCTCGGCGGCCTTGAGCACGTCCTCCTTGCGGATGCGACCGCCGACGCCCGTGCCGGTGACCGTCGCGAGGTCCACGCCCTGCTGCTGCGCGAGACGGCGCACAAGCGGCGTCACGTAGCCGACCTCGTCCGCGGATGCGTCGGACGCGGCGGCGGACGGTGCCGGTGCCGCGGGCGCCGGCGCAGCGGCGGGAGCCGGAGCAGCGGCCGGGGCAGGAGCGGCTGCCGGGGTAGGAGCGGAGGGGGCCGGCGCAGCGGCGGGAGCGGGCTCGGGTGCCGGGGCGGCGGGCGCCTCGGCAGCCGGCGCGGGTGCCTCTGCGGCGGGAGTCGGCGCGGCAGCGCCCGAGCCGATGCGCGCGAGGGTGGCGCCGACCTCGACGGTCTCGTCCTCCTGGACGAGGATCTCCTGCAGCACGCCGGCGACCGGCGACGGGATCTCGGTGTCGACCTTGTCGGTCGAGATCTCCAGGAGCGGCTCGTCGACGGCGACGTCGTCGCCCACGGCCTTCAGCCAGCGGGTCACGGTGCCCTCGGTGACGCTCTCTCCGAGCTCGGGCAGGACGACGTCCTTGGCGTCGCCACCGGGCGCCGCGGCGGGTGCGGACTGCTCGGCCGCCGGCGCGGGCTGCTCGGCGGCGGGCGCGGGCTGCTCGGCCGGAGCGGACTCCGCCGGCGCGGGCGCGGCAGGGGCCTCGGGCGCGGCGGCCTCGGGCTGCGCCTCCTCGGCCGGGGCATCCGCGGCGGCGGCACCGGAGCCGTCCCCGATCTTCGCGAGGATCGCACCCACCTCGACCGTCTCGTCCTCCTGGACGAGGATCTCCTCGATGACGCCGCTGACCGGCGAGGGGATCTCCGTGTCGACCTTGTCGGTCGAGATCTCCAGCAGGCCCTCGTCCTCCTGGATCGTGTCACCGACCTTCTTGAGCCAGCGGGTGACCGTACCCTCGGTGACGCTCTCGCCGAGCGCGGGGAGGACGACGGAAGTGCTCATGAGATTGTCTCCTTCAGAAGCGGATGCGATGTCTAGCTTAGTGACGCCACGCCGTCACAGCGTGTGCAGGGGCGTGCCGGCCAGGGCGAGGAACGCCTCGCCGAGCGCCTCGCTCTGCGTGGGGTGGGCATGGATGTAGGGAGCGATGTCCTCGGGGTGCGCCTCCCACCCGACGGCGAGCTGCCCTTCGGTGATGAGCTCGCCGACGCGGTCGCCCACGAGGTGGACGCCCACGATGGGCCCGTCGACGATGCGCACGACCTTGGCGATGCCCCCGGTGCCGATGATCTCGCTGCGGGCGTTGCCGGCCAGGTTGTACTCGGTGACCGCGATGCGGTCGTCGCCGAACTCCGCTCGTGCCGCCGCCTCCGTGACGCCCACCGAGGCGACCTCGGGGTGGGAATAGGTGACGCGGGGGATGTGGCGCTCGGGCACGATCGCCGGCGACCGGCCGGCGATCTCGTCGGCGACGAAGATCCCCTGCTGGAAGCCGCGGTGGGCCAGCTGCAGCCCCGCCACGATGTCGCCGACCGCCCAGACGTGCGGCACGTCGGTCTGGAGGCGCTCGTTCGTGCGCACGAAGCCGCGGTCGAGGACGACGCCCGCCTCCTCGAGCCCGAGGTGCGCCGTCGCCGGCCCGCGGCCGATCGCGACGAGGAGGTAGTCCGCCTCCAGCTCGCTGCCGTCCTCCAGGCGCACCGTGACCGCGTCTGCGGTCTGCGTGGCGGAGGCGAAGCGGGTGCCCAGGCGGAAGGCGATGCCCCGCTTGCGGAACGCGCGCTCGAGCGTCTTGCTGGAGGACACGTCCTCCGCGGGCACGAGATGGTCGAGGGCTTCGATGATCGTGACCTCGGCGCCGAACGAGCGCCATACGCTCGCGAACTCCACACCGATCACGCCGCCGCCCAGGACGATCATGCGTGCCGGCACCTCGCCCAGGGTGAGCGCGCCGTCGCTCGTGATCACACGCCCGCCGATCTGCAGGCCCGGGATCGTGCGGCTGAACGAACCGGTCGCGAGGATGACGTCGGTGCCGCGGTACAGGTCGTCGCCCACGCGGACCGCGGGCCCTGCCTCGAGCCGGCCCTCGCCCGGCACGACGGTGATGCCCCGTGCCGACACGAGTCCCTCGAGGCCCCGGTACTTCTTGGCCACGATGCCCTCGCGGTAGGCGCTCACGCGCTCGACGTCGATCCCCTCGAGGGTCGCGCGCACCCCGACGGATGCGGCGTCACGCGCCGCATCCGCGAGTTCGGCGGCGTGCAGCATCGCCTTCGTCGGCACGCAGCCGCGGTGCAGGCACGTGCCCCCGACCTTGTCTTTCTCGATCATGGCCACGCGCTTGCCCAGCTCGGCGGCACGCAGGGCGGCCGCGTACCCGCCGCTACCGCCGCCCAGGACGACGACATCGAACGTGTGATCGGTCATGCGGATGCCTCCATGGTCAGCAGGTCGATGAGCGCGCGCACCGTCGCGCCGGTCACGCCCTTGTCGGTGAAGCCGTGCGGGGAGCCCTTCAGCTCGCCCGAGCCGGCGATGTCCAGGTGCACCCACGGGATGCGGGGCGCGTCGTCCGCGTCGGATGCACGTCCGACGAACCGCCGGAGGAACAGCGCGGCGAACAGCGATCCGCCGGCGGGGTCGCCGATCTTGGCGTTGCGCAGATCCGCGATGGGGGAGTCGAGCTCCTCGTCCATGTGCTCGGGCATCGGCATCGGCCACGCGAGCTCGCCCACGCGCTCGGAGGCGGCGAGATACCGCTGCGTCGCGTCGTCGTCGCCGAAGACGCCGGTGTGACGGGTGCCGAGGGCCGTCACGATCGCGCCGGTGAGGGTCGCGACGTCGACGATGAGGTCGGGCCGCTCGCGGCTGGCCGCGGCCAGGCCGTCCGCGAGCACCACCCTCCCCTCGGCGTCGGTGTTGAGGACCTCGACCGTCGTGCCGTCGAGGGTGCGGACGACATCGCCCGGGCGCGTCGCGCGACCCGAGGGCATGTTGTCGGCGATGCACAGGTAGGCCGTGACCCGCACCGGGAGCGCGAGCTGCGCGGCGGCCCGCGCGACGGCCAGCACGGTCGCCGCGCCGCACATGTCGTACTTCATGCCGACCATCGAGCCGGCGGGCTTGAGGGAGAGGCCGCCGGTGTCGAACGTGATGCCCTTGCCGACGAGCGCGACGTGCTCGCCCGCGCCCTCGGGCGCGTAGTCGAGGCGCACCAGGCGCGGCGGCCGGTCGGAGCCCTGGCCGACGGCGAGGATGCCGCCGTACCCCTCGGCCCGCAGGGCCTCCTCGTCGAGGACCGTTACTTCGACGGGCAGCTCGGCGACGGCGTCGCGCGCGGCGACGGCAAGGTCCTCCGGGCCCATCCACTCCGCGGGCGTGGTCGTGAGGTCCTTGACGATGGCCACCGCCTCGGCGACCGCGGCCACCGCCTCAGCGTCCCCCGCGGCGGGCCGAGCGGCGGTGTGGACGATGACCTCCGACGCGCGGGCCGACGGCGGCTCGGACTTGTACCCGGCGAAGCGGTAGCCGCCGAGCGCCGCGCCCTCGGCGAGGCCGCGCCACGCCGCATCCGGGTGCAGCGGAGCGGCGAGAGCGACGCGTGCGAAGCCGGTGAGCTGACGCGCGGCCGCACCGGCAGCCGCGCGCAGCGCAGCGGCCGAATCGGACGCGCCGACGCCGACGAGCACGACGGGCAGCGCCACGTCGTCGAGGGCCACCCGGACGAACGCGCCGGCGGACCCCGTGAAGCCCACGCGGGAGGCGATGCGGGCGAGGCCGTCGAAGCCGGGCACGTCCCGGTCGTCGGCGAGGGGCGGGAGCAGCAGAACGAGGGCGTCCGCCTCGCTCTCGGTCACAGGCGCGGGGGAGTGCGCGAGGGAGGGGAACGGCATCCCTCCATCCTAGGTTCGGGCTCGGGAGCATGCCCGTGTTCGCTGTGAGCGGGACGGCGCGCGCACCTGCCCTCGGGCGCGCTCGTAGAGTGGATGCATGGCCTACTCCGCACCGCTGTACGCCCGCGCCGCCTCGGCGCCGCCGGTGCCCTCGGGGCTGCCGCTGGTCATCGCGCTGACCGGATTCACCGACGCCGGCAACGCGGTGTCGCGCCTGATCGAGTACTTCCGCGACGACCTCGACCCCACCCCGCTCTATGTCTTCTCCAACGATGTCCTCCTCGACTACCGGGCGCGGCGTCCGATCATCTCGTTCTCCGAAGACCACCTGAGCGACTACCAACCGGCTCGGCTGGAGCTCTCGCTCGCGCACGACGCGATCGGGCAGCACTTCCTGCTCCTGGCCGGCTACGAGCCCGACTTCGCGTGGGACGCGTTCGTCGAGGCGATCCTCGAGCTGAGCGCGTCGCTGCAGGTCGCCTCGATCACGTGGGTGCACGCGATCCCGATGCCAGTCCCGCACACGCGCCCGATCGGGACGACGGTCAGCGGCACGCGCAGCGATCTGGTCGAGGCGCACTCGGTCTGGCGTCCGCACACCCGGGTGCCCGCGACGATCGGGCATCTCTTGGAGTACCGCTTCGCCGAGGCGGGGGCGAAGGTCGCGGGCTTCGTGCTGCTCGTCCCGCACTACCTGGGCGACACAGAGTACCCGGCGGCAGCACTCGCGGGCATGGACAGCATCGCTGTGGCGACCGGGCTCGTCTTCGACGGCGACGGCGTCCGCGAGGAGAACCGGGAGTACCTCGAGAAGGTGCAGGAGCAGGTGTCGGGAAGCGACGAGCTCTCACGCATGCTCGAAGGTCTGGAGGAGCGCTACGACTCCTACATGGCAGGCGCCACGCAGGCGACCCCGATCATCCACACCGGCGACCTGCCCAGCGCCGACGAGCTCGCGGCCGAGCTCGAGCGCTTCCTCGCGAACCGCCCCTCCGGCGACGAAGACAAGCGCGGCGGGGGCGGCGGCCTGGGCTGAGCACCGGCATCCGGGAATACCCTCCCGGCCCCCACCGTTGTGTTTGGTGTACTCTCTGCGCGCGTCATCGCCGTCTCGAACCTATGAGACAATGGACCTTCTGACCCGTTGTCGACTGCACGCGGGAAGCCCCGGCTTCCCGCCGCGGACTTGACAAGGGTCTTACTAGTGTCCGAGAACGACCGGTGCTCGCGCTCAGCGCAATCCCCCGGTGAAAGGCGAAACGTGGCAGGCACGAACACCAAGACCCGCTCCCGCAACGACGAGGACACCGAACTCGAGACGGCCGAGCAGACCGCGGCCCCCGCGTCGAAGAAGACGACGAAGAAGGCCGCGGCCAAGACTCCTGCCAAGGGCAAGGCGGCCACGGCGAAGTCGAAGGCGGGCGGCAAGACCGCGGACGACGACGAGGAGATCGACGACGACATCGAGCTCGAGGGCGACCTCGAGGCGGACGACGCCGACGAGTCCACCGACGACTCCGACTCCGAGACGGACGACGACGCGGCCCCGGCCGACAAGAAGCCGGCCGACGACGCCGAGGGCGACGACGACGAGGACGACACGACGAAGCCCGCGTTCTCCGAGCCGCTGCCGACGGGCGCGATCGTCATCTCGTCCACCGACGAGGACGACGTCCCGGTCTACTCCACCCAGATCACCGGCGCCACCGCGGACCCGGTCAAGGATTACCTGAAGCAGATCGGCAAGGTTCCGCTGCTGAACGCGGCCGAAGAGGTCGAGCTCGCGATGCGCATCGAGGCGGGCCTGTTCGCCGAGGAGAAGCTGTCGCACATGTCGGCGGCCGAGAAGTCCAGCCAGCTGGGCCTCGACCTGCAGTGGGTCGCCCGCGACGGTCAGCGCGCCAAGAGCCACCTCCTCGGCGCGAACCTGCGTCTCGTGGTGTCGCTGGCCAAGCGCTACACCGGTCGCGGCATGCAGTTCCTGGACCTCATCCAGGAGGGCAACCTCGGCCTGATCCGCGCGGTGGAGAAGTTCGACTACACCAAGGGCTTCAAGTTCTCGACCTACGCGACGTGGTGGATCCGCCAGGCGATCACGCGCGCCATGGCCGACCAGGCGCGCACGATCCGCATCCCGGTGCACATGGTCGAGGTCATCAACAAGCTCGCCCGCGTGCAGCGCCAGATGCTGCAGGACCTGGGCCGCGAGCCGACGCCCGAAGAGCTCAGCCGCGAGCTGGACATGACGCCCGAGAAGGTCATCGAGGTCCAGAAGTACGGCCGCGAGCCCATCTCGCTGCACACGCCGCTCGGTGAGGACGGCGACAGCGAGTTCGGCGACCTCATCGAGGACACCGAGGCGGTCGTCCCGGCCGACGCGGTGGGCTTCACGATGCTGCAGCGTCAGCTCGAGTCGCTCCTGGACTCCCTCTCCGAGCGCGAGGCCGGTGTCATCCGGATGCGCTTCGGCCTGGGTGACGGGCAGCCGAAGACCCTCGACCAGATCGGCGACACGTTCGGCGTCACGCGCGAGCGCATCCGCCAGATCGAGTCGAAGACCATGGCCAAGCTCCGCCACCCGAGCCGTTCGCAGTCGCTCCGGGACTACCTCGAGTGACCGGCGAGGCCAACGCCGGCAAGGCGCTGACCGTCACCGTCGAGGGCGCGTCGTACGCCCGCATCCCGATCCGCACGCGGGTCGTGATGCCGGGCGACGACCTCGACGCGTTCGTGCGCGAGTACGCGCAGGAGCTCGTGCAGACCGGCGACATCCTCTTCGTGACGGAGAAGATCGTCGCGATCACGCAGGGGCGCTCCTACCTCGTCGAGGACATCCATCCGCGGCGGCTCGCGCGATTCCTGTCGCGCTTCGTCGTGCGCACGCCCTACGGCATCGGCCTCGGCATGCCCGAGACGATGGAGATGGCGCTGCGTGAGTGCGGTGTGCCCCGCATCCTGTTCGCCGCCGCGGTGTCGGCCGTCACGAAGGCCTTCGGCCGCAAGGGCGACTTCTACCGCATCGCCGGCGACAAGGCGCGGGCGATCGACGGCCCCACGAGCGGCACCATCCCGCCTTACAACAAGGCGGTCGTGCTCGGTCCCGAGCGCCCGAAGTCGGTCGCGGCGCACCTGCGGAGCCTGCTCGGCACGACCGCGGACGTCGCCGTCGTCGACATCAACGACCTCGGCGGCAACATCCTGGGCTCGACGCTCGACAAGGCCGGCGAGCGTCGCCTCGTCGCGATCTTGAAGGACAACCCGCTCGGCCAGGGCCACGAATCGACCCCGCTCGGCATCGTCCGCCCCGCCTGAACCCGGGCCACCGTTCCCTCCTCGGGCTCCGCGAGCGCGCCCCGGTCCCTGAGCCTGTCGAAGGGCCGCCCCCGCTGCCCGAGAAGTGTCCCGGTCCCTGAGCCTGTCGAAGGGCCGGCTGACTGCACGAGCGGGTGAAGAGCGTCCCGGGCCCTGAGCTTGTCGGAAGGCCGGCCGACTACACCAGTGCGTGGGGAGTGCGCCGGTCCCTGAGCTTGTCGAAGGGCCGCCCCCGCTGCACGAGCGCGTGGAAATTGCCCCGGTCCCTGAGCCTGTCGAAGGGCCGGCCCCGCGACACGAGCGCGTGGAGAGCGCCCGGTCCCTGAGCCTGTCGAAGGGCCGGCTGACCGCACGAGTGCGTAGAGGCACGCCGGTCCCTGAGCTTGTCGAAGGGCCGACCCGCCGCACGAGCGGGTGGAGAGCGTCCTGGTGCCTGAGCCTGTCGAGGGGCTGTCGATGTGGCGGGTCGTCCTCCCCTGAGCGCCGGGGGCGACCGCTATACACCGACAACGGGGTTCGGCTGTATCCGAAACCCTTCCGCTGCGGCACGCTGTGCGGATGGCGTGGACGTACATCCTCAGCTGCCGGGATGGCAGCTACTACGTCGGCAGCACAGCGATAGATGTCGAGGCCCGCGTGTGGCAGCACAATCACGATGATCTGTTGGCGGCGAAGTACACCCGGCGACGTCGCCCGGTCGCGCTCGTCTACATCGAGGAATTCGATCGCGTGGAAGACGCGTTCTCCCGCGAGCGGCAGCTTCACGGCTGGAGCAGGGCGAAGAAGCGTGCGCTCGTTGAGGGCCGCAGCGCGGACCTGCCGGTGCTTGCCCGTGGGCAGCCGCCAGACATCGAATGACGCGGCAGACGCGCGGGCACTTCGGCGACTGGGGGAGCGGCTCGCCCTTCGACGAGGTCAAGGGCCGGCGGGCCCTTCGACGAGGTCAAGGGCCGGCGGGCCCTTCGACAAGCTCAGGGACCGCAGCGGGCTTCGACGAACTCAGATCCGGACCGCAGTGGCGGGCGGTGCTTCGACGGGCTCAGGAACCTCGTCGATGGGCTCAGGAACCGGGCGGTCCTTCGACCCGCGGCGGGGGTCAGAAGCCGATCGCGGCGCGGTAGCGCGGCTTGTGGCCGGTGCGAATGCCCGTGACGCTCGGCTTGTTCTCGTACACGCCCGCGCCCCAGTTGCCCTCCACGAGCACGGGACCGTCGGGGCTGACGACGATGTCCCAGCCGACGTACTGCACCTGAGGCACGACGCGTGCGACCCGGTCGACGAACGCCTTCACCTCGTCGATCATGGGCAGCTGGAAGTCGGCGATGACGAAGCCGGAATCGGGATGACGGACGTGCACGTGGCCGTGCGAGTCGTAGCCCGGTCCGACGGCCTTCCCGTCGTCGTCGAGCATCGTGTAGAAGCCGCCGAAGGTCATCTGGTCGCTGACGGCGCCGCGCCCGAACTTCTGCGCCATGGCGAGGATGTGCGTCTTCTCGCCGTCGAAGAAGGCGGTCACCCGCGTCGTGTTGACGGTGCCGGGGCAGACCGCGGCGAGGTCCGGATGCTGCGTGATGAGCTGCTCGATGAGCAGCTCGCCGCGCTCCCACAGCCCGCGGTGGAACGCGTCCCAGTCGTCGACGTCGGCGGCGTGGTAGCGGTGCACGCCCGTGCCGGCCTGACCGACGGGCTCCTTCGTCACGATCGTGCCGTGACGCTCGGCGAAGGCGCGCACGGCGTCGGCGTTCCCCTGCTCGACGACCATCCACTCGCGACGCAGGTGCTCGCTGAAGACGCGGTCGAAGGCGACCTTGTCCTGGAACAGGTGGCGGAAGGCCGGATCGTCGTACTGCTGCGAGATCTGGTTCGACACCGGGTGGGTCATGTAGGTCGCCCGCTCCGCGCGCGAGAGGATCGCGAAGTCGTAGTCGACGTAGTCCTGGAACCCGACCTGGCGGAAGCCCGCCTGCCAGAGCATGTCGACGACGACCGCCGGCGTCCACTTGCCGTGCTCACGCGCGGTCTCCTTCGCTCGCTCGAGCACCGAGCCGACGTCGATGCGTCGGGCGCGCCCGGCGAGGTAGTGGAGGCGGGGGGCGAGGGCGAAGCCCGTGGGCGACATGCGTGCTCCAGGGTCGGCGGACGGGACCTCGATAGTCTAGGTGGCGTGGACGAGCGGCACGCGGGACCCCCGAGCGGCACGGGCACCACGGCGCTGCTCTCGCGTGCGGCGTTGCGTCGCAACCTCGACCTCGCCCGCGCCGGCACACCCTCCGACACGCCCGCCCTCGCCTGCGACGCATGGGGCCACGGCGAGCAGTGGGTGCGCGACACGCTCGGAGCCGCCGCCGACGATGCGCTCGACGCGCTGACGCTGTACGGCCTTCCCGGTGGGGATCCCGACGCCGTGCCGGCTCTGACGCTGCGTGGCCGAGTGCTGTCGACCAAGCCACTGATGGCGGGGGAGGGCGTTTCGTACGGCTACGCGCATCGCGCGGCCGCGGACACGCGCATCGCGCTCGTGACGGGCGGATACGCGCAGGGCGTCGTCCGGATGCTCGGCGGCCGCGTCGACGTCGACATCGCGGGGGCGCTGCACCGCCTCGTCGGCCGCATCGCCATGGACGTGTCCGTCGTCGACATCGGTGACACCGTGATCGAGCGCGGCGCGGTGGTGACCTACTTCGGCGACCCCCGGACGGGCGCTCCCTCGCTCGGCGCGTGGACGCACGCGACCGGCTGGTCGGCTGCCGAGCTGATCGCCCTCGCCGGAGCGCGGGCCACACGGGAGGACAGCCCATGAGCGTCCGGCTCGTCGTCGACCTCGAGCGCTTCGCGCGCAACCTCCGCCGCATCCGGGCGCAGGTGTCGCCGGCCACGCACATGCTCGTCGTCAAGAACGACGCGTACGGCCACGGCCTCGAGCCGATCGTGCGACGGGCCTACGCGGAGGGCGTGCGCTGGTTCGGCGCGTTCGACGCGCACACCGGCGCGCGGGTCCGCGCGGTCCTCGGCGACGACGTCCGGATCTTCGTGTGGATCCTCGCCACCGACGACGACATCCGCACGGCCGTCGCGGCCGACCTCGACCTGGGCGTGGGTGACCGGGATCTGCTCGAGGACGTCGCGCGACTCGGCGCCGACGCGCGTCCGCGCGTCCACCTGAAGATCGACACGGGGCTGCATCGCAATGGCGTGCGTCCCGAGGAGTGGCCGGACGCGGTCGCCCGCGCCGCCGAGCTGCACACCGGGGGCTCCCTCGCCGTCGAGGGCGTGTGGAGTCACATCGCCGAGGCGTCGGATGCGGAGGACGACGCCGCGCGCGAGCTGTTCCTCGCCGCGCGCGAGACGCTGGATGCGGCGGGTCTGTCGCCGCGCTTCGCGCACCTGGCCGCGAGCGCAGCCGGGTTCGGGCGACCGGAGTTCCGCGAGGACCTCGTGCGGATCGGCGCGTTCGCCTACGGCATCCGTCCCGCCGGCGGGCCGGGCGAGGACGAGCTGGGCCTGGAGCCGATCGGCCGGCTGGAGGCCGGAGTCGTGGCGGTGACGGGGCAGCGCGCGATCGTCGATGTCGGCAGCATGCACGGCCTGCCGACGCCCGTCGGCGGTCTCATCAGCGCCGGCACGCCCGGTGGTCCTGCCCGTGTGATCGCCGTCGAGCCGACGCGCACGATCCTCGCGGCGTGGCCGGGGGCGACGATCGGTCAGCCGGTGGCGATGTGGGGGGCGGATGCGCCGCACTCGGCGACGGACGTCGCAGAAAGACTCGCGACCATCGGCGAGGAGATCGCGGTGCGCGTCTCGCCGATGGTCGCGAGGGAGTACGTGTGAGGGTCAGACCGCTTCGTTGAGGCGCGCGGTCTCGTCGTGCCACGAGGTCGCGATGCTGCGCAGCTTCTCCTCGTACTTGCGCCCGTGGTGGGCGCAGAAGAGCAGCTCGCTGCCGTTGACCTCGGCGGCGATGTACGCCTGGGCGCCGCACGAGTCGCAGCGGTCCATGGCGGTCAGACGGTACTCGAGCACAGCGGTGTCGTCGGTCGGTGTCGAAAGTGCGGTCATTTCAGTGCCTCCCCTAGGTGCTCGTCACGGTCATGACATGTAACCACGCGCAGGTGCATACCCTGCCCGCATTGCCGGGCATTTCGCTCAGCGCGTACGCTGCGCCGGCCCGCGCACGGCCGCCCGTGTGCAGGCTTCCCTTCGACCGGGGGTGTCGCGGCCGATCGTGTCGGAGCCGCGGTTATCGTTGGAGATTGTGACCGCCGAGTACTCCGCCCACCATCTCCAGGTGCTCGAGGGCCTCGAAGCGGTCCGCAAGCGTCCCGGCATGTACATCGGCTCGACCGACTCCCGTGGCCTCATGCACTGCCTGTGGGAGATCATCGACAACTCCGTCGACGAAGCCCTCGGGGGGCACGGCTCGCGGATCGACGTGATCCTCCACGACGACGGCAGCGTCGAGGTGCGCGACCGCGCGCGCGGCATCCCCGTCGACATCGAGCCGCGCACGGGACTGACCGGAGTCGAGGTCGTCTTCACGAAGCTGCACGCCGGCGGGAAGTTCGGCGGCGGCTCCTACGCCGCATCCGGTGGCCTCCATGGCGTCGGTGCATCCGTCGTCAACGCCCTCTCGGAGCGCCTCGACGTGGAGGTCGACCGCGGCGGCAAGACGTACGGCATGTCGTTCCATCGGGGCGAGCCCGGAGTGTTCGCAGGCCCGAGCCCCGACTCGCCGTTCACGCCGTTCGAGCGCAGCAGCGAGCTGCGCGTCGTCGGGAAGGCCCCGAAGGGCGTCACGGGCACGCGCATCCGCTACTGGGCCGACCGGCAGATCTTCACGAAGGACGCCACGTTCGGCTTCGACGAGCTTGAGCAGCGCGTGCGCCAGACGGCCTTCCTCGTCCCGGGCCTGGAGATCGTCGTGCGCGACGAGCGCGCCGCATCCCGCACCGAGGCCGGCGAGCCGGTCGAGACGTCCTACCGCTTCGACGGCGGCATCTCCGAGTTCGCCGAGTTCCTCGCCCCCGACGCCGCGGTCACCGACACGTGGCGGCTCACGGGCACCGGTACCTTCACCGAGACGGTGCCCGTCCTGCAGCCCTCGGGCGCGATGGTGCCCACCGAGGTGTCGCGGGAGTGCGAGGTCGACATCGCCGTGCGGTGGGGCACGGGATACGAGACGGTGTCGCGATCGTTCGTCAACATCATCGCCACACCCAAGGGCGGCACGCACCAGCAGGGGTTCGAGCAGGGACTCATGAAGGTGCTGCGCGCCCAGGTCGAGCAGAACGCGCGACGCCTGAAGGTGGGCAACGACAAGCTCGACAAGGACGACATCCTCGCCGGTCTCACCGCCGTGCTCACCGTTCGCCTGCCCGAACCGCAGTTCGAGGGGCAGACGAAGGAGGTCCTCGGCACGCCCGCCGTGCGCCAGATCGTCTCGAACGTCGTCGCGAAGGAGCTCGGCGCCCGCTTCGGGTCCTCCAAGCGCGACGACAAGGCGCAGACCGCTCTGCTGCTGGAGAAGGTCGTCTCCGAGATGAAGGCGCGCATCTCCGCGCGCACCCACAAGGAGACCCAGCGCCGGAAGAACGCGCTCGAGTCGTCGTCGCTGCCGGCGAAGCTCGTCGACTGCCGTACGAACGACGTCGCCGACTCCGAGCTGTTCATCGTCGAGGGCAACTCGGCGCTCGGCACCGCGAAGGACGCGCGAAACAGCGAGTACCAGGCGCTGCTGCCGATCCGCGGCAAGATCCTGAACACGCAGAAGGCCTCGATCAGCGACATGCTGTCGAACGCCGAGTGCGCCTCGATCATCCAGGTGATCGGCGCCGGATCCGGACGCTCGTTCGATCTCGACGCCGCGCGCTACGGGAAGATCATCCTCATGAGTGACGCCGACGTCGACGGCGCGCACATCCGCACCCTGCTGCTGACGCTCTTCTTCCGTTACATGCGGCCTCTCGTCGAGGCCGGGCGCGTTTTCGCCGCGGTGCCGCCGCTGCACCGCGTCATCGTGATGAACCCCGGGTCCAAGCCGAACGAGACGATCTACACCTACAGCGAGCAGGAGCTCCACGGCCTCCTCACGAAGCTCACCAAGGCCGGCAAGCGCTGGCAGGAGCCGGTGCAGCGCTACAAGGGCCTCGGTGAGATGGACGCCGACCAGCTCGCCACGACGACGATGGACCGCGCCGGCAGGACGCTCCGCCGGGTGCGGGTGCAGGACGCGGAGGCCGCATCCTCGGTGTTCGAGCTGTTGATGGGGACGGATGTCGCGCCCCGCCGCGAGTTCATCGTCGAGTCGAGCGACCGCCTCGCGCGCGAGCGCATCGACGCCTGACGCCGGGCCCCGGCGATCGGGCGGATCGACGGTCAGCGGACCGCGGTGCCCACCGCACCCACCACACCGTCGAGCGGGGTGCCGGACGCGTCGCGCTTGGCCCCCGCATCCGGGAGCTGCCGCACGGCGCCGTCGGTGCCGACCGCACGCGGCTCCGACCCCACCCACGCGAGGGTGAGGACGTCCTCGCCCTTCAGGAATCGCTGCGCGCGCACGCCGCCGGTGCCGCGGCCCTTCGCCGGGTACTCCGTGAAGGCCGACACCTTCGCGCTTCCGGCGTCGGTGCCCGCGAGCGCCGTCGACGAGCCGGCGACCGTGACCACGACGGCGTCGAAGGCGGATGCGCCGACGACGAAGAACCCGATCGCCTCGACGCCGGCGGCCAACCTCATGCCGGCCATGCCGCCCGCGGCGCGACCCTGCGGACGCACCGAGGACGCGTCGAAGCGGAGCAGCTGCGCGTCGGCGGCGACGAAGACGAGCTCGGCGCCATCGGCCGCCGGCGCGGCGCCGATGACGCGGTCACCCTCCTTCAGGGCGATGATCGGCACGTCGTGCTTGTTCGCGAGCTCCGACGCCGACACGCGCTTGACGACACCCTGCGCGGTACCGACGGCGGTCGGCGGCTCGGCGGTCAAGGGCACGATCGCCACGACGTGCTCACCGCCGGAGAGCCCGAGATACTGATCCGCGCGCGAGCCGGCGGCCAGCTGCACGGCGTTGCCCGGAACGGACGGCAGGTCGACGGGGGAGAAGCGGATGAGTCGGCCCGCGCTCGTCACGGCGCCGATCTCGCCGCGCGCTGTCGTGTCGACGGCGCTGCGGATCGCATCGTGCTTCGATCGGCGCACCGGCGGCACGATGCCGCCCGCGGGGGCGTCCGGGTTGCGCTCGGCGCGCACCATGCGGCCCGTCGCCGACAGGAAGACGCGGCACGGGGCGTCGGCGATCTGCAGGTCGGCGGCCGTCGCCCTGGCGGCCGAGCGAGCCGTCACCGGACCGCCGTTGAGAAGAAGCGTCCGGCGCGGCGTGCCGTGGGCCTCCGCGACGGCCTCGAGCTCGCGTGCGACCTGCGCGCGCAGGAGACCCGGGTCGCCCAGCAGCTCGACGAGGGCTGCGATCTCGGCCTGCAGGGTGTCCCGCTCGGCCTCGAGCTCGATGCGCGAGAACTTCGTCAGTCGCCGCAGCCGCAGCTCGAGGATGTACTCGGCCTGCGCCTGCGACAGGTCGAACACGTCCATGAGGCGTGCGCGGGCCTGCTCGCCGTCGTCCGACGTGCGGATCACCTGGATGACCTCGTCGATGTCGAGGATCGCGATGAGCAGACCCTCGACGAGATGGAGCCGTTCGCGCTTGCGCGAGAGTCGGTACTCGCTGCGCCGCGTGACGACGCGGATGCGGTGGTCGAGGTAGACCCGCAGGAGGTCGCGCAGGCCGAGGGTCTGGGGCTGGCCGTCGACGAGGGCGACGTTGTTGATGCCGAACGAGTCCTCGAGGGGCGTGAGTCGGTACAGCTGCTCCAGCACGGCTTGGGGGTCGAAGCCCGTCTTGATGCCGATCACGAGCCGCAGTCCCTTCGTGCGGTCGGTGAGGTCGGTCACATCCGCGATGCCCGTGAGCTTCTTCGCCGTGACGGCGTCCTTGATCTTCTCGATCACGCGTTCGGGGCCGACGAGGTAGGGCAGCTCGGTGACGACGATGCCCGTGCGGCGTGGGCCGAGGGGCTCGATCGAGGTCTTGGCGCGGGTGCGGAAGCTGCCGCGCCCGTTCGCGTAGGCATCGCGGATGCCGTCGAGCCCGACGATGATGCCGCCCGAGGGCAGGTCGGGGCCGGGAACGAACTCCATCAGCTCCTCGAGCGTCGCATCCGGGTGCTCGAGCAGGTGCACCGCGGCGGCGACGACCTCGATGAGGTTGTGCGGGGCCATGTTGGTGGCCATGCCGACGGCGATTCCCGTCGTGCCGTTGACGAGCAGGTTCGGGAACGCGGCCGGAAGCACTTCGGGCTGCTGGAACTGGCCGTCGTAGTTGGGGATGAAGTCGACGACGTCCTCGTCGATGTCGGCGGTGAGGGCCAGCGCCGCCGGCGCCAGACGCGCCTCGGTGTAGCGGGGCGCGGCGGGTCCGTCGTCGAGGGAGCCGAAGTTGCCGTGGCCGTCGACGAGCGGCACACGCAGCGAGAACGACTGGGCGAGGCGTACCAGGGCGTCGTAGATGGGGGCGTCGCCGTGCGGGTGCAGCTTCCCCATGACCTCGCCGACGACCCGCGCGCTCTTGACGTGCCCGCGGTCGGGCCGCAGGCCCATCTCGGCCATCTGGTACAGGATGCGGCGCTGCACGGGCTTGAGGCCGTCGCGGGCGTCGGGGAGCGCGCGGGAGTAGATGACGGAGTAGGCGTACTCGAGGAACGACCCCTG
The DNA here is from genome assembly GCF_003931875.1 of Microbacterium sp. 10M-3C3. Lineage (NCBI taxonomy): Bacteria > Bacillati > Actinomycetota > Actinomycetes > Micrococcales > Microbacteriaceae > Microbacterium > Microbacterium sp. 10M-3C3. The sequence goes on along the minus strand of NZ_CP034245.1, from coordinate 1,722,614 downwards.
CATCTCGACGGAGAGATCGACGTCCTCGATCCGTTCGGCGGTGTCGGGGGAGGGGCGGGAAGCGGGCATGTCCGGAGGGCCTCGGGTCGGCGGGCGAAGCGCGACCCGAGGGCCGCGGGTGGGGGCCGTCCGCACTGTGCGAGACTGGCCGGGATGCCTCTCAGCCTACCGGCGTACCCTCCGCGAGCCCGGAGCCTCACCGGCGTGCTGACCGACGCGATCGCGGCCCTCGACGGCACCGGCGGCGTGCTCCCGCCCGCCTCGAGTGCGATCGTGTTCGTGCTCGACGGGCTGGGGGCGCAGAACCTCGCGGCGCGCCGAGGGCACGCCCGGTTCCTCTCCGCCGCGGGGGGTCGGTCGGCCGTCGCCCGCACCGTCTTCCCGTCGACGACGGCGGCCGCCCTCACGAGCCTGCTCACGGGGGTCGACCCCGGACAGCACGGCATCGTCGGGTATCGCGTGCGGATCCCAGGCACAGACGAGGCGCCCAACCAGCTGCACGGGTGGGAGTCGCACCACCTCGACCCGCGCGCGTGGCAGCGTGCGACACCGATCTTCGAGACCGAGGCGGTGCGGCGGCCGACGTTCGTGGTGTCGCGCTCGGAGTACGACGGCAGCGGCTTCACGGCGGCGACCCTCCGCGGCGGGCGGCTCGTCGGTGTGGACGATCTGGCCGAGCGCACGCTGGTGGCGGCCGAGCTCGCCGCGGAGAACCCCGGCGCGCTGGTCTATCTGTACGGTCCCGACTTGGACCACGTCGGCCATCGTGCGGGGTGGGAGTCGGACGAGTGGTCGGAGACGCTCGAACGCGTCGACGACGTCGTCCGACGCTTCTCAGGGGCGCTGTCGCCGGGCACGGGCGCGCTCGTGACCGCCGATCACGGCATGGTGGACGTGCCCGCCCATCGCCGCCTCCTGCTGGGAGCCGACTCGGCACTGTGGGAAGGCGTGCGGGTCGTCGGCGGCGAACCGCGGATGCTGCACCTCTACGCCGAGCCGGGCGAGACCGCCGACGTCGCCCGCCGCTGGAGCGAGGCCGAGGGCGGCAGGGCCTGGGTCATGACGCGGGACGAGGCGATCGACGCGGGCCTGTTCGGCGTCGTCGCCCCCGAGGTGCGCGATCGCGTCGGGGACGTGCTCGTCGCCGCCCGCGCCGCCGTCGCCTACTACGACGACCGCGAGAGCGACAAGCGGCCGCAGCGCATGGTAGGCCAGCACGGCTCGCTCACGCTCGAGGAGCGCATGGTGCCGCTCGTGCGGCTCGGCGCGTTCGCGTGAGCGTCAGCTCTCGTCGCCGCGGGCGCCGAACACGATCTCGTCCCACGACGGCATCGACGTGCGCCCCTTTCGGCGACCGCTCGCCTCGGTGACGGGGGCGGGTGTCGGCTCCGCCGGCTCGGGCGTCTCGTTGTACCCCGGCTCGAGCGCGTCGAACAGCGCGACGGGCGCCGACGAGCGGGCCGGCTCCGCTTCGGTGCCCGGCAGCGGCTCGCGCTGACCGCGACGACGGCGCAGCGCCTCCAGGAGGTCGGCCGTCTCGCTCGAGGTGACGCCGGCATCCGGGGCGCGCTTGATCGCCGCATCCTGCACCGCCGGTGCGGCGGGCGTCGGCAGCTCTGGGGCGATCGGGGCGGTGTCGGCCTCCACGCGGCGTGGGCCGAAGGCCCCGCTGTCGAACCGGCTGTCGTCCTTGGCGGGCTGCACATCCAGCGCCCGCAGGCGCGGGATGAGACCCTCGGGCAGCGAGCCCTGACGCGACAGCTGGATGGCGTCCGCGTTCTGCGGCGACAGCGTGCTGCGGCGCGGGTCGAATCCCCAGCGCGCGTCGTGGTCGACGGAGTTCGCGGTGAACTCGAGCTTGACGACCCAGCCGGTGGGCTCCTTCCAGCTCGTCCACCGCTCGCCGGTCGCATGCGCCTCGGCGAGCTTGGCCCGCACGGCCGCGCCGAACGTGACGTGGGCGTCGTGCTCGAGCTCTCCGCCGAGCAGCACCGGCACGGCGAGCGCCTGACCGACGATGTGCTCGCGCTCGGCGAGCACGGGGCGCTCGAACTTCACGACGTCCTCGAGGCGCGCACCCATGAGCGTCGCGACCTCCTGCGCCGACAGTCCGGCTCGGATGTGGGCCTGCACCTCGCGCGGGCTGGGCCGCGGTCCGCGGTCCTCGGGAGCGCGGTCGCGGCGGGCGCGGCGCATCTCGCCGCGCAGCACCTCGTCGACGGCGAGGGTGAACCTCTCGCCCGACTCCGTCGCCAGGACCAGGAGGTTCTCCTCGGTGCCGATGACTTTGAGCTGCTCCATGCGAAACACCCCTTCGATCTGCGGTCCCGCCCATGCTGGCACAGCGGCCCGCCGCGGCCGGGAATGCCACGGGCGCGCCGCGCGTTTCACGCCGTGCCCGACCACGCCGGGCGCCCCTTCGCACCGGCATTTGCCAAACGCGAGGCGGTCATGCAAACTATGGCCGCCCGATCGGGCACCGGCACCCCCTGTACCGAAAAGAGATCTTCACGCATGGCCACCGATTACGACGCACCCCGCAAGACCGAGGACGACAGCGAGTCGATCGAGGCCCTCAAGGAGCGCGTGCCGGACAAGTCCTCCGGGTCGATCGACGTCGAGGACGCCGACAACCCCTCGGGCTTCGAACTGCCCGGGGCCGACCTGTCCGATGTCGAGCTCGACGTCGTGGTCCTCCCGCCTCAGGAGGACGAGTTCACCTGCATGAGCTGCTTCCTTGTGAAGCACCGCTCGCAGATCGACCACGAGGACGGCGCCGGATTCATCTGTAAGGAATGCTCCGCCTGACCTGCTGACGCCGGATCGCCGCACTGAGGCGGTCCGGCGTCCTCGTCGAGATCACCCACGACGGCGTCGGATCATCCGGATCCGCGAGGGGGATCGTGACGACCCCGTCGATGCCGCCGCGCAGCAGCATCCACGACCGCCGATCCACGTGCGCACCGCGGGCGAGCCGGGCCTGCTCGCCGGACGCGGGCACGGGCTCGCCCAGCAGCGCGACGTCGATGTGCGCCGGTCCCGCGTAGAGCACGCCGTCGCGCACTTCCACGACCGGCGAGAAGGCCACGAGCGCCACGACGACCCCGATCCCCACGACGGCGCCGGCGACGAGCGACAGTGTCCGGTCCACCGGCGCGAAGACGAGAGCGGCCATCGGACCGCACACGGCGGCGCCGACCAGCGCCCACAGCGACGGGCTGAGGCGCTCTCGGTAAGACGTCGCGTCGCGGATGCCGCACCTTCCCATCTGCATTACCCTCGTGGGGTGACCGATACCGTCGACGTCCCCATTATCGCGGCCGCGGCTCCGGTCTACGCCCACCCCGGCGACGCCGGAGCCGATCTGACCGCCACCGAGGCCGTGCGCCTGGACCCGGGGGAGCGGGCGCTCGTGGGCACCGGGGTGCGCATCGCGCTGCCCGACGGCTACGTCGCCTTCGTCGTGCCGCGCAGCGGTCTGGCCGCCAAGCACGGCATCACGATCGTGAACTCGCCCGGCACCGTCGACGCCGGCTACCGCGGCGAGATCAAGGTCACGCTGCTGAACACGGATGCCCGTGAGGCCTTCGACATCGCGCCGGGCGACCGCATCGCGCAGCTCATCGTGATGGCGGTGCCGCGCGCGCGCTTCGTGCCGGTGGACGTTCTCCCCGAGAGCGAGCGCGGCGAGGGCGGGTTCGGGTCCACCGGGTATTCGATCCAGCAAGGGAGCCGGTCATGACCGACATCACCCCCGACGTGCCGGCGGCCAAGGAGGCGCCCGAGGGGCGGGAGACCGACGGCCCGTTCGACGAGGCCGAAGCGAACCCGGTCCGTCCCTACATCGACCTGGGCGGGGTCAAGGTACTGCCGCGCGAGGGCCTCAACCTGCGTCTCGAGGTCGAGGAGCAGACCAAGCGCATCGTCGCGGTGGGCCTCGACTACGCCGAATCGACCCTTCAGGTGCAGCCGTTCGCCGCGCCGCGCACGTCCGGTCTGTGGGCGGAGACGCGCGAGCAGATCCGTCAGCAGATCCGCCAGCAGGGCGGCCGTGTCGAGGAGCGCGTCGGGCCGCTCGGGCCGGAGCTGCTCGCCGAGGTGCCGGTCGCCGTCGGGGCCGATGGCGCCGACAAGCGCCTCGCGCGCTTCGTCGGCGTGGACGGGCCGCGCTGGTTTCTCCGCGGGGTCATCGGCGGTGCCGCGACCAGCGACACGGATGCGGCGGCCCAGGTCGAGGACCTGTTCCGCTCGCTCGTCGTGGTCCGCGGCGGTGCGCCGATGCCGCCGCGCGACCTCATCCCGCTGAAGATGCCCGCGACTCCGGGATCCGCGTGAGCGATCCCGCACGCGACGAGCGCGCCTCCGGAGACGCGGAGCGCGCCGACGCGCTCCGCACGCCCGACGCGCCACCGCCGGCGTCCGAGGCGCTCGGGGCGGCGCTGGGCGCCGCGGCCCGCCGCGCCGGGCTCGACCCGGCCGGCACGGCGTCGACGGGGGCCGCGGTGTGGGCCGCGATGGGCGGCTGGCGCGGCATCCTCGAGTCGGTGCTGCCGAGCCTCGCCTTCGTGGTCCTCTTCACCGTCACCTACGACGCGGCGACGAAGGAGGGCAACCTGTGGGTCAGCCTCGGCGTCTCCGTCGCGATCGCGGCAGTCTTCACCGTCGTCCGTCTCGCGCAGCGCTCGCCCGCGGGCGCCGCGATCGGCGGACTGCTGGCCACCGCGGCGGCGGCGGCCCTCGCGCTGTGGACCGGCCGCGGCCAGGACAACTTCGTCTTCGGCTTCTTCACGAACGGCCTCTACGGCACCGCCTTCCTCGTCTCCGCCCTCATCGGCTGGCCGCTCATCGGCCTCGCGGTGGGTTTTCTGATGAACGAGGGCACACGCTGGCGGCGCAAGGCCCGCAAGCGGCGCGTCTTCTTCTGGCTGTCGATCGCGTGGGCCGCGCTGTTCGCGCTGAGGCTGGGCGTGCAGCTGCCGCTGTACTTCGCGGGCGACACGACGGCGCTCGGCGTGACCAAGATCGCCATGGGCCTGCCGCTGTTCGCACCGCTCGTGGCGGTCACGTGGCTCGCCGTGCGTGCGCTCTATCCGCCACGCGCCACCTGATATATTTATCTCGATATCGAGATAAATCCCGCTCCGTCCCGGTTAGGTCCGCCTTGGTGGTGCCGTCCGGAGACGGGGGGCAGGATGGGCTCGGGTCCGCCCGCATCCGCCGACGAAGGAGACGCACGTGTCCACGGTTGACAGCTTCGGTGCCAAGAGCACCCTGACGGTCGGCAGCACCGACTACGAGATCTTCCGCATCGACACGGTGGACGGCTACGAGAAGCTGCCGTTCAGCCTCAAGGTGCTCCTGGAGAACCTCCTGCGCACCGAGGACGGCGCGAACGTCACCAAGGAGCAGATCCAGGCCCTCGGCTCGTGGAAGCCCGAGGCGGAGCCCGACACCGAGATCCAGTTCACGCCGGCGCGCGTGGTCATGCAGGACTTCACCGGCGTCCCGTGCATCGTCGACCTCGCCACGATGCGCGAGGCCGTCACCGCGCTCGGTGGCGACCCGAACCGCATCAACCCGCTGTCGCCCGCCGAGATGGTCATCGACCACTCGGTCATCGCCGACCTCTTCGGCTCGGAGAACGCCCTCGAGCGCAACGTCGAGATCGAGTACGAGCGCAACGGTGAGCGGTACCAGTTCCTGCGCTGGGGTCAGACCGCCTTCGACGACTTCAAGGTCGTCCCGCCCGGCACCGGCATCGTGCACCAGGTCAACATCGAGCACCTCGCGAAGGTCGTCTACGACCGCACCGTCGACGGCGTGCTGCGGGCCTATCCCGACACGTGCGTCGGCACCGACTCGCACACCACGATGGTCAACGGTCTCGGCGTGCTCGGCTGGGGCGTCGGCGGCATCGAGGCCGAGGCCGCGATGCTCGGTCAGCCGGTGTCGATGCTCATCCCGCGTGTGGTCGGCTTCAAGCTGACCGGCGAGATCCCCGCCGGTGTGACCGCGACGGACGTCGTGCTCACGATCACCGACATGCTCCGCAAGCACGGCGTCGTCGGCAAGTTCGTCGAGTTCTACGGCGAGGGCGTCGCATCCGTGCCGCTGGCCAACCGCGCGACGATCGGCAACATGAGCCCCGAGTTCGGCTCGACCGCCGCGATGTTCCCGATCGACGACGTCACGCTCGACTACCTGCGGCTGACCGGCCGCGACGAGCAGACCGTCGCGCTCGTCGAGGCCTACGCCAAGGCCCAGTCGCTGTGGCACGACCCGGCACGCGAGCTCGTCTTCAGCGAGTACATGGAGCTCGACCTCTCGACGGTCGTCCCCTCGATCGCGGGGCCGAAGCGCCCGCAGGACCGCATCCTCCTGTCCGAGGCCAAGTCGCAGTTCGAGAAGGACATCCTCAACTACGCCACGCCGTCGACCTCCGACTCCATCGTCGACCTCGAGGTCGACGGCACGTTCCCGGCGTCCGACCCGGGCGGGACCCCCGGCGAGGAGACCGCCGACACCGGCGAGGTGCTCATCTCCTCCGGCGGCCCCGCCGCGGCGTCTAAGCCCGTGAAGGTGACCACGCCCGAGGGCGAGACCTACGTGCTCGACAACGGCGCCGTGACGCTCGCGGCGATCACGTCGTGCACGAACACGTCGAACCCCTCCGTCATGATCGCGGCGGGCCTGCTCGCCAAGAACGCCGTCGACAAGGGCCTGAAGCGCAAGCCGTGGGTCAAGACGACGCTGGGCCCGGGCTCGAAGGTCGTCACCGACTACTACGAGAAGTCGGGCCTGGACAAGGCGCTCGAGGGTCTGGACTTCTACACCGTCGGCTACGGCTGCACGATCTGCATCGGAAACTCCGGCCCGCTCATCGAGGAGGTGTCCGCGGCGATCAACGACAACGACCTCGCCGTCACGGCCGTCCTCTCGGGCAACCGCAACTTCGAGGGGCGCATCAGCCCGGACGTGAAGATGAACTACCTCGCCTCGCCTCCGCTCGTGGTGGCGTACGCGCTGGCCGGCTCGATGAACTTCGACTTCGAGACCGACCCGCTCGGCAAGGACCAGAACGGCAACGACGTCTTCCTGAAGGACGTGTGGCCCTCGCCCGAGCAGGTGCAGAAGATCATCGACTCGTCGATCTCGCGCGAGCAGTTCATCAAGCAGTACGCGACCGTCTTCGACGGCGACGAGCGCTGGAAGAACCTGCCCACCCCGACCGGCCCGGTGTTCGAGTGGGACGAGGACTCGACCTACGTGCGCAAGGCGCCGTACTTCGACGGGATGACGATGGAGCTGACCCCCGTCAGCGACATCCGCGGCGCGCGCGTCATGGCTACCCTCGGCGACTCGGTCACCACCGACCACATCAGCCCCGCCGGCAACATCAAGGCGGGCACGCCCGCCGCGCAGTACCTCACGGAGCACGGCGTCGCGCAGAAGGACTTCAACTCCTACGGCTCGCGTCGCGGCAACCACGAGGTCATGATCCGCGGCACGTTCGCGAACATCCGCCTGAAGAACGAACTGGTCGCCGCGGTCAACGACGGCCAGATCGTGGAGGGCGGCTTCACGCGCGACTTCACGCAGCCCGGCGGCCCGCAGTCGTACATCTACGACGCGTGCATGAACTACGCCGAGCAGGAGACGCCGCTGGTGATCTTCGGCGGCAAGGAGTACGGCTCGGGCTCGTCGCGCGACTGGGCGGCCAAGGGCACGCGTCTGCTGGGTGTGAAGGCCGTCATCACCGAGAGCTTCGAGCGCATCCACCGCTCGAACCTCATCGGCATGGGTGTCGTGCCGCTGCAGTTCCCCGCCGGCGAGAGCTGGAAGTCGCTGGGGCTCGACGGCACCGAGGTCATGTCGATCACGGGCCTCGAGCAGCTGAACGAGGGAATCACGCCGAAGACGGTGCACGTCGTCGCCGAGCCGAGCGAGTTCTCGCCCGAGGGCAAGCAGACGATCGAGTTCGACGCGGTCGTGCGCATCGACACGCCCGGTGAGGCGGACTACTACCGCAACGGCGGCATCCTCCAGTACGTGCTGCGTTCGCTCGTCTGACCCGCATCCACAGGGGCGGTCGCGGCATGTCCGCGGCCGCCCCTCCGCGTGGGCGGAGCGTACACGGCGGCGCGCCGGGTCGCCCGTCCAGGCCGCGGTCAGATGCGCGCGACTACAATCGGGGGACGGCGTCGTGGGCGCCGCATCCGGTCGGAAAGAGGTTCCATGGAGCTGTTGCCGAGCATCCGAAGCCCCCGCGACATCGACGGACTCGACCTCGCCCAGCTGGAGCAGCTCGCGGCGGAGATCCGCACCTTCCTCGTCGAGAACGTCGCGCGCACGGGCGGTCACCTCGGCCCGAACCTCGGTGTCGTGGAGCTCACGATCGCCCTGCACCGCGTATTCGACTCCCCGTCCGACCCGATCATCTTCGACACCGGGCACCAGTCGTACGTGCACAAGCTCCTGACCGGACGCCAGGACTTCTCCCGCCTGCGCTCGCGCGGCGGCCTCGCGGGCTACCCGCAGCGCAGCGAGAGCGAGCACGACGTCGTCGAGTCCTCGCATGCTTCCAGCTCGCTCAGCTGGGCCGACGGCGTCTCGCGCGCCTTCAGCCGCACCGGGCGCCGCGACCGCCACGTCGTCGCGGTCGTGGGCGACGGCTCGCTCACCGGCGGCATGACGTGGGAGGCGCTCAACAACATCACCGACGACAACGACCGCAACCTCGTCATCGTCGTCAACGACAACGGGCGGTCCTACGCGCCCACCATCGGCGGGATGGCGCGCTACCTGAACAAGGTGCGCACGAACGACACCTACCGCACGCTGCACCGCGGGTCGGCCAATCTCTCCGGGCGTCTGGGCCCCGCCGCCCGCGCGATCTACCGCGGCATCCGCGGCGGCGCCCACGGCTTCCTCTCGCGCTTCACGAACAACGAGGCGCTCTACTCCAACCTCGACATCAAGTATCTCGGCCCCGTCGACGGACACGATCTTGAGGGCCTCATCGAGGTGATGCAGCAGGCGAAGTCCTACGGCGCGCCGGTCATCGTCCACGCCATCACCGAGAAGGGCCGCGGGTACGCGCCCGCCCGCAGCGACGAGGCCGACCAGTTCCACGCCGTCGGCAGGATCGATCCGGTGACGGGCGAGCCGCTGTCCTCCAGCGGCGGTCACGACTGGACGGACGTCTTCGCCGACGAACTGCTGCAGATCGGCTCCGAGCGCGACGACGTCATCGCCATGACCGCCGCGATGCTGCGGCCCACGGGCCTGCAGCTGTTCGCCGAGCGCTTCCCCGAGCGCGTCTACGACGTCGGGATCGCCGAGCAGCACGCCGTCGCCTCGGCCGCGGGACTCGCGTTCGGCGGGCTGCATCCCGTCGTCGCAATCTATGCGACCTTCATGAACCGCGCGTTCGACCAGGTGCTCATGGACGTCGCTCTGCACGGCGCCGGGGTCACCTTCGCGCTGGACCGCGCCGGCGTCACGGGCCCGGACGGCCCGAGCCATCACGGCATCTGGGACCTCGCGATGCTTCAGCTCGTGCCCTCCATCCGCATCGCCGCCCCACGCGACGCCGCGCGACTGCGCGAAGAGCTGCGCGAGGCCGTGGCGGTCCCTGATGCGCCCACCGTCGTCCGATACGCGAAAGGGGCCGCGGCGGACGATCTCCCCGCGGTGGAGCGCCTCTCCGACGGCGTCGACGTGCTGGCCCGCGCGGACGCCGAGGACGTGCTGCTCATCGGGATCGGTCCGATGGCGCACACCGCGATGGCCGTCGCCGAGCGCCTGCGCGCTCAGGGCATCGGCGCGACGGTCGTCGATCCGCGCTGGGTGATCCCCGTGCAGCCGTCGATCGTCGAGCTCGCCCGCCGTCACCGCCTCGTCATCACGATCGAGGACGGCATCCGCGTCGGCGGCGTCGGGACGCGCGTGCGACAGGTGCTGCGCGAAGCCGGCGTCGACACGGCGGTGGACGAGCTCGGCGTGCCGGACGAGTTCATCCCGCACGCCTCCCGCGAGCAGATCCTCGAAGACGCCGGGCTCACCCCCGCCAAGATCGCCCAGGACGTCGTCTCGCAGGTGCTCGGCACCCGCATCCCCGTCGCCCGCCCGACCTCCGCCGACATCCCGTCGGTGGAGGAATGGGTGCGCAGCCGCGGCGCCGACTGACGCGGCGACCCGGCCGGCGCTCAGCCGACGGACGTGAAGCGGCCGGCGAGCACCGCGGCCGCGGAGTCCCACGCCGCGTGGCGCGGTGCATCCGGTGACGGCGCAATGGCCTGCGAGAGCAGCCATCCGTCGGTCAGCGCGTCGCCCGTCACGATGACGCGCAGGAGCTCGATGCCGCAGTCCTCCCGGACGACGTCGGCGCACGCGGCCACCACCCGCGGCGAGAGCACGTCGTTCGGCGGCAGCACGGGACCGTCCAGCTCGTGCACGATGTCGCGGAGCGCAGCGCCCACGATGTTGCCGGCGCGCTCCTTGACGTTGACGACGTCGAGTTCGATGACGCGGAGGTCGTGTCCCGAGACGATCGGCCGCCAGTCGAACGAGGCATGCACGAGGTGCTGATGCCCGGTTGCCCCGGTCATGCTGCGAGCCGGCAGGTCGGTCGACCGGGCGCGGACGTCGACCATGCGGTACCACGCGAAGATGGGGAAGGCGCCGTGGGTCCCCGGCCGCAGCACCACGACCTCGCCGCGGCCGTCGCCGGATTCGCGCAGGCGCCGGATGATCGGCTTGCCGTTGCGAGTGCGGATGGCGGCGGAGCCCTCGTCCACGGTGACGAGGAAGAGCTTCATGAGCGCCGGGATGACCACGAGGAGCGTGAGCGCCGCGCCGCTGGCCTTCACCAGCACGCTCAGTGCGCTGCCGCCGAACAGCCCGGAGATCACATCCAGCACGCGTCGTCCTTCCGTCGGATCGCACCGTCTCCCTCAGGATGCCGTGCGCTCACGGCGTCGCCGCGCCGGACGGCACGCCGCGCGTGAGAGTTCATCCGCTCGACCGGGGAAGTTCGCCGTCCGGAAACGGAAGACGGCGGCCCCCCGCATCGGGAGACCGCCGTCCGACCGGCATGAACCTGCGTCAGCCGCCGATGCCGCGGATGGGCGGGTGGTGGAACGTGTCGCCGAACACGCGCTCCGACGCGCCCTCGCGGTCGAGGTAGGGCGATGCGCCGCCGTCGATGAAAGGCCAGCCTGCGCCGAGGATGAGGCACAGATCGATGTCCTCGACCTCGGCGACGACCCCCTCGTCGAGCATGGTCCGGATCTCCTGCGCGAGACCGTCCTGCACACGACGGAGGATCTCGCTTTCGCTCGCGGGGGCGGAGCCGGTCACGAGGATCTTCTGCGCGGCCTTGGTCCACCCGGTCACGCGGCCGTTCTTGTCCTTCTCCACCACCTCGGGCAGCTCGGCGAGGGCATGGAAGTTCTCCGACGCGAAGAAGCGGTCGGGGAAGGCGTGCGCCATCGTGTCCTGCACGTGCGCGGCGACCTTCCAGCCGACCAGATCGATGAGCTGGAAGGGCGTCATCGGCAGCCCGAGCGGGGCGAAGGCCTTCTCGACCGTCAGGAGCGGCGTGCCCTCGTAGACGGCACGTGCGGCCTCGCCCATGACCTTGGCCAGCAGGCGGTTCACCACGAAACCGGGCGCGTCGGCCGTGAGCACGGCGTTCTTGCCGAGGTTCTTGGCGACGACGAACGCGGTCGACAGCGCCGCGTCCGTCGTGGCCGGCGTCTTCACGATCTCGATGAGCGGCATGACCGCGACCGGGTTGAAGAAGTGGAATCCGACGAGGCGCTCGGGATGCGCGAGCTTCGCACCGATCTCCTCGACCGAGAGCGATGACGTGTTCGTCGCCAGCACGGCGTCTTCGGCGACGATCGTCTCGATCTCGCCGAACACCTGCTGCTTGACGCCGACCTCCTCGAACACGGCCTCGATCACGAAGTCGCAGTCGGCGTACAGGCTCTTGTCGGTCGTGCCCGTCACGAGGGCGCGGAGGCGATTGGCGGTGTCGCCGTCGAGCCGGCCCTTGGCCTCGAGTTTGCCGATCTCCTCGTGGATGTAGGCGACTCCCTTGTCCACGCGTGCCTGATCCAGGTCGGTGATGAGCACCGGCACCTGCAGCTTGCGAACGAACAGCAGCGCGAACTGGCTGGCCATGAGTCCGGCGCCGATGATGCCGACCTTCGTGACCTTCTTCGCGAGCGCCTTGTCGGGTGCGCCGACCGGCCGCTTCGCGCGCTTCTGGACGAGGTCGAAGGCGTACATGGATGCGGCGAACTGGTCGCCGACGACGAGGTCGGCGAGGGCCTCGTCCTCACGGGCGAACCCTTCCGCCTTGGTGCCGCCGCGAGCCTTGTCGAGCAGCTCCAGCGCGACATAGGGGGACCGGGGCACCGTGCCGATCCGGCTCTCGAGCATGCCGCGCGCCATCTTGATCGCGATCGGCCACTTCGTGAGGCGCTCGATCTTGCCCGGCTCATTCTTGCGCTCGACCTTGACCGCTCCGGAGAGGACGCCGTCAGCCCAGCGCAGCGAGTCCTCGAGGTAGGTGGCCGCGGGGAAGATCGCGTCGACGATGCCGTAGTCGAACGCCTGCTTCGGCTTCAGCATCCGGTTCTGCTTGAGCGGGTTGGAGATCACGACCTCGAGGGCGTTCTCGATGCCGATGAGGTTCGGCAGCAGGTACGCCCCGCCCCAGCCCGGGATGATGCCCAGGAACACCTCGGGCAGCGCGATCGCGGCGGCCGACGCGTCGACCGTGCGATACGTCGAGTTCAGCGCGATCTCGAGGCCGCCGCCGAGGGCGAGACCGTTCACGAACGCGAACGTGGGTACGCCGAGCTCGGACAGGGATCCGAGCACCTGATGGCCGCGCTGGGCGATCATGCGGGCGATCTCGCGCGACGGCACGTTCGAGACCTCGGACAGGTCGGCGCCGGCGGCCAGGATGTACTGCTTGCCGGTGATGCCCACGGCGTCGATCTCGCCCGCGGCCGCCCGCAGCTTCAACCCCGCGAGTGTGCGGCCGAGTTCGGCCAGCGTCGCGGGCCCGAGCGTGTTCGGCCGCGTGTGGTCGCGACCGTTGTCGAGCGTGATGAGGGCGAGCACCTTGCCGGACGCGAGTCGGATGTCGCGTGCGGGGGAGTGCGTGACCACCTCGTCGGCCGACAGGGTCTCGAGGACGGAGAAGTCGATGGCGTCGTAGTTCGTCATGCCCGCCGTCACTTCCGCTTCTTCTTGCCGTCGAACCACGGGTTCTCCCAGATGACCGAGCCGCCCTGGCCGAGACCGACGCACATCGCCGTGAGGCCGTATCGCACGTCGGGGCGCTGGCGGAACTGCGCCGCCAGCTGGATCATGAGGCGCACACCGGATGCGGCGAGGGGGTGACCGACCGCGATCGCGCCGCCCCACGGGTTGACGCGCGGGTCGTCGTCGGCGATGCCGAAGTGGTCGAGGAGCGAGAGGACCTGGATCGCGAAGGCCTCGTTCAGCTCGAACAGGCCGATGTCGTCGATCGTCAGACCGGCCTTGCGCAGAGCCTTCTCCGTCGCGGGGATCGGGCCGATGCCCATGATCTCCGGTTCGACGCCCGCGAACGCGAACGACACCAGGCGCATCTTGGGCTCGAGGCCGAGCTCCTTCACCGCCGACGCGCCCGCGAGCAGCGACACCGTCGCGCCGTCGGTGAGCGGCGAGGACGTGCCCGCCGTCACGCGGCCGTGCGGGCGGAAGGGCGTCTTGAGCGCCGCGAGGCCGTCCATGGTGGTCTCGGGTCGGCGGCCCTCGTCCTCCGTGGCCAGACCCCACGCGCCCTCGGCGTCCTTGATCGCGACGGGCACGAGGTCGGGCTGGATGCGCCCCGCCTCATAGGCGGCCTGCGCCTTGTGCTGGCTCAGCATGCCGAAGCGGTCGGCGCGCTCCTTGGTCAGGTGCGGGAAGCGGTCGTGGATGCGCTCCGCGGTGACACCCATGTTGAGCGCGCCCGGGTCGACGAGCTTCTCGGCGACGAAGCGCGGATTGGGGTCGGCGTTGGCGCCGATGGGGTGACGGCCCATGTGCTCGACGCCGCCCGCGAGGGCCAGGTCGTACTGGCCGAAGCCGATCGAGGCGCCCATCGTGGTCACGCTCGTCATGGCACCCGCGCACATGCGGTCGATCGCGAGGCCCGGAACCGTCATCGGCAGGCCGGCCAGGATCGCCGCGGTGCGCCCGAGGGTGAGGCCCTGGTCGCCCGTCTGCGAGGTCGCGGCGATGGCGACGTCGTCGATGCGGTCCTTCGGGACGTTCGCGTTGCGCTCCATCAGTCCGATGATCGCCTTGACGACCAGGTCGTCGGCGCGGGTGTTCCAGTACATGCCTTTCTCGCCGGCGCGCCCGAACGGTGTGCGCACTCCGTCGACGAAGAAGACGTCCGAAATCTCGGCCACTCTGCCTCCAATGGTTGGGATGACGTCAGCCTAGGCAGGGCCCGTGGGGCCCCCGAATCGGTTGGATCGAACCTACGAAGCGGCGCTCTCGGCGTCGTCCACGATGTTGACGGAAGCCACAAAGGCATCCGCGATCCGCTGTGCGGTTTCCGCAATCTGCCACTCGCGCGCGCCGAGTTCGCGCAACGCGAGACCGATCGATTCCGCCGTGATCTCGGCCGGCGGAGCCCAGGCGACGCGGCGCAGCAGCTCGGGGGTGAGGAGGTTCTCCGTCGGCATGTCCAGTTCGCCGGCGCGTTCCTCCACCACGGGGCGCGCGGCGCGCAGGCGCGCGTCGGCCTCGGGGTTGCGGTCGGCCCACGCCCGCGCGGGCGGGAGCGATTCGGAGGGGATGCGGTCGGCGGGAAGCTCAGTCGCGGCGCGTCCTTCCACGATCGCGTTCCACCACCGGTCCAGCTGGGAGCGGCTCGCGCGCCCGGTGAACTCCTTCACCGCAGCGAGCTCCTGCTTGGTCTGCGGGTTGGCCAGCACGGCGGCCACGAGCGAGCGGTCGGGCACGAGCCGACCGGGCGCGACGTCCTGCTCGCGCGCATAGTCCTCACGTGCCTGCCACAGCGCGCGTGCCACGGCGAGGTTGCGCCGCCCCCGCACCGCGTGCAGGCCGCCGAGGCGCCGCCACGGATCCTCGCGCGGCGGCTTGGCGGGCCGTTCGAGCACGGCCGCGAACTCCTCCTCGGCGAACGCGGTCTTGCCCTGTTCGACCAGCTCTGCGGCGAGGGCATCGCGCACGTCGACCAGGTGCGTGACATCGAGCGCCGCGTATTCGAGCCATGACTGCGGCAGGGGCCGTGTCGACCAGTCCGCCGCCGAGTGCGCCTTCGCCAGCGTGATGCCGAGCGTGGACTCGACGACGGCGCCGAGCCCCACCCGCTCATGTCCGAGCAGCCGCGCCGCGAGCTCGGTGTCGAACATGCGGTGCGGTTCCAGTCCGCGCTCGCGCAGCGAGGGGAGGTCCTGGCTGGCCGCGTGGAAGACCCACTCGGCGTCGGCGATCGCCTCCTGCAGCGGCGAGAAGTCCTCGATCGTGGAGGGATCCAGGAGGAACACCCCCGACTCGCGGCGGAACACCTGGATGAGGTAGGCGCGTTGCGAGTACCGGAAGCCGGAGGCGCGTTCGACGTCGACGGCGACGGGCCCCGTGCCGCCCGCGAGGGCGGCGGCCGCGTCGCGCAGGCCGTCGGCGCTCTCGATGACCACGTAGTCCGTCACGAGTCGCTCCTCCGCGAGCCGAGCGTCACGATGCCCTCCGACCCCGGCGGAAGCCCCGCGAGCATGCATACGAGCTCGGCCCATGCCTCGACGTGCGGCCCGAACGGAGGCTTCGGACTCCATGACGCGCGCAGCTCGATCTGCGCGCCGTCGCCCTGGGCCGCCAGAGAGCCGAACCCCTTCGAAAGCGTCTTCGTGGCGGTGCCGGATGCGGCGGAGTAGCTCGCGCCGCGCGACGCCAGGGCGTCGACGAGCCACGACCACGCGACATCCGCGAGGAGGGGGTCGGTGCCGATCTCGCTCTCCAGAGGCGCCTGGGCGAAGCACACGATGCGCCACGCGCCGCCCCACGGCTCCGGCTCATCCGGATCGTGCAGCAGGATGAATCGGCCGGTGCCGAAGGGGGAGTCGATGCCGGTGCCGTCGGGGCGCACGTCGCCGGCCAGCGCCAGCGATTCGGGAGCCAGCCCCGACGGCGCCGGGATCTCCCGTACCGCGAAGTCGTCCCGGAAGCCTGTGGCCCGCAGCTCCTCGGCGGCCTGCGCGAACGCGGAGGGCGCGGCAGGAGGATGGTCGCTCACGCCGACAGACTAGAGTGAGGCCTCGATGAACGGCCCCAGGCACGCCGCAGGCTCCGGCGCTTCTCCCCGGTCGGCCGACGCGCTGCGGGCGGCCGCCACGGTCCTCGCCCTCTCGCTCGGCGCCGTGGTCACCGCGATCGGCGCGATCTCGCTGCGCGTCGCGCGGCGGGTCGTGACCCCGGCGCCCCGCGTCCCCGACACGCGCATCGTGGACCTTGACACCACGGCGCAGACGATCACGCTCGCGCGCACCCCCGACACGGTGCTCCCGGGGCGCTACGGCCTGTTCACGACCGGCGCACTGCCCTACGTGAAGCTCGGCTCGGTGCTCAGCGAGGACGCGCGCACGGTCAAGCGCAAGCTCCTCACCCACGTCGCGCCGGGCGCGCGCCTCGCCCCCGACGCGGCCTTCAGCGGCTGGTACTACGACCGGCCCGACGACCTCCAGCTGCCGTTCCGCAACGAGCTCATCGGGTCGGGCGTGGGTCCGTGTCCTGCGTGGCTGTTCCCGGCGGCGGAGGAGACCGACCGGTGGGTCGTGCAGGTGCACGGCCGGGGAACGACACGCGCCGAGGCGCTGCGCGCCGTGCCGCTGTTCCGGTCGCTGGGCTTCACGTCCCTGCTCGTCTCGTACCGCAACGACGGCGAGGCACCCCGCAGCCGCACGGGGACGTACGCCCTCGGGGCGACCGAGTGGCGGGACGTGGACGCCGCGATCGGTTTCGCACGACGTTCCGGCGCGCGGCGGATCGTGGTCATGGGATGGTCGATGGGGGGCGCGATCGCGCTGCAGGTGGAGCTGAACTCCCCGCACCAGGACGTGCTGGCAGGGCTCATCCTGGAGTCGCCGGTGGTGGACTGGCGTGTGGTCCTCGACTACCAGGCCCATCTCATGGGGCTTCCCGCCCCGGTCACCGGGCTCGCTCTCGGCACGCTGTCATCGGAGTGGGCGGCGCCGGTCGCACGCACCGGTGCGGCCATCCCGTTCGATCAGCTCGACGCGGTCGCCCGCGCCGAGGAGCTCCACCACCCGATCCTGCTGCTGCACAGCGACGATGACGGCTTCGTCCCGTCCGACGCCTCCCACGCGCTGGCGAGGGTGCGCCCCGATCTGGTCGAGATGCACACGTTCGCCGTCGCGCGGCATACGAAGCTCTGGAACTACGACCAGGTGCGCTGGTCGGCGGCGATCACGGAGTGGCTCCGCCGTCAGCAGCTCATCGAGCCCGGCGAAGCCGCAGGTAGCTGAAGCCGGCGTCGTCGACGAGCATGCCGGCAAGGGTCGTCGGCACGCGGGCGCTGATCGGCAGGAACGGCTCCCGCGCGGGCTCGAGGACGGGCGCGACGCTCACGCAGTACTCGTCGATGACGCCCGACTCGGCGAAGCGCGCCGCCAGGGTCGGTCCGCCCTCGCACACCAGGCGCGTCAGGCCGATCCCCGCGAGAGCCTCGACGACCGTTCGCGGCTCGAGCGACTCCCCGCCGGGAACGCCGAGGACGCGGATGGCAGGGACGCCCGACCGCGCGCGGACCTGCTCCACCCGGCCCTCGGGGCACACCAAGACGATGGCGTCCGCGTGGCCGTCGAAGCGGTTGCCGTCGAGGTCGCCGGTCGTGGTGACGATCGCGAGCCGCGCCGCACGCGGGACGATGTAGCCTTCGGCGCGAACGGTCGCGGCGCCTACGACGACGGCGTCGGCGTGGGCGCGGATGATGCGGAGCAGAGCGCGGTCGGTCGGGCTCGTGAGCGTCTCGCTGGTGCCGTCGGCGCCGGACGCTGCCCCGGTGGGGCTCGTGATCATGTTCAGCCGCACGTAGGCGTCGTCGTCTCGTGCGTACAGCGAGGTGAGCCAGGCGCGGCCGCCCTCGGTGGACACGTCGTGCCCGCCTGCGGCGGCGAGGGCGTCGCGCACGTGCATGTCAGCTCGTGCGCTTGGTGCGCACCTGGCGCTTGGCGCGCATCAGCATCCCCGTCATGCCGGCGATGCGCAGGGGACTGACCGCGCGGGTCAGACCGATGCTCTGCGGGAAGTCGTCGGGCACGGCGAGCACCTCGTCGGCGGTCAGTCCCGTGAGGCCCTGCGCGAGGATGCTCGCGAACCCGCGCGTGGTCGGCGCCTCGGCGGGTGCCGTCGCATGCATCGCGACGCGACCGTCCGCGTCGACGTCGACGACGATGTACACCGGCGACTGGCACTCGGCGACGCGCTCGGTGAGCTCGGGGTGGTCGGCGTACTCGGCCGGGACGGGCGGCAGGTCGTGGGAGTACTCCAACAGGAGCTGCAGTCGCTCGGGTTCGGCGAGCTCCAGGAACTCGCCGCGGATCTCGGCGAGGCGGTCGGGCAGCGCGGTGTCGCTCATCCCGTCCATCCTCCCACGCGTCGGGCCGCCGGGCTCAGGCGCGGGCGGGAGCCTCGCCGGGCTCGGTGCCGGTGACGATCGGCACGCGCACCGCGCTGCCCCATTCCGTCCACGAGCCGTCGTAGTTGCGCACGTTCTCGAAGCCGAGGAGGTGCTGCAGCACGAACCACGTGTGGCTCGACCGCTCTCCGATGCGGCAGTAGGCGACGACGGCATCGCCGCTGTTCAGCCCCGCCCCGTCGCGGTAGATCGCGTCGAGCTCGGCCCGCGGCTTGAAGCCGCCGTCCTCCGCGACGGCCTTCGCCCACGGCACGTTCTGGGCGCTGGGGATGTGTCCTGCGCGCAGCGCGCCCTCCTCCGGGTACGCGGGGGCGGTGGTCCGCTCGCCGCTGTACTCCTCGGGGGAGCGCACGTCGATGAGAGGAGACCCCAGGTGCGCGAGCACATCGTCCTTGTAGGCGCGCAGCCGCGTGTCGTCGCGCTCGACGACCGGGTACTCGCCGGGCGTCGGCGCGGGCGTGTCGGTCGTGAGCGGGCGCCCCTCGGCGATCCAGCGATCGCGTCCGCCGTCGAGGAGGCGGACGTCCTCGTGACCGAAGAGCGAGAAGACCCACAGCGCGTAGGCGGCCCACCAGTTGTTCTTATCGCCGTAGATGACGACGGTGTCATCGCGCGAGATGCCCTTGCGGCGCATGAGCTCTGCGAAGCCCTCGCCGTCGACGTAGTCGCGCACGACCGGGTCGTTGAGCTCCGTGTGCCAGTCGACCTTGACGGCGCCGGGGATGTGGCCGGTCTCGTAGAGGAGCACGTCCTCGTCGGACTCGACGACCACGAGGCCCGGACGGCCCAGGTTCTCGTGCAGCCACGCGCCCGTCACCAGCCGGCCCGGCTCGGCGTACTCGGCGAACTTTTCGGAGGTCGTGTCGAACTCGACGGTCATGGTGCTCCTCGATCGGGACGTCGTGCGGATCGGCGTAGGCTGAAGCCCGCCACTACGACCCTAGATCGCGCCCGGGCGGGGTGCGTACCCGACCGCGTAAGAAGGCGACACAGGATCGAATGAGCACCGCACGCACCCGCACCGGAGTGGTCCACCTCGCAGAGCGCGCGCCCGAGATGTCGGGCGCCGACATGGTCGCCGCGCTCGTGCCGCCGCCGCAGTTCGACGGGGCCACGTTCGACTCGTACCGCGCCGACCCGGCCTACCCGTCGCAGCAGGAGGCGAAGGAGAAGCTCCAGGCCTTCAGCGGCGTCGCCGCGGTCGCCCCGGCGCGGGGAGGGCTCTTCCGCCGGGCGAAGCGACCGCCGGAGACCAAACCCGGCGTCTACCTCGACGGCGGCTTCGGCGTCGGCAAGACCCACCTCCTCGCCGCGATCTACCACGCGATGCCGGCCCGCCGGAAGTACTTCGGCTCGTTCATCGAGTACACCGCCCTGGTCGGAGCGCTCGGCTACCAGAACACCGTCCAGCTGTTCCGCGGCTCCGACCTGCTGTGCATCGACGAGTTCGAACTCGACGACCCGGGCGACACGATGGTCATGACGCGTCTGCTCGGCGAGCTCGTCAGCTCGGGCACGCGGCTGGCCGCGACCTCGAACACGCCGCCGAACGCCCTCGGCGAAGGCCGCTTCGCCGCGCAGGACTTCCTGCGCGAGATCCACGCGATGGCCGCGAGCTTCGAGACCATCCGCATCGACGGTACGGACTACCGGCAGCGCGCGATCGACGGTACCGCCGTGGTGCGGACGGACGCGGAGTACGCGGAGGATCTCGCCGCCGCATCCGCCGTGGGCCTCGCCTCCGACGATGGGTTCGGCGACCTGGTCGCCCACCTCGCCCGCGTGCACCCGTCGCGCTACATCCGCCTCATCGACGGCCTCGACCTCATCGGCCTGCGCGACGTCGCGGTGCTCGAGGATCAGTCGGCAGCACTGCGCTTCGTCGCCTTCGTCGACCGTGCGTACGACGCGCAGATCCCGCTGCGGGCGACCGGCGTGCCCCTCAACGAGGTATTCCACCCCGACATGCTCGGCGGCGGCTATCGCAAGAAGTACCTCCGCGCGATCTCGCGACTGGTCGCCCTCACGCACTCCTGACGGCGCTTGCACGGCACCCCGAAACACGATGTTTACGTCGGGGCGTGCGACGTAACGAGCCCGAAACAGGGCGCGGGCGGCGACCGAAACCGGACATGGCAACACTGAGGGGACCCGACGCTACACCTGCGTCCCTGCAGAGAGGTTCTCTTCGAGATGGATCAAGGCAACACCGCATTCATCCTGATAGCGGCAGCACTCGTCCTGTTGATGACGCCAGGACTCGCGTTCTTCTACGGCGGTCTCGTCAAGGCCAAGAGCGTCATCAGCATGATGATGATGAGCTTCGGCGCGATGGGCCTGATCGGCGTCCTCTGGGTGCTGTACGGCTACGCGATCGCCTTCCCGACGACCGCGGAGGGCAGCGTCCAGCTCCCGTGGACGATCGACTTCAGCGAGCTGGGGCTCGGGAGCCTGCTGGAGGCTCCTGAAGGCGCCGCGTACCCGCCGCTCGCGTTCGTGGCCTTCCAGGCGACGTTCGCGATCATCACCGTCGCCCTGGTCTCCGGCGCCATCGCCGACCGTGCCAAGTTCGGCTCGTGGATGATCTTCGCCTTCCTGTGGGCGACGATCGTCTACTTCCCGGTCGCGAGCTGGGTGTTCAACTTCGGCCTCGCCGATGACGGCAGCTTCGCCTACGGCGGCTGGATCACCCGCGGCATGCAGGACGTGTTCGGGGTCGGCGCGATCGACTTCGCCGGTGGCACCGCGGTGCACATCAACTCCGGTGCCGCGGCGCTCGCGCTGGCGCTGGTCCTCGGCAAGCGCGTCGGCTTCCAGAAGGGCGCGCACGTGCCCCACAACCCGCCGTTCGTGCTCCTGGGCGCGGGCCTGCTGTGGTTCGGCTGGTTCGGCTTCAACGCCGGGTCCGAGCTCGCCGCCGACGGCATCGCGTCGCTCGCCTTCATCAACACGCTCGCCGCTCCCGCCGCCGCACTCCTCGCGTGGCTCGTCGTCGAGAAGATCAAGGACGGCAAGCCGACCTCCGTCGGTGCCGCGTCCGGCGCGGTCGCGGGTCTGGTCGCGATCACGCCCGCGTGCGGTTCCCTCACGCCGTTCTGGGCCATCGTGCTCGGCCTCCTGGCCGGCGCCGTATGCGCCCTCGCGATCGAGCTCAAGTACAAGCTCGGCTTCGATGACTCGCTCGACGTCGTCGGCATCCACCTCGTCGGCGGCCTCCTCGGAACGCTGTACCTGGGCTTCTTCGCCAACGGCTCGGGCCTCATCTACAGCGGCTCGTTCACGCAGCTGCTCGTCCAGGCGATCGCCGCCTTCGCGGTGCTCATCTACTCGTTCGTGCTCGCCTTCATCATCGGCTTCGCGATCGAGAAGACGATCGGCTTCCGCGTGAAGAACGAAGACGAGATCGCCGGCATCGACACGGTCGTGCACGGCGAAGAGGGCTACGTCCTCGCGGACACCCGGGCCTGACCGCCCGTCCGGAAGGGGCGTCGCGACTTCGGTCGCGGCGCCCCTTCTCGCGCGCAGCGCGTGTGTCACGGCGGCGTCGCGACTTCGGTCGCGGCGCCCCTTCTCGCGCGCAGCGCGTGTGTCACGGCGGCGTCGCGACTTCGGTCGCGGCGCCCCTTTTCGTTCCACTCCTCTTGGGTAGGGTGAGCGCATGCCGTCTCGTCTGGTCGCGGCGCTGGCCCGGATGCTCCGCCCCTCCCGCGCGGCGACAAGTCCGCCGGCATCCGCCCCCACCCGCCTGCCTCCCACGGCGACGGTGCAGGTGACGCCGCCGGCAGCCGATGCGCTGACGATCACGTACGCGCCGCAGCCCGACGGCGAGCCCGACGCCGGCGAGGTCGTGTGGACCTGGGTGCCCTACGACGAGAACGACGGTCGCGGCAAAGACCGGCCGGTGCTCGTGATCGCGCGGCAGAGCGAGGAGCGCGTGTACGCGGTGCGGCTCACCAGCCACGCGCACGACGGCTCGCGCGACTATCTGGCGCTGGGGCCGGGGGAGTGGGACTCGCGCGGGAGACCGTCGTGGCTGGATCTGAGCGCGGTCTACAGCGTGCACGATCGCGGCATGCGTCGCGAGGCGGCGGCGCTGGACCGCGCGCGCTTCGATCGGGTCGCCGCGGCGCTCACGCAGCGCTACGGGTGGCGCCGCGCGGACTGAGGCCGCGGCATCCGGAAAGGCGAAAGCCCCCGGCGCGACCGGGGGCTTTCATGGGTGGGCGATACCAGACTCGAACTGATGACCTCTTCCGTGTGAAGGAAGCGCGCTACCAACTGCGCCAATCGCCCGTCTGTCCCGCGGGACCTCATCGATCCTAGCGGATGCCGCGGGTCGCTCCGAACCGCGCGGTGTGACACGCGCGGGCCGCGCTCGGTTTGGCGGTCCGCGCGGGATCGGATAGAGTTCTAGACGCACCCGGGAAGCCGGGAGCACGCGGATGTAGCGCAGTTGGTAGCGCATCACCTTGCCAAGGTGAGGGTCGCGAGTTCGAGTCTCGTCATCCGCTCGAGTGCGGGGATCGTGTCCGGAGCAATCCGGATCCCGATCACGCTGCGTGGGTCGAACCACACACGGTGGCGTGGCCGAGCGGCTAGGCACCGGCCTGCAAAGCCGTTTACACGGGTTCGAATCCCGTCGCCACCTCGCTCATAAGTGAACAGCCTTGATAGGCGCGATTGGCGCAGCGGTAGCGCGCTTCCCTGACACGGAAGAGGTCACTGGTTCGATCCCAGTATCGCGCACCATGAAAGCCCCGGTTTGCCGGGGCTTTTCTGTTTCCTCGACCGGCGCGGGGCCGCGCGGATCGACCCGGTCCTCGGGAGGAGATCCGGCTTCGCGAGGGCGGCTCGCTCCCGAAGATCCTCCGCTGCCCGGATCTCCTCCCGAACCGGGTTCACCGCGCGTACGCGTCGACGAGCAGCGGGCCGCGGATGAGGCGGAACGCCTCGATGAGCACGTCGGCCGAGCCGCGTCCCCACGCGGAGATCCGCAGGTCGTGCGGACCGAGCGCCTCGAGCTTGCCGGTGCGGATGCGGACCACCTCCCAGCCCGCCTCCCGCAGCAGCCGGTCCTTCCGACGGTCGGCCTGCTCGCGCCGGCCGACGTGCTCGAGGCCGTGGCGGCCGATCGTGTCGTATTCGACGGCGATGCGCAGCTCCGACAGCACGAGGTCGGGCCACGCTTCGACGTGGTCGAAGAACGGCCGCGCCAGGCGCACCGCGGTGAAGCCGGGCTCGAGCGACATCCGCGCGAAGAGGTCGGCCCGCATCCGCGCCTCGACGGCCGAGGCGGGAGCGGGGGCGCAGCGGCTGACGAACGGCTCGCCGACGGCGAGGTGTGGCGTCTTGTCGCACACGCGCCGGACGCGCTTCATCGGCCGCGGGGCCTCGGGGGCGCGCACGGGTGCGGGGGCGGCGAGCTGCGCGCACTCCGGGCACCACGCCGAGCGCCGCCGTTGGCGCCCGGGTCGGTGGCGCTGCTCGTCGGGGGTCGCCGCGAAGAGGTGGCCGGCGTCGCACTGCCAGCACAGCAGGACATCGGCCGCCGGCGGGATCTGCGTGAGCGTGATGCCGGCGTTGAGGTCGGGGTGGTACTGGCGGATGAGTGCCGGATAGGCCGCCCACGCATCGCGGTAGGTGCCGACGGGGTAGGGGACGGCCGTACCCTTCGAGAACTGCCGCCGCGCCCACCACAGCTCCACCCGCTCCGCCACGCCGCGACCCTACGACCGACCACCCCCACGCGACACGCGCGCACGCAGGATCGCGCCCGCCGGCGCGCCGCGTCGCTACCCTGGGGCCGGCCACCATCCAGAGAGGACTCCCGCTATGTCCGCCGAGCCCGCTGCATCCACCCGCACCCCTGTGATCCTCGGTCTGCTGCCGTTCGGCGGGGTCGTGCTCTTCGTCATCGCCGAGATCGTCGCGTTCGTCGCCACCGGCGGCCGCGACTTCCTGCAGACGACCGTCATGAACGCCGTCCTGTTCCTCATCGGCTCGGCCGCCCTGGGCGCCGCCATCGCGCACCTCTTCTTCGGACCGGCGATCGCCCGCTCCATCGGCTGGCAGCCCGGCCCGTTCCAGTTCGAGGTCGGCGCGGCCAACGCGGCGATCGGGGTGTCGGCGATCGTCGTCGGTGCGGCGTTCGGTCCGGACGCATGGCTCGGGCCGATCCTCGCCGCCCTCGTCTTCCTCGTACTCGCCGGGATCGGGCACATCCGCGACATCGTGAAGAAGCGCAACTTCTCGATCAACAACGCCGGGCCGATCCTCTTCCTGGACTTCCTGGCCCCGATCGTCACGCTCGCGCTGTGGATCTGGCTGACGGCGTCCTGAGCCCGGCACCTCTCCGGCTCACAAGGCGAGCGGAAGCACCGCCAGGACGACGGTGAGCGGCGCGACCAGCACGCCGATCAGGAGGAACTGCGACCAGCGCACGGGCACGCCCATCGCGCGCAGGCGCCCGTACCACAGCAGGGTCGCGAGCGACGCCCACGGGGTGAGGAGCGGCCCCGCGTTCACGCCGACCAGCAGCGCGGCAAGCCGGGTCCCGCCGCCCGCAGCTGACTCGAGGGCGAGGAACGCCGGCAGGTTGTTCAGCAGATTCGCCGCGAGCACACCGGCACCGGCGACCTGCCATTCGCCGCCCGGTCCGGCGCCCGCGATGAACGACGTGACCGCGTTCAGCCCGACCGCCTCGGCCGCTCCCACGACCAGGAACAGCCCGCCCGCGAACAGGAGTAGCGACCACGGCACGAGCGTGGGCTGCACGACACGGGGCGCGCGCCACACGAAGAACCCGCCCAGGACGAGCGCGGCGCCCACGGCGGGGATCCACGGCGGGATGCCGGCCACGAGCAGGGGCAAGAGGAACGCCACGACGACCGCGGCGGCGACCAGCAGCACACGATCGGCCACGCGCGGCTCGCTCGCGGGCGCGTGGCGCGCCGGGAGCCGCCGCAGGAACAGCAGCGTGAGCACCACCGCCGAGACGACGATCGCGATCACCGCCGACGGCCCCAGCAGTGCGAGGAAGCTCCACGGATCGGTCGAGCCGGATCGCTCGGCCGCGAGGAGGTTCGTGAGGTTCGACACCGGCAGCAGGAGCGAGGCGGTGTTCGCGAGCACGACCGTGACGAAGGCGAACGGGATCGGGTCGAGCCGGTGCTGCCGCGCCATCGTCACGACCACCGGCGTCAGGAGCACGGCCGTGGTGTCGAGGGAGAGGAACGCCGTCGTGACGACCGCGAGCGCCACGACGAGCAGCCACAGCAGCCACGTGCGCCCGCGGGCCAGGCGCGCGAGGCGCGACGACACGACATCGAAAAGGCCCGCGGCGGCCGCGAGCTCCGCCACGATCGTCACCGCGACGACGAACAGGAGGATCGGCCACACCCGCTCGGCGATCCCGGCGAGCTGGTCCACGGGGAGCAGGCCCGTCAGCACCGCCACGACGCCGATCGCACACAGCGCCGCTCCGGCGATGCCCAGTTTCACCGGTCCATTGTGCCGCCTGCCGGTTATAGACCCGCGCCATGGAACCCCGGATGCGGCGGGCGACCGTCGTCGCGGTGTCCTCCGCGAGCTCGACGCGAACGTCCGGCGCCTGAGCGGGCGGGGCGCGGCGCGCGCCCGAAGCTGAGACCTTCCTGGCGCGGGCCGGCATTCTCCGGCCCGGTAGCCTTGATCCGAGCCACCTCTGGAGAGTTCCCTTGACTGACGCTGCTGCGCCGTCGGACGTTTTGTATCCGACCGACGGTTTCGCCCTGTTCCCCGATCGCTCCGTCATCGCCCAGCGCGTGAACGGTGAGCTGAAAGACCTCGCCGCCACGGTCCAGGAGACCGACGTCGTCGAGCCCGTCGCGATCGACAGCCCCGATGGCCTCGCGATCCTCCGGCACTCGAGCGCCCACGTGCTCGCGCAGGCCGTGCAGCGCATCAAGCCGCAGGCCAACCTCGGCATCGGTCCGCCGATCACCGACGGCTTCTACTACGACTTCGGGGTCGACGAGCCGTTCACCCCGGAGGACGTGAAGTCCATCAAGAAGGAGATGGAGCGCATCGTTCGCGAGGGCCAGCGCTTCGTCCGCCGCGTGGTGACGGACGAGGAGGCCCGTGCCGAGCTCGCGGACGAGCCGTTCAAGCTCGAGCTCATCGGGCTGAAGGGCTCGTCGGCGTCCGCGGGCGAGGGCGCGGACGTCGAGGTGGGGGCCGGCGAGCTCACCATCTACGACAACGTGTCGCGCGACGGCGAGACCGTGTGGAGGGACCTCTGCCGCGGTCCCCACGTGCCGAACACGCGCGTCATCGGCAATGGGTGGGACCTCACCCGCATCGCCGGCGCGTACTGGCGGGGCAGCGAGAAGAACCCGCAGCTGCAGCGCATCTACGGCACCGCGTGGCCCAGCAAGGACGAGCTGCGCGCGTACCAGCAGCGGCTCGAGGAGGCCGCCAAGCGCGACCACCGCAAGCTCGGCAAGGAGCTCGACCTGTTCTCCTTCCCCGACGAGATCGGCTCGGGCCTGTCGGTCTGGCACCCCAAGGGCGGCCTCGTGCGCGGCGAGATGGAGCAGCACGCGCGGCGCCGGCACGTCGAGGGCGGCTACACCTACGTGTACACGCCGCACATCTCCAAGCAGGACCTGTTCATCCAGTCCAACCACCTCGTCACCTACAAGGAGGGCATGTTCCCGCCGATCCGGCTGGACGAGGAGCGCGACGCGGCGGGTGAGGTCGTGAAGGCCGGCACCGACTACTACCTGAAGCCGATGAACTGCCCGATGCACATCCTGATCTACAAGGAGCGTGCGCGCAGCTACCGCGACCTGCCCATGCGCCTCGCCGAGAACGGCACCGTGTACCGTTACGAGCTGTCCGGCGCCCTCCACGGCCTCACCCGCGTCCGCGGGTTCACCCAGGACGACTCGCACCTGTTCGTGACTCCGGACCAGCTGGAGGCCGAGGCGACGCGCGTCCTGGAGTTCGTCCTGTCGATGCTGCGCGACTTCGGTCTCGACGACTTCGAGCTGGAGCTGTCGCTGCGCGACGACGAGAAGGACAAGTGGATCGGGTCGGACGAATTCTGGGAGTACTCGACGAACGCGCTCCGCCACGTCGCCGTCGCGAGCGGGCTCAAGCTCACCGAGGTGCCGGGCGAGGCGGCCTTCTACGGGCCGAAGATCGACCTGAAGACCAAGGACGCGATCGGCCGCACGTGGCAGCTGTCCACCGTGCAGGTCGATGTGAACCTGCCGGAGCGCTTCGATCTCGAGTACACGGGCCCCGACGGCGAGAAGCACCGGCCGATCATGATCCACCGCGCGCTGTTCGGCTCGATCGAGCGCTTCTTCGCGATCCTGCTCGAGCACTACGCGGGTGCCTTCCCGGTGTGGCTGTCGCCCGTGCAGGTCGTCGGCATCCCGGTCGCCGCCGAGTACGAGGACTACCTCGACGGCGTGATCCGGATGCTGCGCGACGCCGGCGTGCGCGCGGAGCTGGACCACAGCGACGACCGCATGCAGAAGAAGATCCGCACCCACACCACGCAGAAGGTGCCGTTCCTCCTCATCGCGGGCGAGCAGGATCGCGCGGGCGGAACGGTCTCGTTCCGCTTCCGCGACGGATCTCAGGAGAACGGCATCCCGATCGCCGATGCGGTCCGCCGGATCCGCGCCGCGATCGACGGGCACGCGCTCGTGAACACCGCCGAGGACTTCCGTGAGTGACGCCGGCGACCCGTGCGACGACCGGCTCACGGCCGCGGCCGAGCTGCCGGGGGTTCCGGACGAGTTCCAGCGCCTGTGGACGCCGCACCGGATGGCCTACATCCAGGCGGGGCCCGAGCCGCTGCGCGAGGCATGCCCGTTCGACGAGGCACCGCTGAAGTCGGACGAGGACGGGCTCATCGTCGCGCGCGGACGCACGGCGTACGTGCTGCTGAACCTGTTCCCCTACAACTCGGGCCACCTGCTGGTGTGCCCGTACCGTCACGTCGCGACGTACGACCAGGCGACGGCGGAGGAGGTCGCCGAGATCGGCGCGCTCACGCAGACGGCGATGCGGGTGCTGCGGCAGGTCTCGCGCTGCGACGGCTTCAACATCGGCATGAACCAGGGGGCCGTCGCCGGCGCCGGTGTGGACGCCCACCTGCATCAGCACATCGTGCCGCGCTGGGCGACCGACGCGAACTTCTTCCCGATCATCGCGAAGACGAAGGCGCTGCCCCAGCTGCTCGGCGACGTGCGCCGCGCCGTCGCCGACGCCTGGCCGGCGTGAGCGCGCGCCTCGGGAGACGCATCCTGTGGACACGATGCCCACGCCGCGGCGCGGCGCTCTAGCGTTGCCGGCATGCATCCGGCACGCGTGACCCGTCCGCTTCTCGCCCTCGCCGCCGTCGGCGCCCTGTGCGCGGGCCTCGCGGGCTGCGCCGTCACCCCGCCGACGCGTCCCGCCGCGAGCCCTTCCGCCGACGCCCCGACGCCGTCTCCCGGGGAGACCACGGCGCCGGATGCGGGCACGACGATCCCCGGCGAGGACGCCTTCGCCGAGCGTGAGGCGTTCTTCGCCGCTCAGGGGCAGCCGCGCGACGGCTCGCTGCCGACGCCGCAGACGCCCGAGCAGCAGCGGTTCGTCGATGAGCAGCGGGCCTACGTCGAGGCTCAGGGTGGTCAGTGGGACGAGTTCTACGACGGCGTCGCCCTCGCGGCTGCGCTCGACGCGTGCGAGACCTCGATCCTCAATTCTCACGCGGTCTTCACCGACACCGCGCGCGCGCACATCGCGTCGTCGCCGCTGATCGCGCAGATCGCTCAGGGCGACCCGGCCGCGGAGCAGGGGCTCGCGAGCATCATGGTCTTCGGCACGGGCTTCCTGTGCCCGGCGGATGCGCCGCAGTGGGAGGCGGCGTTCGCGGAGATCTACGGCTGAGCGCGCTCAGCGCACCTGGCGCACGGTGAACTGCATGCGCGGGTGCGCGTAGGCCTCCTGCGACTCGACGAGCGCCAGCTCGCGCTCGCCCGACTGAAGCGTCCGATCGAGCAGATCGAACACGCTCGACGCGGTGCGCGCCAGCGCGTCGGCGGCGTCGCGCGTGCGGCCGTAGTGCGCGGTGAACAGCGCCGCGGTGACGTCGCCGGAGCCGTTCGCCTTCATCGGAAGGAGCGGGGTCTGCACGATCCACGCACCCGCGTCGTCGGCGGCGAGCATCTCGATCGTGCCCTCCTCGCGGTTCGGGCGCTCGACGCTCGTGACGAGCACCGTGGACGGTCCCATGGCGCGCGCGGCGTCGACCGACGCGAGCGTCGTCTCGAGCGAGCCCGGCTCGGTGCCGGTGAGGAAGCCCAGCTCGAACTGGTTGGGCGTGATGATGTCGGCGACCGGCACGACGCGCTCGCGCAGCAGCTCGGGGATCGCGGGGGCCACGAAGCATCCGGACTTCGCATTGCCCATGACCGGGTCGCACGCGTACAGCGCGTCGGGGTTGGCGGCCTTGACCCGGCGGACGGCGTCGACGATCACGTCGCCGATGCCCTCGCTCCCCTGGTAGCCCGAGAGCACCGCGTCGATCTGCGGGAAGGCGCCGCGCTCCTCGATGCCCGTGATGACGTCGGCGACGTCCGCGGGCGGGATGAGCGGCCCGCGCCACGCGCCGTATCCGGTGTGGTTGGAGAAGTTCACGGTGTACACCGGCATCACCTCCACGCCGATGCGCTGCAGCGGGAAGACAGCCGCGGAGTTGCCGACGTGGCCGTACGCGACGGCCGACTGGATGGAGAGGATCTTCACGGGGTCGTCATCCTTCGGTGAAGGCGGCGGCGCGCGCCGCGGCGGACAGGTCGCGGGCCAGCTGCGCGGCCCGCTCGTCGTCGAGGTCGTGCACGGTCAGGCGCACGTGGGTGCTGCGCCGGTCGGCGCGCAGCGAGAACTCGTTGCCGCTGCGCGCGAGCCAGCCCCGCCGCATCAGCTGCTCCGACACCGCGCGGGCGGGCGCACCGGTGTCGACCCACAGATTCAGCCCGTCCCGGGCCGTCGCGGCGATGCCGGCGTCGGACAGCAGCGCCGCCACCGCCCGGTTGCGCTCGGCGTAGTGCTCGGCGGCGCGCGCGATCGTCTGACGCGCATCGGGGTCGGTGAGCTGGGCGAGAGCGAGCCGCTGGAGGAGGTGGCTCACCCACGTGGTTCCGGGGCTCAAGCGGGTCGCGAGGCGCTCGGCGGTGTCGGGGTCGGTCGCGGTCATCGCGAGACACATGTCGGGTCCGAGGAACTTCGACACCGAACGCACGAGGGCCCAGCGACGATGCTCGGCCGAGATGAGGGACACGTAGGGTGCGCGCGAGAGCAGGGAGTAGTGGTCGTCCTCGATGAGGAGCACGTACGGATGCTGCGCCAGCAGGGCGCGCAGCTCGGCGGCGCGGTCCTTCGTCATGCCCGCCCCCGTCGGGTTCTGCGCGCGCGGCGTGGAGACGATCGCCCGTACACCGGCGTCCAGCGCCGCGCGGAGGCCCTCGACGGTCATGCCCTCGTCGTCGACGGGCACCGGGACGACACGGTAGCCGCCGACGCGCGCGGTGTGGATCGCCGAGAGGAAGCACGGATCCTCCATCGCGACGGCGTCTTCGCGCGTCATGGCCTGCCCGAGGAGCCGCTCGAGGGCGTCGACGGCGCCGTTGGTCACCGTCAGGCGCAGGTCGGTCGGATCCAGGTCGGGGGCGAACCAGTCCCGGCTCCACTCCGCGAGGTCGGGATCGAGGGTGGGCTCGCCGTACAGCACGGGCCGGTCGGCGATGCGGCCGAGGACGGGGGAGAGGGCGGGGATGAAGGCGGGGTCGGGATTGCCCGTGCCGACGTCGCGGAGGACCGTGTCGGGCGCGAAGCCCTCCTGCGGCACGGCGGCCCGGTCGGCGATGCGCGTGCCTCCGCGGCCGAGGGTCACGGCGATTCCCGCGGCGACCAGGTGGCGGTAGGCGGCGACGGCGGTGTTGCGGTTCACGCCGAGCTCGGCGGCGAGCAGTCGCACGGGTGGCAGGGCGTCGCCCGCCCGCAGGTCGCCGCGGTCGCGCAGAGCCCGGATGCTCTCGGCGATCTCCGCCGCCGAGCTCCCGGTGATCCCCGTGTCGCGGGATGACGTGGTGTGCTCCATCACGTCGATCCTATGCGGCAGGCCATGCTACGTTCTGGCATAGGTCAATCGCGGGCGCTGGGCCCGCCGCATCCACCACCCGAGAGAGGGACGACATGGCCACCACCGGTACGGCGCGCGTGAAGCGCGGACTCGCGGAGATGCTCAAGGGCGGCGTCATCATGGACGTCGTCACCGCCGAGCAGGCGCGCATCGCGGAAGACGCCGGCGCGGTCGCCGTCATGGCCCTCGAGCGCGTGCCGGCGGACATCCGTGCGCAGGGCGGTGTCGCGCGCATGAGCGACCCCGACCTCATCGACGAGATCATCGCGGCCGTGTCGATCCCCGTCATGGCCAAGGCGCGCATCGGCCACTTCGTCGAGGCGCAGGTCCTCCAGCAGCTGGGCGTCGACTACATCGACGAGTCCGAGGTGCTCTCGCCGGCCGACTACATCAACCACATCGACAAGTGGAACTTCACGGTGCCGTTCGTCTGCGGTGCCACGAACCTCGGCGAGGCGCTCCGCCGCATCACCGAGGGCGCCGCCATGATCCGCTCGAAGGGCGAGGCCGGCACCGGCGACGTGTCGGAGGCGACCCGGCACATCCGCACCATCACGGCCGAGATCAACCGGCTGCGCTCGCTAACGAAGGACGAGCTGTACGTCGCCGCGAAGGAGTTGCAGGCGCCCTACGACCTCGTCGCGGAGGTGGCCGAGACAGGCGCCCTGCCCGTGGTGCTCTTCACCGCGGGCGGCGTCGCGACGCCCGCCGACGCCGCGATGATGATGCAGCTGGGCGCCGACGGCGTCTTCGTCGGCTCGGGCATCTTCAAGTCGGGCGACCCGGCCTCGCGGGCTGCCGCGATCGTCAAGGCGACCACCTTCCACGACGATCCGGCCGTCATCGCCGAGGTCTCGCGGGGGCTCGGAGAGGCGATGGTCGGCATCAACGTGTCCGACCTCGCCGCGCCGCACCGGCTCGCCGAGCGCGGCTGGTGACAGCCGTGCGCCCGCGCGTGGGCGTGCTTGCGCTCCAGGGCGATGTCCGGGAGCACGCGCGGGTGCTCACGGCGCTCGGCGCGGACGTGGCGCTCGTGCGTCGTCCCCCCGAGCTCGCCGCCGTCGACGGGCTCGTGCTCCCCGGCGGCGAGTCGAGCGTCATGGACAAGCTCGCCCGCGCGTTCGGGATGCAGCAGCCGCTGCGGGACGCGATCGCCGGGGGTCTGCCGGTCTACGGCACGTGTGCGGGGCTGATCTTCCTCGCCGACCGCATCGAGGGCGGCATCGACGGCCAGGAGACTCTCGGCGGCCTCGACGTCGTCGTGGCGCGGAACGCGTTCGGCGGCCAGGTCGAGTCTTTCGAGGCCGACCTCGACGTGGACGGCTTCGAGAGCCCGACCCACGCCGCGTTCATCCGTGCGCCGATCGTGACGCACGTCGGCGCCCGTGCCCGCTCCCTGGCCGCACTGCCCGACGGTCGCGTCGTCGCAGTCGAACAGGGCGGCCTGCTCGGCACCGCGTTCCACCCGGAGGTGACCGGGGAGACGCGCTTCCACGAGCGATTCCTCGACCGCGTGCGGGAGCGCGTCGCCGGCCGGGTCTAGCCTGACCGCGTGACCGAGTGGGTGGCGCTGCTGCGCGGAGTGAACGTGGGCAGCATCACCGTGCGCAGCGCCGACCTCCGGCGGGTCTTGGAAGACCTCGGGCTCGACGGCGTGCGGACGGTGCTCGCGAGCGGCAACGCGACCTTCGCGTCGCCGACGCCGGCGGCTCGGCGCGACACGCTGAAGAAGCGCATCGAGGGCGCCCTGCGCGCCGAGTTCGACTACGACGCGTGGGTGCTGCTCTTCACGAGATCCGAGCTCGCGCACGCCGCCGACCGGTTCCCGTTCGATGCGGCCGACGACACGCGCCAGCCGTGGCTGCTGTTCTGCGTCGACGCCGACACCCGCGACGAGCTCGTGGCGGCCGCGGCCGACCTCGACGGCGACCGCGACCCCGTCGCATCCGGACCGGGCGTCGTCTACTGGAATCCGCCGAAGGGCTCGACGACGGACACACCGTTCGCGAAGATCATCGGGCGCCGCACCTACAAGGAGCGCACGACCAACCGCAACCTGCGGACGGTCCTCAAGATCCTCGGATGACGGCGGCGAGGCGCCCGATCGCGGCGACCGTGCGGTCGATGTCGGCGGGCTCGGTCGCCCACGATGACATGCTGCAGCGCAGCACTGCGCGTCCGCGCCACTCGGCGCCGGTGACCGCGGCCGTCCCGTCGCGCAGGATCGCCTCGCCGAGAGCGCGAGTCGCGGCGTCGCCGTCCTCCAGGCTCAACATGACCTGCGTGTAGACGACGTCGTTCTCGATGCGCACGCCCGGGAGAGCGCGCAGGCCGTCCTCGAGCGCGCGGGCGTTCGCGTGCATCCGCTCGACGAGCTCGGCGACGCCCCGGCGCCCGAGCGACCGCAGCGCCGCCCACACCGGCACGCCGCGGGCGCGGCGCGAGAGCTCCGGCGTGAGATCCCACGGATCGAGGCTCGCGTACATGAGGTAGTCGCCGCCGGCGCGGAGCACCGCGATGGAGTCGGCTGGGTCGCGCACGATCGCCATGCCGCAGTCGTAGGGCACGTTGAGCGTCTTGTGCGCGTCGGTCGTCCACGAGTCGGCGCCGTCCATGCCCGCCGTCAGGGCGCGCAGGCGCGGACTCGCCGCCGCCCACGCGCCGAACGCGCCGTCGACGTGGACCCACGCGTCGGTGCGCCCCGCCCGCGGAATGAGCTCGGCGAAGGGATCGAACGCGCCCGTGTGGACCTCGCCCGCCTGGAGCACGACGACGGCCGGCTCGTCGCCGCACGTCTCGAGCGCCGCATCCAGCCCGTCCGCGGTCATCCGCCCCTCGCCGTCGGCGGGGGCGACCACGAGGTCGTCGGTGCCGAACCCGAGCACGCGCGCGGCACGGTCGATCGATCCGTGTCGGTGCTCCCCGACGACGAGCCGCACCCGTGGAGCCGCGGCGGCGCCGACCCGGGCGAGGTCGACGCCCCGACGGCGCAGCACCGCCGCGCGCGCGGTGGCCAGGCAGACGAGGTTCGACACCTGCGCGCCGGTGACGAACCCCACGGACGCGGCGGTCGGCAGTCCCAGGAGATCGAGGATCCAACGCCCGGCGACGTGCTCGAGGGCCACGGTCGCGGTGGTCATGGTGCTGGAGCCGGAGTTCTGATCCCACGCCGACACCAGCCAGTCCGCTGCGAGCGCCGCCGGGAGTGTGCCGCCGATGACGAAGCCGAAGAAGCGAGGACCGGGGATCGCGACGAGGCCCGGATCGGCGGCCGCCGCGAGACCGCGGACGACCGCCTCGGCGTCGGTCGAATGCTCGCTCAGGACGTCGCCGATCCGCCCGAGCATGTCGTCGAACGACGCGCGGGGCCACACGGGCCGGTCGGGAAGCCCCGCAAGGAAGCCGGATGCAACCTCGAAGGCCGCGCGCAGCGCGCGCTCGCGCTCTTCCATGGCCGCCAGTGTCCTCCGCGTCGCGCGCGGAGACAAGGGCACGGGATCGGCCGTCGGAGCGGCCCCGTAGAATCGAGGGCATGTCCGGCCACTCCAAGTGGGCGACGACCAAGCACAAGAAGGCCGTCATCGACGCGCGTCGTGCCAAGTCGTTCGCCAAGCTCATCAAGAACATCGAGGTCGCCGCGAAGATCGGCGGTGCCGACCTCGCAGGCAACCCGACCCTGTACGACGCCGTGCAGAAGGCGAAGAAGACCTCCGTCCCCAACGACAACATCGACCGCGCCATCAAGCGTGGCGCGGGCGTCGGCGGCGAGGCTGTCGACTACCAGACGATCCTCTACGAAGGCTACGGCCCCAACGGCGTCGCGCTGATGATCGAGTGTCTGACCGACAACAAGAACCGCGCGGCGGCCGAGGTGCGCACGGCCCTCTCCCGCAACGGCGGCACGCTCGCCGATCCCGGGAGCGTCGCGTACAACTTCCACCGCAAGGGCGTCATCGTCGTCTCGGGCGAGGGGACCTCCGAGGACGACGTCATGCTCGCGGTGCTCGAGGCCGGCGCCGAGGAGGTCGAGCCGCACGCGCAGGGGTTCGAGGTCATCACGGAGCCCTCCGACCTCGTGACGGTGCGGACGGCCCTGCAGGACGCCGGCATCGACTACGAGTCGGCCGACGTCGAGTTCGTCCCGTCGCTGAAGGTCGAGATCGACGCCGACACCGCGCGCAAGGTCTTCCGCCTCATCGACGCCCTCGAGGACAGCGACGACGTGCAGAACGTCTTCAGCAACTTCGACCTGACGCCCGAGGTGCAGGCCGAGCTCGAACAGGACGAGTGACCCCGCGCGCCTGACGGGCGCCGCGGCGTGCCCGACGTAGCGTGGGGGAGTGACCGCACGCCCGCACCTGCGCGTCCTGGGGATCGACCCGGGACTCACGCGCTGCGGTGTGGGCGTCGTGGACGTCGCGCCCGACCGCAGTGCGCGGCTCGTGCACGTCGGGGTCGTCCGCTCCGCGCCCGAGCTCCCCATCGAACGGCGCCTCGCGCTGATCGCCGCGGGCATCCGGGCCGTCCTGACCGAGCATGCCCCGCACGTGGTGGCCGTCGAGCGCGTGTTCGCGCAGGACAACCGCCACACCGTCATGGGCACGGCGCAGGCGAGCGGCATCGCTCTGCTCCTCGCCGCCGAGCACGGACTGCCGGCGGCCACCCACACCCCGAGCGAGGTGAAGGCCGCCGTCACGGGCTACGGCGCGGCCGACAAGCGGCAGGTGCAGACGATGGTCGCGCGCGTGCTCCGGCTGGACGAGCTGCCCCAGCCGGCGGATGCGGCGGACGCGCTCGCACTCGCGCTGTGCCACGCGTGGCGGAGCGCTCCAGCGCCATCCGGCCCGTCCGGCGAGGGTCTGACACCCGCGCTGCGCGCGTGGCGCGAGGCCGAGCAGCGCTCGACGCGTGTCGGTCGAACAAAGGTCCGAACCGGCGCGTAGGCTCGCGGCATGATCTCCTCGCTCGCCGGCACCGTCGCGCACGTCGACGACGACTCGCTCGTGGTCGTCGTGGGGGGCGTGGGCCTGTCCGTCGCGGTCGTTCCGCAGCTCGCGCACGCGACGCACGTGGGACAGGACCTCCACCTGCACACGACGCTCATCGTGCGCGAGGACGCGCTGTCGCTCTACGGCTTCGAGACGCGCGAAGAGCTCGTCGTGTTCGGGCAGCTGTTGGGCGTCACGGGTGTCGGCCCGAAGTCGGCGCTCGGCGTGCTCGCGTCCCTCACCGTGCCGCAGATCGCCGAGGCGGTCACCTCCGACGACGACGCACCCTTTCGCCGCGTGTCCGGGATCGGCCCCAAGACCGCGAAGCTCATCGTCGTGCAGCTGGCGGGCAAGCTCGCGCCGCCCGCGGCGGCGCCCGCGCCGGCGGGCACGGCGCCGGCGGGTGCCGTGCCCGCGCAGGTGACGCAGGCGCTCGTCGGGCTCGGCTGGTCCGAGCGCGTCGCCGCCGAGGCGGTCGCGGGTGTCGCGGAGACCGCGTCCGACGCCGACCGGGCGTCGGTGCAGGCGCTGCTGCGCCTCACGCTCGCGATGCTCGGGCCGGCCCGCAAGGAGTCGGTGCATGGGTGACCTGCGCGACGTCGAGGAGCCTGTCGACGAGACCGAGCTCGCACTC
Source organism: Microbacterium sp. 10M-3C3 (assembly GCF_003931875.1). NCBI lineage: Bacteria > Bacillati > Actinomycetota > Actinomycetes > Micrococcales > Microbacteriaceae > Microbacterium > Microbacterium sp. 10M-3C3. The sequence continues at coordinate 1,685,076 of NZ_CP034245.1, read as the reverse complement.
GAGGGTGCGCTGCGTCCATCCTCCCTCGCGGAGTTCGTGGGGCAGCAGAAGGTGCGCGGTCAGCTGCAGCTTCTCCTGGACGCCGCCCGCATCCAGCAGCGCCCGGCCGACCACATCCTCCTGTCGGGCCCTCCGGGCCTGGGCAAGACGACGCTCGCGATGATCGTCGCCCACGAGAGCGAGCGCCCGCTGCGACTGTCGAGCGGACCGGCCATCCAGCACGCGGGCGATCTGGCCGCCCTGCTGTCGAGCCTCACGCCGGGGGAGGTGCTCTTCATCGACGAGGTGCACCGGATGGCGCGCTCGGCCGAGGAGATGCTGTACCTCGCGATGGAGGACTTCCGCATCGACATCATGGTCGGCAAGGGCGCCGGGGCCACGAGCATCCCACTCGACCTCGCGCCCTTCACCCTCGTCGGCGCGACCACGCGCGCGGGGCTGCTGCCCAACCCGCTCCGCGACCGCTTCGGCTTCACCGCGCACCTGGAGTACTACGACCCCGAGGAGCTCGAGCGCGTGGTCGAGCGCTCGGCCGCGATGCTCGGCGTGCCGCTGCCTCCCGCGGCGCGCGCAGAGATCGCACGGCGCTCCCGTGGCACGCCGCGTATCGCCAACCGGCTGCTGCGCCGCGTGCGCGACTACATCGTGGTCCACGGCGCGCGCCCCGACGTGCCGGCCGTGGACGCGGCGCTGGAGCTGTACGACGTCGACGCCATCGGCCTGGACCGCCTCGATCGCGCCGTGCTCGACGCCCTGGTGCGCCGTTTCCGCGGCGGGCCCGTCGGGCTGTCGACGCTCGCGGTCGCCGTGGGCGAGGAGCCCGAGACGATCGAATCCGTCGTCGAGCCCTACCTCGTGCGGATCGGCTTCATGGGGCGCACACCGCGCGGGCGCGTCGCGACGCCCGCGGCCGGCGCACACCTGGGCGTCCCCAGCGCCGATGGGGCGCTGAGATTCGATGACCTATAATCGCTGAAGGCTTTCGCCGCCCCTCTCCTCCTCCGATGGCAGTGCCGCTGCGGCGCGCCTGACCCGAAAGGTGCCCGACATGAACATCGCGGACTTCTTCGCCAATTACGGGCTCATCATCCTGCTCGTCCTGCTGCTCGTCTTCATGTTCTGGAGCTCGCGCCGCCGGATGCAGAAGCAGAAGGCGGAGCAGGAGGAGAAGTCGCGTCAGACCGTCCCCGGCGCCGAGGTGCTGCTGCAGGGCGGCCTGTACGGCACGATCGTCGAGTACGACGGCACCGACCTCGACAAGCCGGCCGTCGTCTCGATCGCCCCGGGCGTGGAGATCAAGGTGCACAGCCAGGCGATCCTGCGCGTCGTGAACCCGACCACGGGTGTCGTGACCGAGGACGAGTTCATCGAGGCCGAGGAGAGCGAGGCCGAGTACATCGCCGGTGTCGCCGACGGCGACATCACCTCCATCAGCGACGACCAGAAGACCGCTCGCGGCACGGCCGCCGAGGCCGAGGGCGAGCCGAAGGACAAGCCGCAGGCCTGACCTGCGGCTCACGCGACAGAAAGCCGACGACTCCGTGGCGACTTCCACCCCCGTCCGGCACGCCTGGCGCGCACTGATCGGGCTGCTGGCCATCACGGCCGTGCTGTTCGGGATCAACGCGCTCGGCGTGTACGTCTTCCAGAAGAGCTCGTGGACCCCCGAGCTCGCGCTCGACCTCCAGGGCGGCACCCAGATCATCCTCGCGGCGCAGACCGAGGACGGCGCCGCGCCCTCGCAGGAGCAGCTCGACCAGGCGGTGACGATCATCCGCCAGCGCGTCGACGCCAGCGGTGTCGGCGAGGCCGACGTCGCGAGCGAGGGCGGCCAGAACGTCGTCGTGCAGATCCCCGGCGAAGCCGACGAGGAGACGCGCCAGCGCATCGAGTCGACCGCCCAGCTCCAGCTGCGTGCGGTGCTCTACACCGGTCAGCCCGCGAACACGTTCGTGGGTGAGGACGGCAACTCGACGCCCTACCCGACGCCCGACCCCTCGCTGCCCTCGACGCCCACCGCGTCGCCGACCAACGGCAGCGACCCCGCGTGGATCACGCCCGCGCTGCAGGCGCAGTTCCTCGCCTACGACTGCGCCGATCCGCAGAACGACCCCGCGAACGCACCCGCCGACCAGCCGCTCATCACCTGCGACAGCACCGGCAGCGAGAAGTACATCCTCGGGCCGGTCGAGCTGGACGGCACGTCGATCACCGACGCCACGAACGGCCTGGACCAGCAGAACGGCGGCTGGGTCGTCAACCTCAAGTTCGACGCGCAGGGCACCGAGACCTTCGGCCAGATCAGTCAGCGCCTGTACGGCGCGCAGCCGCCGCTGAACCAGTTCGCCTTCGTCCTGGACGGCTCTGTTCTCTCGGCGCCGCGCATGAACGGCGTGATCCTCGACGGCAACCCGTCGATCAGCGGCTCCTTCACGCAGGAGTCGTCCAAGGCCCTCGCCGACCAGCTCAAGTACGGCGCCCTTCCGCTGAGCTTCACGGTCGTCAGCTCCGACACCGTGTCGGCGACCCTCGGCTCGCAGCAGCTGCAGATCGGCCTGATCGCGGGCCTCATCGGTCTCGCGCTCGTCGCGATCTACGCGCTGTTCCAGTACCGCCTGCTCGGCTTCGTGATCATCGCGTCGCTCGCCGTCATGGCCGTCCTGACGTACGTGATCCTCTGCATCCTGGCGTGGCGCATGGGCTTCCGGCTGTCCCTCGCCGGCGTCGCGGGCCTGATCGTCACGATCGGCTTCACCGCCGACTCGTTCATCGTCTACTTCGAGCGCATCCGCGACGAGCTGCGCGACGGCAAGACGATCACGGGCGCCGTCGAAGACGGCTGGTCACGGGCCAAGCGCACGATCTACATCTCGAAGTCGATCAACATCCTCGCCGCGGTCGTGCTGTACATCCTCGCGGATGCGACGGTGAAGGGCTTCGCGTTCACGCTCGGCCTCACCACCGCGATCGACATCCTGATCTTCATCCTGTTCACACACCCGGTGATGCAGCTGCTCGCCCGCACGCGCTTCTTCGGCTCGGGGCATCCGCTGTCGGGCATGGATCCGGAGGCGCTCGGTGCCGTCTACCGTGGCCGTGCGCAGTTCCGCTCACCGGCCGAGCGCGCCTCCGGCCGTGCCGCGCGCTCACGCGGGGAGGCGGCACGCCGGCAGACGATCGCCGAGCGCAAGCAGGCGGAGCTCGCGGCGCAGAAGGGCGGCGGCGACACGCTCACCGCGGTCAAGGAGGACGAGGACTGATGGCCACGATGCAGCAGCTCGGCAACAACCTCTACACCGGCAAGACGTCCTTCCCCTTCGTGGGGCGCCGCCGGCTGTGGTTCATCATCGCGGCGATCCTCGTGATCGGCTCGGCGCTCGTGCCTCTGTTCCGCCCGATCCAGCTGTCGATCGAGTTCACCGGCGGGTCGCAGTTCACCGTGTCGGGATTGAGCAGCCCCGACCAGAGCCTCGCCTCCGGCGCCGTGCAGTCGGTCGTGCCGAGCGCCACCGCCCGGGTCACGACCGTCGGAGACAGCGCCGTGCGCGTGCAGACCGACCAGGTGTCGCCGGATGAGAGCCAGCAGATCGTCGCGGCCCTCGCCGACGCGTATCAGGTGCCCACGGCCGAGGTCACGAGTTCGTTCATCGGTCCGACGTGGGGCGCCGACGTCACGCGGCAGTCGCTGTGGGGCTTGGCGATCTTCCTCGCGCTGACCTTCCTGATCCTGGCGCTGTACTTCCGCACGTGGAAGATGTCGGTCGCCGCCATCATCGGTCTCGTCGACGTGCTCATCATCACGGTCGGCGTCTACGCCCTCGCCGGTTTCGAGATCTCGCCCGCCGCGGTCATCGGATTCCTCACGATCCTGTCGTACTCGCTGTACGACACGACGGTCGTCTTCGACAAGGTGCGGGAGAACACGCGGGAGGACGGCGAGATCTCGGGTCGCACGTTCGGCGAGTCGGTGAACCTGGCCGCGAACCAGACGCTCATCCGCTCCATCAATACGACGGTCGTGGCCGTGCTCCCGGTCGGCGCGATCCTGTTCATCGGCGCCCTGCTGCTGAACGCGCGCACCCTCAGCGACATCTCGCTGTCGATCTTCGTCGGCACGATCGTCGCGGCGTATTCGACCCTGTTCGTCGCGGTGCCGCTGTACGCGCTGCTGCGGCAGGGGGAGCCGGGGGTCAAGGAGCGCGACGCGCGTGTGCTCAAGGCGCGCCAGCGCGCCGTCGTGGCCGCCTGAGCCTTCCGCCGCGGACGTAGACTTGTCGACACGTAGCGAGCGGGGGAGGTGACGGGATGACCGAGACCGCGCCCCCGGTCGCGCAGACGTCAACCCTCCGTCGGCTCGTGCCCCGCATCTTCTCGCGCTCGGCGAAGCGCGACGGCGTCGACCAGCTCCTGCGCACGGTCCGCACGCACCACCCCAAGGGCGACCTCGGCATCGTCGAGCGCGCGTACACCGTCGCCGAGGCGCGCCACGAGGGGCAGAAGCGCCAGAGCGGCGAGCCCTACATCACGCACCCGCTGGCCGTGTCCCAGATCCTCGCCGATCTCGGCCTCGGCCCGAAGGCGATCGCGGCGGCCCTGCTGCACGACACCGTCGAGGACACCGGCTACCCGCTCGACGAGCTCGCCGCCGACTTCGGCGATGAGGTCGCGATGCTCGTGGACGGCGTCACGAAGCTCGACAAGGTCAAGTTCGGCGACAGCGCACAGGCCGAGACGGTCCGCAAGATGATCGTGGCCATGTCGCGCGACATCCGCGTGCTGGTCATCAAGCTGGCCGATCGCCTCCACAACGCCCGCACGTGGGGGTTCGTGCCGCCCGAGAAGGCCGCGAAGAAGGCCACCGAGACGCTCGAGATCTACGCGCCGCTCGCGCATCGCCTCGGCATCCAGGCCATCAAGTCCGAGCTCGAGGACCTGTCATTCGCGGTGCTTCATCCGAAGCTCTACGCCGAGATCGACAGTCTCGTGAAGCAGCGCACCCCGCAGCGCGAGCAGTACGTGCAGAACGTCATCGCGGCCGTCGACGCCGACCTGCGCGAGCTGCGCATCCGCGGGCGCGTGATGGGCCGGCCGAAGCAGCTGTACTCCGTGTACCAGAAGATGGTGGTGCGCGGTCGCGAGTTCGACGACATCTACGACCTCATCGGCATCCGCGTGCTCGTCGGCACCGTACGCGACTGCTACGCCGTGCTGGGCGCGATCCACGCGCGCTGGACGCCGCTACCCGGCCGGTTCAAGGACTACATCGCGACGCCGAAGTTCAACCTGTACCAGTCGCTGCACACGACCGTCATCGGCCCCGGCGGCCGCACCGTCGAGATCCAGATCCGCACCAACGAGATGCACCAGCAGGCCGAGTACGGCGTCGCGGCGCACTGGAAGTACAAGGAGCGGATGAACGGCGGGAAGGCCGACGCGAAGTCGGTCGACGCCGACATGGCCTGGCTCGCGCACATCTCCGACTGGCAGGCCGAGACGGCCGACCCGGGCGAGTTCCTGGATGCGCTGCGATTCGAGATCGGCGCGAAGGAGGTCTACGTCTTCACGCCGAAGGGGCGCGTCATCGGGCTCCCGGCCGGGGCGACGCCGGTCGACTTCGCGTACGCCGTGCACACCGAGATCGGCCACCGCACGATGGGCGCGAAGGTCAACGGCCGCCTCGTGCCGCTCGAGTCGGAGCTGAAGAGCGGCGACGTCGTCGAGGTCTTCACGTCCAAGAACCCGGACGCGGGCCCGAGCCAGGACTGGCTGACGTTCGTCAAGAGCACCCGGGCGCGCAACAAGATCCGCGGCTGGTTCACGAAGGAGCGCCGCGAGGAGGCCATCGAGCAGGGCAAGGAGGCCATCGCGCGCGCGATGCGCCGCCAGAACCTGCCGCTCCAGCGCCTGATGAATCAGGACTCCTTCACCGAGGTGGCCCACCAGCTGAAGTACGAGGACGTCTCGGCACTGTACGCCGCTGTCGGCGAGGGCCACGTGTCGACGCAGTCGGTGATCGAGAAGGTCTCGGCGCTCGTCAGCGCCGACGACACCTCCACCGGCCCTATCGATCTGCCGCATGTCGGCCGCTCGAAGGCTCCGCGCGGCGGCGACTCCGGTGTGCTCGTACGCGGCGCTCCCGACATCCTCGTCAAGCTCGCCAAGTGCTGCACCCCTGTCCCGGGCGACGAGATCGTCGGTTTCGTCACGCGCGGCAGCGGCGTCTCGGTGCACCGCAGCGACTGCACGAACGTCGCGTCGCTCCGGTCGGATCCCGAGCGCATGATCGATGTCGAATGGGCGCCGACGAGCAAGAGCGTCTTCCTGGTGCAGATCCAGGTGGAGGCGCTCGACCGCTCGGGCCTGCTCAGCGACGTCACGCGCGTGCTCAGCGAGCATCACGTGAACATCCTCTCGGCGACCGTGTCGACCACGAACGACCGGCTCGCGCTCAGCCGCTTCGTCTTCGAGATGGGGGACACGGTGCACCTGGATCGCGTCCTCAATGCCGTGCGACGGATCGACGCCGTGTACGACGTGTACCGCGTCACGACGTCATGAGCGACCCGAGCAGCTCCCGCGCACGCCGCCCGTAGGGCAGCCGGTGCCGCGAGCCGAGCCACGCGGATGCGGCGGCCACGACCACGGGATCGCGGGCCGCCCACATCGCCAGTGCGGCGGTGTGCTCGGGCGACTCCATGCGGGCCAGGTCGGCGACGGTCCGCTCGGCGGACGTCACGAGGCATCCGCCGATGCGCTCGAGGGCCTCTGGATCGGCCTGCACGTCGTGGTAGTGCAGCCGCCGATCGGTGATGTGGTGCAGCCGTGCGGTCACGGCGCGCTGAACGCTCAGACGCGCGGGCGGCTCGTCGATCCCGCCGTGCACCCACGCCGCGGTGAGGTGCGACGCGGCGAGGGACGCGCCGAGCGTGTCCGCGAGGGTCGCCGCACGCAGCGCGGGGCTCTCGACGAGGTCGGCGGGGACGTAGGCGTCGCCGAGGCCGACGACATGCCCGTCGAGGCACGCCGCGCTCAGCTCGGCGACCGACAAGCGGTCACCCGCGAGGTACACGAAGCGCGACAGCACATCGGCAGTCTCGCGTCCGCACGCGGCCGGCGACGAAGCCGCCGTGTGCCTGTGGACAAGCGGGCTCGGTGGAGTGCGGGGGAGGAGCCGTCAGCCTCCGACCGCGCGCAGCCACGCCTTCCGCGCCTCGAGCGCTTCTCGCGCGGCGGCTGCGGCACGCGCGTCGCCACGGGACTCCGCGTCGGCCAGCTCGGACTCGAGTTTGTCGATCGCATCGGTCAGCTGACGCGTCATGTCATTGGCGCGCGCCTTGGTCTCGGGGTTGTTGCGCTTCCAGTCCGCGTCTTCGCGCGTGCGGACGCTCTGCTCGATCTTGCGCAGCTCGTCGTCCAGCGACCGCTCGGTCTCGCGCGGGTGGATGCGGCCGACCTCGTCCCAGCGGCGCTGGATGCCCGTCAGCAGCGAGCGGGCGCGCGCGAGGTCGCGCTCGTCGACGATCGGAGCCGCCTCGGCCAGCAGCGCGCGCTTGGCCTGGATCTTCTCCTGCGACGCCTCGGCGTCGGCGGCCTCACGCTCGGCGCGGGCGCCGTACAGGGCGTCGCCGGCGGCCTTGAACCGCGCCCACAGCGCGTCGTCGACCTTCTTGCCGGCGCGCCCCGCGCGCTTCCACTCGTCGAGGAGATCGCGGTACGTGCCGATCGCCTCCTCGCCGCGCGGGGCGAGTGCTTCGGCACGCTCGACGAGGCGGGTCTTCGCGTCGCGGGCGGCCTTGTGCGTCTGATCCAGGCTCGCGTAGAACTCGCGGCGGTGCTTGTCGACCGTCGCGCGGGCGTCGCGGAACCGGCGCCACAGCTGCTGGGACTGCGAGCGGGGGAGGCGCGGGCCGTCCGACTGGTGCTTCTGCCACCGGTCGAAGAGGGCGGACATCTCTGCCGAGACCTGCTTCCACTGCACGTGCTGCGGGTCGCGGGCCGCGAGGGCCTCTGCCGCCTCGACGATCGTGGTGCGCTCGCGCACCGCTTCCTCGACCGCTTCCTTCGCGGCCGCGGATTCGGCCTCGGTCGCTTCGGCGAGCGTGCCCGTGAGGGCGTCGAGCCGGTCGCGGAGCGCAGCGAGGTCGCCGACGGCGGCGGCGTCGACGACGCGGCCGCGGAGCGTCTCCGCGGTGGAGCGAAGGTCGGCGGCGGACGCGCCCCCGCGGCGCGCGCGCACCTCGAGCAGGGTCACCTCGGATGCCAGGTCGGCGTATTTGCGCTCGAAGTAGGCCAGGGCCTCCTGGGGGGAGCCGTCGGGGTACTGGCCGACGACGCGCCACTCCTCGCCCTCGCGCACCGACACGGTGCCGTCGTCCTCGACGCGGCCCCATCCTGCGTCCGAGCCGGAGGCGTCCGAACCGGAGGCGTCCGAGCCGGAGGCGACCGCACCGGGGCGCGGCGCGGCGGGGCGCACGCTGGCCGGTGTCGCGGGAACGGGGCGCGCGACCTCAGGGGTCGCGGCGTCGGGAGTCTCTGCGTCGGCAGTCACGGGATGCACCTCATCGCGGCTCGCGCCGCCTACGTTCTGGGACGGGTCGAGCCTAGTACGTCGCCGGGTGCGCCGCAGATCAGGGCGTGGGCGCCGGGGTGCTCTCGGCGGGCGTGGGCGCGGGCAGATCGGTCGGCAGCGGAGTCGGCGTCCCGCCGGGGGTCGGCGTCGAGGAGGGCACGGGCTCGGGAGCGCCCGGCCCGATCGTCGCATACGCGATCTGGCCGCCGACCGCCGCGAGCACGATGACGCCGCCGACCACGCCGGCGACCAGGTTGTCACGGCGGCGACGCCGCGACTGCTGCGCGTGGAAATCCTGACGGGCCTGGTACAGCCGTGCGCGTTCGCGCGCCTCGCGCGCTTCGCGATCCTTGCCGCCCGTGGCCACCGCGTCCTCCTCCGTCGAGCATCTCTCGCCCGCGCAGGCGGGCGCGTCGATCCTACGCAGACGGGTGCGGGCGGGACAAAAGCGCCGCCCGGGGTGTCGGCGGCCGCGACTACCCTTGTCGGGTGACCGCCTCCGCCGCCCTCTTCCAGGGCTCGACGCCGCTCGCCGTGCGGATGCGGCCGACCTCCCTCGACGAGGTCGCCGGGCAGGGCCACCTGCTGAGCCGCGGGTCGCCGCTGGTCGCGCTCGCGTCCGCCGACACGACCCCCACGAGCGCGTCGGTGTCGGTGATCCTGTGGGGTCCGCCCGGAACCGGCAAGACGACGTTGGCCCAGGCGATCGCTCGCTCGTCCGGGCGCCGGTTCGTCGAGCTGTCGGCGATCACGGCGGGTGTCAAGGACGTGCGCGAGGTGATGCAGGAGGCGCTGAACCAGCGCGACCTCTACGGGCAGTCGACGATCCTCTTCCTCGACGAGATCCACCGCTTCACGAAGGCGCAGCAGGATGCGCTGCTGCCGGGCGTCGAGAACGGCTGGGTCGTGCTCATCGCCGCGACGACGGAGAACCCGTCGTTCTCGGTGATCTCGCCGCTGCTGTCCCGCTCGCTGCTGCTGACGCTGAAGCCCCTCGGCGACGACGATCTCGGGCTGCTCGTCGACCGGGCCGTGAGCGACCCGCGCGGGCTCGACGGCGCGGTCGTGCTCGAACCCGAGGCGCGCGCCGCACTCGTCCGGCTGGCGTCGGGTGACGCGCGGCGCGCCCTGACGGCCCTCGAGGCGGCCGCATCCGTCGCGGCCGATGACGCCTCCGACGGCCAGACGCCCACGATCACCGCCGCGCACATCGCCCAGGCCGTCGACCGCGCGCTGCTGCGCTACGACCGGCAGGGCGACGAGCACTACGACGTGACCAGCGCGTTCATCAAGTCGATCCGGGGCTCCGACGTGGATGCGGCGATGCACTACCTCGCCCGCATGATCGAGGCCGGCGAGGATCCGCGCTTCATCGCGCGGCGCCTCGTGATCTCCGCGGCGGAGGACATCGGACTGGCGGATCCGCAGGCTCTGCAGATCGCAGTGGCCGCCGCCGACGCGGTCGCCTTCATCGGCATGCCCGAGGGGCGCATCCCGCTCGCCGAGGCGACCGCCTATCTCGCGACGACCGCCAAGTCGAACGCGGTCTACACGGCCATCGACGCGGCGATCGCCGACGTGCGCGCGGGCGGCTTCGGCCGCGTCCCCGTGCACCTGCGCGACGCCCACTATCCCGGTGCCAAGCGCCTCGGTCACGGCAAGGGATACGTCTATCCGCACGACCTGGACGTCGGCGTCGCGACGCAGCAGTACCTTCCCGACGAGCTTCAGGGGCGCCGTTACTACGCCCCCACGAACCGCGGCGTCGAGCGCGACATCGCCGCGCGGGTGGAGAAGATCCGTCGCATCCTCGACGGCGACTGACGGCCCTTCGCTCGCACCGCCCGGCCCCTCCGCGCCCGCCGAAGGGGCGGATCCGTGCGGGCGGGCGCAGCTCTGATAGGCTTGATCGGCCCGAAACCGGGTTTTCGGGCATCTCCCTCTTCCGACCAAGACCTCCTGGCGTGCTCCGGCGTGCAGTCCAGGAGGGCGAAGAGCGGGGGATACGTCCGCGAGCCGTGAGAGACACGGCCGCGTCATCGGAAGGAACACTTCGTGGCTACGAAGTCCCAGGACCGCCGCAAGGTCCGTCTGTCGCGCGCGCTCGGCGTCGCGCTGACCCCGAAGGCCGCCCGCTACCTCGAGAAGCGTCCCTACGCTCCGGGCGAGCACGGCCGCACCAAGCGCAAGGCCGACAGCGACTACGCCGTCCGTCTGCGTGAGAAGCAGCGTCTGCGCGAGCAGTACGGCATCCGCGAGAAGCAGCTGCGCATCGCGTTCAACGAGGCCCGTCGCACCGACGGCCTGACGGGTGAGAACCTCGTCGAGCTGCTCGAGATGCGCCTGGACGCCCTCGTGCTCCGCTCGGGCTTCGCCCGCACCACGGCGCAGGCGCGCCAGCTCGTCGTGCACCGCCACATCCTCGTGGACGGCCAGCTCGTCGACCGCCCGTCGTTCCGCGTGAAGCCGGGCCAGCTCATCCACGTCAAGCAGAAGAGCGAGGGTCTCGAGCCCTTCCAGGTCGCCGCCGCCGGCGGGCACGCCGAGGTGCTGCCCCCCGTCCCCGGCTACCTCGAGGTCGACCTCTCCACGCTGCAGGCGCGTCTCGTGCGTCGCCCCAAGCGTGCCGAGGTGCCGGTCACGTGTGACGTGCAGCTCGTCGTCGAGTACTACGCGGCGCGCTAAGCGGCGCGGAGTACAGCCGCGCAGCGGCCGTCGGCTCTGTTACGCGGCGCGTTAAGCGGCGCGGAGTACAGCCGCGCAGCGGCCGTCGGCGCTGTTACGCGGCGCGCTAAGCGGCGCGCTGAGTCTCAGCGTTCGCTCATCGGAAGGGCGTCGGGGTCTCCCCGGCGCCCTTCCGCGCATTCTGTCTACGATGAAGGGATGCCGCGTCCGCGGCCCGAACGAGGAGTGGTGCCCGTGAAGACCTTCGTCTGGTTCGTGTTCGGCGTGGCCGGCGGCTTCGTGCTCGCCCATCTCGTCGACAAGGATCCGCGCGGACACGACCTCCTCGCGCAGGTCGATGCCCGCATCGGCGAGTTCACCGACCGGATCACGGCCGCGTATCACGAGCAGGAGGCGCGCATCACCGAGCCCGCCGAGCGTCGCGACGCCGCCGCACCCGGCGCCGACCCGGCCGCCGCCCCCTCCGCCTGACACCCGCCCGCCCCCGAGCCTCCGCGCCGACCGGCACACCGGCCGGCCACCGCGCCACGCGAAAGAACCGCCCATGAAGACCGCTGAGATCGCCCAGCGCTACCTCGACTACTTCGAGAAGAACGACCACACCATCGTCCCGTCGGCCTCGCTCGTGACCGACGACCCGTCGCTGCTGTTCACCGTGGCCGGCATGGTCCCCTTCATCCCGTATCTCACCGGGGTGGTGCCGGCGCCGTATCCGCGGGCGGCCGACGTGCAGAAGTGCATCCGCACGAACGACATCGAGGAGGTCGGCCACACCGCCCGCCACGGCACGTTCTTCCAGATGCTCGGCAACTGGTCGTTCGGCGACTACTTCAAGGAGGGAGCGATCTCCTACGCGTGGGAGCTGCTCACCACGCCCGAGCGCGACGGCGGCCTCGGCTTCGCGGAGAAGGACCTGTGGGTCACCGTCTATCAGGACGACGACGAGGCGGCCGACCTCTGGCGGAGGATCGCGGGCCTGCCGGCCGATCGCATCCAGCGGCTCGGCCGCGAGGACAACTACTGGTCGACCGGCCAGCCCGGTCCCGCAGGCCCGTGCTCGGAGATCTACTTCGACCGCGGTCCGGCGTACGGGCGCGACGGCGGTCCGGCGGTCGACGACAACCGCTTCACCGAGATCTGGAACCTCGTGTTCATGCAGTACGCGATCACGAACGTCCGCTCCAAGATCGATTTCGACATCGTCGGCGACCTGCCGGCGAAGAACATCGACACCGGGATGGGCCTCGAGCGCGTCGCCTTCATCAAGCAGGGCGTCGACAACATGTACGAGACCGACCAGGTGCGCCCCGTCCTCGACCGCGCCGTCGAGCTGTCCGGCCGCCGCTACGGCGCCGCGCACGAGGACGACGTGCGCTTCCGCGTCATCGCCGACCACGTGCGCTCGTCGCTGATGCTGCTCTCCGACGGCGTCACGCCGTCCAACGACGGGCGCGGCTACATCCTGCGCCGCCTCATGCGCCGCAGCATCCGCGCGATGCGCCTGCTGGGCGTCGACGGCGCGACCTTCCCCGAGCTGTTCTCGGCGTCGCGCGACGCGATGAAGGACGCCTACCCGGTCGTGGAGAAGGACTGGCAGCGCATCTCGCAGTACGCGTTCGCGGAGGAGGAGACGTTCCTGCGTACGCTCGCGGCGGGCTCGACGATCCTCGACCTCGCCGTCGAGGACACCAAGCGCTCGGGCGGCTCGGAGATCTCCGGGTCGGAGGCGTTCCTGCTGCACGACACGTACGGGTTCCCGATCGACCTGACGCTCGAGATCGCGGAGGAGGCGGGGCTGTCGGTCGACCGCTCGGCCTTCGACACGCTCATGCAGGAGCAGCGCCAGCGCGCGAAGGCTGACGCGAAGTCGCGCAAGCGCGCGATCGCCGACCACAGCGTGTACCGCGACTTCCGCGCGCTCGGGGAGACCGTCTTCACCGGCTACACCGACCTCGAGACCGAGTCGCGCGTGCTTGGCGTGCTCGTCGACGGCGTGTCGGTCGACCGGGCGTCGGTCGGGCAGATCGCCGAGGTGATCCTCGCCGAGACGGCGCTGTACGCCGAGTCGGGCGGCCAGGTCGCCGACAAGGGCGTCATCATCGGCCCCGGCTACGAGCTCGAGGTGCTCGACGTGCAGAAGCCCGTTCCGGGCCTGGTGAGCCACACCGTCCAGGTGACGACCGGCGAGGTCGCGGTGGGGGAGCCGGCGACCTCGGTCGTGGATGCGGCGAACCGCCGTGCCGCGCGCCAGGCGCACTCCGCGACCCACCTCGTGCACGCGGCCCTGCGCGACACGCTCGGCAGCTCGGCGACCCAGGCCGGATCGCTCAACCGCGCCGGCTACCTGCGCTTCGACTTCTCGTGGAGCTCGGCGCTGTCGCCCGAGACGCGCACGGAGATCGAGGAGATCGCCAACAACGCCGTCCGCGACAACCTCGAGGTCACCACGCGCGTGCTGCCCCTGGATCAGGCGCGCGAGCTCGGCGCGATGGCGCTGTTCGGCGAGAAGTACGGCGACACCGTCCGCATGGTCGACATCGGCGGCCCGTGGTCGCGCGAGCTGTGTGCGGGCACGCACGTCGGCTCCAGCGCCGAGATCGGCCTGATCAACCTCGTCGGCGAGTCGTCGGTGGGGGCGTCGAACCGCCGCGTCGAGGCGCTCGTCGGACTGGACGCGTTCCGCGACCTCGCGGCCGAGCGCGCGATCGTGTCGCAGCTGTCCACGTCGCTGAAGACCCCGCGCGACCAGCTGCCCGCCCGCATCGCCGAGCTCGCCGCGAATCTGAAGGCCGCCGAGAAGCGCATCGCGCAGTTCGAGGCGCGCGCACTGGGCGATCGTGCGCCGCAGCTCGCGCAGTCCGCGCGCGAAGCGGGCCGCTTCCGCGTGGTGGCGGAGTCGATCGGTACGGCCGGATCGGCCGACGACGTGCGCACGCTGGCGCTCCAGGTGCGCGATCGCCTCGGGGACGCGTCGGCGGTCGTGGCGCTGGCTGCCCAGCTGGGCGAGCGAGTGACCGTCGTGGTCGCCACGACCGAGGCCGCGCGCGCCGCGGGCGCGAAGGCGGGCGTGCTCGCGAAGGTCGCGGCGGCCGCGCTCGGCGGGGGCGGCGGTGGACGCGACGACGTCGCCCAGGGCGGCGGGACGGATGCGGCGGCGCTGCCGGCGGCGCTCCACGCCGTCGTGTCCGGGCTCACCGACACGGGGGAGTGACGGCCATCCGTCGCGGCATCCGGCTCGGCGTCGACGTGGGCACCGCCCGCGTCGGCGTCGCCCGCAGCGACCCCGACGGCCTCCTGGCCGTGCCGGTGGAGACCGTGCCCCGCACCGACCAGGCGGTCGCGCGGATCGTTGACCTCGCGCGCGATTATGACGCGTTCGAGATCGTCGTCGGCCTGCCCACGAATCTGCGTGGTGAGGACACGGCCTCCACGCGCGACGCGCGCTCGTTCGCGGCCGCCGTCGCGGCTGCCGGCGAGCTGCCCGTGCGCCTCGTCGACGAGCGCCTCAGCACCGTCACCGCGCATGATGCGCTGCGCGCGTCGGGGCGTTCGCAGCGTCGGTCTCGTAGCATGGTGGATCAGGTCGCCGCCGTCGTCCTCCTCCAGCAGGCGCTCGACGTCGAGAAGCGCTCCGGCAACCCGGCCGGAGAAGCCGTGAATCCGGGACAGGAGTCCGCCTGACATGCCCGACAGCCCGTCGCCCTTCGACGATCCGTTCGCCGATCTGTACGGCAAGCTGCCCGACGCGCGGTCGGCGGACACCGGCGCACCCACGTCACGCCGCGCGGCGCGACAGGCCCGCGCGCAGGAAGAGCACGCCGCAGCGCCGGAGCGTCCGGCGGAGCCCGTCGCGGCGCGCCCGGCGGCGCCCGAGCCCGCCCCCGCGAAGTCGCCCGCCGTCGAGCCCGCGGCTGCGGAGCCGGTCGCCGCGACGGCGCGTGCGCCTCGGCGCCGCACGGCATCCGCGCCCGCTCCGACACCGGGCACGCTCGACGACCTGTTCACCGGCCGCACGACGACGGATCAGGTCGGCGCGCCGCCCCCCCGCACGCAGCGCCGGCGCAATCGCACCGGCGGCTGGATCGCCATCGGCATCGTCGTCGTCCTCATCGCCGGCGTCGCCGGCGGTGGCCTGTGGGCCTGGAACACCTTCGGCACGCGCGTGCAGGAGTTCTTCGCCGGGACCACGGTCGATGACTACGCGGCCGGTGAGGCCACGGGCGAGGCGCAGGTGACGATCGCATCGGGCGACACCGGTGGCCCGGTCTCGCAGAAGCTGTACGACGCGGGCGTCGTGAAAACGCCGACGTCGCTGTACGACTACATGGTCGAGAACAACGTCGTCTTCACCTTCCAGCCGGGCGTCTACAAGCTGCAGCAGAAGATGACGTCCGAGGCAGTGCTGGCGGCCCTCAA
Organism: Microbacterium sp. 10M-3C3; assembly: GCF_003931875.1. Lineage (NCBI taxonomy): Bacteria > Bacillati > Actinomycetota > Actinomycetes > Micrococcales > Microbacteriaceae > Microbacterium > Microbacterium sp. 10M-3C3. The sequence goes on along the minus strand of NZ_CP034245.1, from coordinate 1,669,406 downwards.
AGACCCGCAGAACAAGCTCGAGAACCGCGTGCAGCTGCCCGAGGGCCTGACGGTCGCGCAGACCGTGCAGCGCATCTCGGACCAGATGGCGATCCCGCTCGACCAGGTCCGCGCGGCCGTCGACGCCGGACCGGCGGCCTACGGCGTTGCCGCAGAGAGCCTCGAGGGCTGGCTGTTCCCCGCGACCTACCAGTTCGACGCGGGCGTCACGGCCGCACAGGTCCTTCAGCGCATGGTGGATCGCACGGTGCAGTCGCTCGACACGGCGGGTGTGCCCGCGGACCAGCGCGAGCGGATCCTCACGATCGCGTCGATCATCCAGCGCGAGGCCCGCTTCGAAGCCGACTTCTACAAGGTGTCGCGCGTCATCCAGAACCGCCTCGACCAGGGCATGAAGCTGCAGATGGACTCGACCGCGCAGTACGGCTACGGCGAGCTGTACGAGGGCTCGGCGAGCACCTCCAGCGAGGCGCAGTTCGACGACAACCCGTGGAACACGTACGTCATCGACGGGCTGCCGAAGGGGCCGATCTCCAACCCCGGCGACCTGGCGATCGACGCGGCGATGAAGCCGGCCGACGGCCCGTGGCTGTTCTTCGTGACGGTGAACCTCGACACCGGCGAGACCGTGTTCAGCGTGACGGCCGACGAGCACCAGGCCGCGGTGAACCAGTGGATCGCGTGGTGCAAGGACCACCCCGACTCGGGATGCTGACCGGCACGCGCCTCGCGGTGTGGGGCGATCCCATCGCGCACAGCCTGTCGCCCGCGCTGCACACGGCCGCCTATCGCGTGCTCGAGGTCGACTGGGAGTACGGGCGCGCGCGGGTCGACGAGGCGGCGTTCCCGGCAGCGCTCGCGGCGCTGGACGCGTCCTGGCGCGGCCTGTCGCTCACGATGCCCCTCAAATCCATCGCCGCGCGCACCGCCGTGACCCTGGATGCGGCGGCCGAGCGCACCGGTGCTGTGAACACCCTCGTGCTCACCGCCGAGGGACCGCGGGGCTTCAACACCGACGTCGGCGGTCTCGTCCGCGCCCTCCACGAGCAGGGCGTCGAGCGCGTGGAGCGGGCGCGGATTCTCGGCGCGGGAGCGACCGCCACCTCCGCCCTTGTCGCCCTCGCCGACCTCGGTGCCCGCGACGTGGAGGTCGTGGCGCGGCGGACCGAGGCGGTCGCCCCGCTCGCAGCGCTCGGGTCGGCGCTCGACATCGAGGTGACCGCGGCACGCTTCGGCAGCACGCCTGCCGCCCGCGTCGACGTGACCGTGTCGACCCTTCCCGGCGGCACCGATCTCGGCGCAGCGGCCGCGCCCCTCGCCCAGCACGGCGGGCTCCTCGTCGACGTCGTGTACGGCGGATGGCCCACCGCGCTGGCCGAGGCGTGGGTGGCCGCCGGGTCCGCCGCCGTGTCCGGTCTGCCGATGCTGCTGCACCAGGCGCTCCTCCAGGTGCGCGTGTTCGTGGCGGGCGATCCCGCCCGGCCGGTGCAGTCGGAGCCTGCCGTCCTCGCGGCGATGCGCCGTGCGCTCGTGGGAGACTAGGGGAATGCTCCGCGTGCTCACGGCCGGCGAATCGCACGGCCCCGAACTCGTCGCCATCATGGAGGGACTGCCCTCGGGCGTCCCCATCGCGTCGTCGGCCATCCGCGCTGATCTCGCCCGCCGCAAGCTCGGCTACGGTCGCGGTTCGCGCATGAAGTTCGAAGAGGACGAGCTGACGATCTCGTCCGGCGTCGTGCACGGCGTGTCGCTCGGGAGCCCCATCGCCCTGCGCATCACCAACACCGAATGGCCGAAGTGGGTCGAGGTGATGAGCCCCGAGCCCGTCGAGCTGACCGACCGCTCGCGCGGACGCGGTGCGGCGCTCACGCGCCCCCGCCCCGGGCACGCCGACCTCGTGGGCATGCAGAAGTACGACTTCGACGAGGCGCGCCCCGTCCTCGAGCGCGCGAGCGCCCGAGAGACCGCCGCGCGCGTCGCGCTCGGCGCCCTCGCGCGTGCGTTCCTGGGCGAGCTCGGCATCCGCCTCGTCAGCCACACGCTCTCGATCGGTCCCGTGCGCGTCCCGGAGGACGCGGCGCTGCCCACCCCCGACGACGTCGACGCGCTCGACGCGGATCCGCTGCGCTGCTTCGACGCCGCCACGAGCGAGCGCATGGTCGCCGAGGTCGACGCGGCCCGCAAAGACGGCGACACCCTCGGTGGCGTCGTGGAGGTGCTCGCGTATGGTCTGCCGCCGGGGCTCGGCTCGCACGTGCACTGGGACCGCCGCCTTGACGGCAAGCTCGCGCAGGCGCTCATGAGCATCCAGGCGATCAAGGGCGTCGAGGTCGGTGACGGCTTCCTCACCACGACGCGTCGCGGATCGCAGGCGCACGACGAGCTCTTCGCCACGGCCGACGGCATCGCGCGCGCGACCGACCGGGCCGGCGGCACCGAGGGCGGCATGTCGACGGGCACCGTGCTGCGTGTCCGCGCGGGCATGAAGCCGATCGCGACCGTTCCCCACGCCCTGCGCACGATCGACGTCGCCACGGGCGAGGCCGCATCCGCGCACCACCAGCGCTCCGACGTGTGCGCGGTGCCGGCCGCGGGCGTCGTCGCCGAGGCGATGACCGCGATCGTCCTGGCCGAGGCGGTGCTGGAGAAGTTCGGCGGCGACAGTGTCGGCGAGACGCGTCGCAACCTGCTCGGCTACCTCGACGCGATCGACCGCCAGCTGCGCACGACCGCGACCACCGACGCCACCCTGGCCGCGTCCGACGGCAGTGCCTGACGCGCTCGTCCTGATCGGCCCGATGGGCGCCGGCAAGACGAGCATCGGCCGCCGCGTGGCGCGCGCGATCGGCCTGCCCTTCACCGACACGGATGCGGCGGTCGTGCGCGAGCACGGCCCGATCCCCGTCCTCTTCGCCGAACGCGGCGAGGCGGAGTTCCGGCGGCTCGAGCGGGACGCCGTGGCCGCGGCGCTCGCGTCGGGCGGCGTGGTGTCGCTCGGCGGCGGGGCGGTGCTGGATCCGCAGACGCGGGAAGACCTCGGCGCCCACCGCGTCGCCTTCCTCACGGTCGCCCCCGAGATCGTCGGCGGGCGCATCCGCGGCGGACATCGCCCCCTCGTCGCTGGCGACGACCTGGTCGCGCGATGGCAGGAGATCTACGCGCAGCGCCGCCCCCTCTACGAGGAGGTCGCCGACGCGACCTTCGACACCTCACACGGGCCGCTGCAGGCGGTCGTCGACGCCGTGGTGCGCTGGTGGCGCATCGCCCCGACCGGAACGAGTCACACATGAGCACCACCGTCATCACCGTTGCCGGCGACGCCCCGTACGACGTCACGATCGGTCGCGGTGTGCTCGACACGCTCGGCGAGGTCCTGCCGGATGCGGCCCGGAAGGTGCTCGTGATCCACCCGCCCACCCTCGCCGAACAGGCGGCGGCGCTGCGTCAGTCGCTGCTCGGCGATCGCGAGGTGCTCCTCGCCGAGATCCCGGATGCGGAGCAGGGCAAGCGCGTCGAGGTCGCCGCGTTCTGCTGGCAGATCCTCGGGCAGTCCGACTTCACCCGCACCGACGCGATCGTCGGCTTCGGCGGCGGCGCCGTGACCGACCTCGCCGGATTCGTCGCCGCGACGTGGCTGCGCGGCATCGCCGTCGTGCAGGTGCCGACGACGGTGCTCGGCATGGTCGACGCCGCCGTGGGCGGCAAGACCGGCATCAACACCGCCGAGGGAAAGAACCTCGTGGGCGCGTTCTGGCCGCCGCGCGCCGTCGTGTGCGACCTCGACCTCCTCGACGGGCTGTCCCCCAACGAGCGCGTCGCGGGCTTCGCGGAGGTCGTCAAGGCGGGGTTCATCTGGCACGCCGAGATCCTCGACCTCATCGAGGCAGACCCCGTGGCCGTGGTCGATCCGCGCAGCGAGCCGTTCCGCCGGGCGATCGAGCTCGCGATCGACATGAAGGCCCGCGTCGTCGGCGACGACCTGCGCGAGGCCGGATTGCGCGAAGTGCTGAACTACGGGCACACGCTCGGCCACGCGATCGAGCACGCCGAGCGCTACCGGTGGCGTCACGGCGCCGCCATCTCGATCGGCATGGTCTTCGCCGCCGAGCTGTCGCGCCTGGCCGGCCGGCTCCCGGATGCGGCGGTGCAGCGCCATCGCGACGTCCTCGGTGCGCTGGGACTTCCCCTGACCTACCGCGCGGGCGCGTGGCCGCAGCTGCTGGCCACCATGCAGCGCGACAAGAAGAGCCGCGGCGGGATGCTGCGCTTCATCGTCCTCGACGACATCGCCCGGCCCACGGTGCTGCAGGCCCCCGACGAGTCGCTGCTGTTCGCGGCCTATCAGGAGGTCGCGGGGTGAGCCTCGCCGTGCGGCGCGTGCACGCGGACGAGTGGGAGCGCGTCCGTGAGCTCCGCCTCGCGGCCCTGGGCGACCCCGACGCAGGGATCGCGTTCTACGGCTCGCTCGATCGCGCGTCGGTGCAGCCGGACGACTTCTGGCGACGCCGGGCCGAGCGCACCGCCGCCGGCGACGCGGACGCGCAGTTCGTGGCGGTCGTCGACGACGAGTGGGTGGGCTCGGCGACGGTGCTCAGCCGGCCGGCGGAGGGCGACGTGCCGGCGCACGCCGACATCGTCGCGGTGTACGTGCGTCCCGAGCACCGCGGATCGGGCACGATCGACGCGCTCCTGGCGGCGGCGATCGCGTGGGCCCGCTCGATCGGCCACGATCGCGTGCAGCTGACCGTGCACGCGTCGAACACCCGGGCCCAGCGCGCATACCGCCGCGCGGGGTTCGTGCCGACGGGTGCCGCGTTCACCGGTCCGAACGGGCTCGAACTCGTCTTCGCGCAGGAGACGCCCGCCGGCGCCTGACGTGCGATCGCGCCCAGATTGTCGACAATCGCTTAGGCTCGCCCCATGGCGAAGAAGCCCCCGAGGGATGACATCGACGAGAATCGCGTGCGGGTCGGCGCCCGCAAGCGCGTGGCCGTGGGCGTCCCGGCGGTCGCCCACGCCCTTCAGATCTCGGTGGACCAGATGGGCGTCGCGCGTACGGCCCGCACGCTCAGCCGCGTCAACCAGAAGGACGGCTTCGACTGCCCCGGCTGCGCGTGGCCCGAGGCCGACAAGCGCCACATCGCCGAGTTCTGCGAGAACGGCGCGAAGGCCGTCGCCGAGGAGGCCACGATCCGCCGGGTCGGCCCCGACTTCTTCGCGGCGCACCCGGTGGCCGAGCTCGCCGCGCACGACGACTACTGGCTCGGACAGCAGGGACGGCTGACGACGCCGATGATGCTCGACGCCGGCGACACGCACTACCGCCCGATCTCGTGGGACGACGCCTACCGGATCGTCGCCGATGCCCTCGTCGCGCTCGACGACCCCGACGAGGCGATCTTCTACACGTCGGGCCGGACCTCCAACGAGGCGGCCTTCCTGTACCAGCTGCTCGTCCGCGGCCTCGGGACCAACAACTTGCCCGACTGCTCCAACATGTGCCACGAATCCAGCGGCACGGCGCTCGTGGAGACGATCGGCATCGGCAAGGGGACGGTGTCGCTCGACGACGTCCACGAGGCGTCGCTCCTGATCGTCGCGGGCCAGAACCCCGGCACGAACCATCCGCGCATGCTGAGCGCCCTGGAGAAGGCCAAGCAGAACGGTGCGACCATCGTCGCGGTGAACCCGCTCCCCGAGGCCGGTCTCATCCGCTTCGAGAACCCGCAGACCCCGCGCGGGGTCATCCTGGGCGGCACGCGGATCGCCGACGAGTTCGTGCAGATCCGCTCGGGCGGCGATCAGGCCCTGTTCCAGGCCATCGGCAAGCACCTGCTCGAGTGCGAGGAGCGCGACGGCGGAGTGCTCGACACGGACTTCATCACCCGGCACACGAGCGGCCTCGACGAGTACCGCCGCGCCGTGGCATCCGTCGGCTGGGAGGAGCTCGAGCGCGCGAGCGGCATCGCGCAGGCCGAGCTGCGCCGCATCGCCGATCTCGTGCGCGAGTCGCCGCGCACGATCGTGTGCTGGGCGATGGGTCTCACGCAGCACAAGCACGCGGTCGCGACGCTCCGCGACGTCGTGAACGTCCTGCTGCTGCAAGGGAACCTCGGGCGCGCGGGAGCGGGACTGTGCCCCGTGCGCGGCCACTCGAACGTGCAGGGCGACCGCACGATGGGCATCTACGAGAAGCCGCACGAGGGCTTCCTCGCCGCGCTCGACGCCGAGTTCGACTTCTACGCCCCGCGCGAGCACGGCTACGACACCGTGCAGGCCATCCGCGCGATGCGCGACGGCCGCGCCCGGTTCTTCATGGCGATGGGTGGGAACTTCGTCAGCGCTACCCCCGACACCGAGGTCACCGAGGCGGCCCTGCGCCGCGTGGGGCTGACGGTCCAGGTGTCGACGAAGCTCAACCGCTCGCACGTCGTCACGGGGGAGCGCGCGCTCATCCTCCCGACTCTCGGGCGCACCGACCGCGACCGCCGGCGCGGCGGCGAGCAGCGCGTCACCGTCGAGGATTCCATGTCGGCTGTGCACGCGTCACGCGGGCGGCTGCGGCCGCCGGCCGACGACCTGCCGTCGGAGCCGACGATCATCGCGCGGATCGCGGAGCTGGTCTTCGCGGGCCGCGAGGACTCCCCGAACGTGCCGCGCGCCGACTGGGCGGCCCTCGCCGAGGACTACTCGCAGATCCGCCGGCACATCTCCCACGTCGTACCCGGCTTCGACGACTTCGAGGAGCGCATCGCCGGCGGGCGCACGTTCGTCCTCCCCAACGGCCCGCGCGACGACCGGACCTTCGCGACCCCCGACGGACTCGCCCACTTCACGGCCAACCCGCTGGAGTACCCGCACATCCCGGAGGGGCGGCTGCTGCTGCAGACTCTGCGCTCGCACGATCAGTACAACACCACGATCTACGGCACCGACGACCGGTACCGCGGGGTCTACAACGGCCGCCGGGTCGTGTTCGCGCACGCGGACGATCTGGCCGAGCGGGGGCTGCAGGACGGCGACATCGTCGATCTGGTGTCGGAGTGGACGGCGCCCGACGGCACGGTCGAGGAGCGCGTCGCGCGAGCCTTCCGCACTGTCGCGTACGACACGCCGCGCCGCAACGCCGCCGCCTATTACCCCGAGACGAACGTGCTCGTGCCGTTGGAGTCGATCGCCGACGGCAGCGGCACGCCCACCTCGAAGTCGATCATCGTGCGGCTCGAACCGCACGCCCCCTGACCGTCAGCCGGATGCGGCGTCCCCGCGCACGGGCCACTCGTGCGCCAGCGCCACCACGGCGTCGATCGCGGCACGGGCGTCGGCGGGGCTGCCGCCCGCGCGGCCGGCCGCCAGCCCCGCGACGAACGCGCTGAGGGGCGCCGCGGGGCGGGCGACGCCGTTCGCCACGTCGCGCGCGAGGTCCAGCACGGCAGCGATGGGGATGTCGTCGGCGCCCAGCTGGAAGTGCTCGCGCAGGGCGTCGGCCCAGCCGTCGAGCGCCTCCGGCGGCAGCGGTGCGTGCGCAGCGGTCATCGTCGTCCCTCCTCGGAGCCCGTGCGGGCCCGTTCCAGATCGTCCCACGTGTCGACATCGGCGGTCACGGCGGACGGGGCCGCCAGGACGGCCTGCTCGAGCCCGGCGACGATGTCGCGCATCGATGACCCCGCCGCCCGGGCTCCCGTCCCGACCCGGTCGCGCACGGCGTCGACGCGGTACACGCCCGCGAGCCACTGGTCGCGGGCGTCGGCGTCACGCAAGTGCACGCCATCGGGCCCGGGCGTCGCCGACGCGAGCAGATCGACCACGTCGTCGGGGCGGGCGAGGTCCGCGGCGAGGAGCAGCATCCACTCCGCCGTCACGTGCGGCAGCGCAGCCGCGATCGCCGCCGCGGGGCCGCCGAAGGGCGGGTCCTCACGCACCCAGCGCACTCCTTCGACGCCCTCGACCGCCGGCCCGACCACGATCGCCGGCGCGGACGCGACGCGGGCTGCCGCCGTGACGACGCGGTGCAGGAGGCTCCGTCCGGCCAGCTGCAGTGCCGGCTTGTGCACCCCGCCCATGCGTGCGCCCCGGCCGCCCGCGACGATCACGGCGACGAGATCGCGGGGGAGCGGCATCGCCCCACGCTATCCGTCCGCGCCACCCGCGCACAGGCCGCCTAGCATCGGAGGAGGCACGTCCGTCCGACGCCACGCATTCCGGAGGCGAACATGGGTCGCATCACCGCCCGCAAGCCCGTCCTGACGCTGCGCACCGACGGCACCGAACGCCGGCGCCCCGACACGCTCGCCGTCGAGGAGCCGCTGGAGATCCGCGTGGGCGGCCGTCCGCTCGCCGTCACGATGCGCACCCCGGGCCACGACGTCGAACTCGCGGTCGGGTTCCTCGTGTCGGAGGGCGTCCTCTCGCGCGGCGACCAGTTCGCCGGTGCCATCCACTGCGGCGGGCCGGGGACCGGCGGCGAGGGCAACACCTACAACGTGCTCGACCTCACGCTCGCGGCGGGGGTGGCCCCGCCCGCGCCGGAGGTGGCGCGGACGTTCTACACGACCAGCTCGTGCGGCGTGTGCGGCAAGGCGTCGATCGAGGCGGTCGAGACGGTGTCGGCATACGACGTGTCGGAGGACGCGATGCGTATCGCGCTCGAGGATCTCGCCACCCTGCCCGACCGGCTGCGCGCTGAGCAGGCCGTGTTCGACAAGACCGGGGGCCTGCACGCCGCCGGGCTCTTCGACGCGGCCACGGGCGAAGCGCTCGTCGTGCGGGAGGACGTGGGCCGGCACAACGCCGTCGACAAGGTCGTCGGGTGGGCGGCCCTGAACGACCGCCTGCCGCTGCGCGGCGTCGTGCTCCAGGTGTCGGGCCGGGCGAGCTTCGAGCTCGTCCAGAAGGCGGCGATGGCGGGGATCCCGATGCTCGCCGCTGTGTCGGCGCCGTCGTCCCTGGCCGTCGATCTCGCGGCCGCGCGCGGCCTCACCCTCGTCGGCTTCTCCCGCGGCGCCTCGCTCAACGTCTACGCGGGCGCGGAGCGCATCGACGCGTCGGCGCCCGCCGCCGCGGCGACCGAGGCCGCCGTTCCGGCCGCCGTGCGCTGATACCGTGACGATCGTGACCGATCGCCGCCTCCTCCTCGTCAACGGCCCGAACCTCAACCTGCTCGGCACGCGCGAGCCGGGGATCTACGGCACGGCGACGCTCGCCGACGTCGAGAAGCTGACGACGGATGCGGCGGCCGCCCGCGGGTTCGAGGTGCGCGCCGTGCAGAGCAACCACGAGGGCGTGCTCATCGACGCGATTCAGGACGCGCGCGAGGACTGCGCGGGCATCGTCATCAACGCGGGCGGGTACACGCACACCTCGATCGCGCTGCGGGACGCGCTGAGCGCGATCGCGCTGCCGGTCGCCGAGGTGCACATCTCCGACCTGTCGGCGCGCGAGGACTTCCGGCAGCACTCGTACATCGCCGATGTCGCCGCCGTGCACGTCGTGGGAGAGGGCGTCGCCGGCTACGCGCGGGCGGTCGCGCTCCTCATCGACGTCATCACCGGGCGCGCCGACGGCTGAGCGCCCGGGGCCGCGTCCGGTGCATCCCGTAGACTGATGCGCTGGGTCGCGCCCTGACGTGGCGCCCACCCACCCCATTCCCTGACGAAACGGACCTCTCGACCCATGGCCTCCACCGCAGACATCAAGAACGGCGTCGTGCTGAACATCGACGGACAGCTGTGGAGCGTCGTGGAGTTCCAGCACGTCAAGCCCGGCAAGGGCGGGGCGTTCGTGCGCACCAAGCTGAAGAACGTCGTCACCGGCAAGGTCGTCGACAAGACGTACAACGCCGGCGCGAAGATCGACATCGAGAACGTCGACCGCCGCGACTTCACGTACCTGTACAGCGACGGCGACAGCTTCGTGTTCATGGACACGAGCGACTACGACCAGATCAACGTCCCCGCCGCCGTCGTGGGCGACGCGGCGAACTTCCTCCTGGAGAACCAGCAGGTCACGATCGCCACGAACAACGGCAACCCGCTGTACATCGACCTTCCGGCCTCGGTCGTGCTCGAGATCACCTACACCGAGCCCGGCCTGCAGGGCGACCGCTCGTCGGCGGGCACGAAGCCGGCCACCGTCGAGACCGGGTACGAGATCCAGGTGCCGCTGTTCCTGGAGACCGGCACGAAGGTCAAGGTCGACACGCGCACGGGCGATTACCTCGGCCGCGTCAACTGACGCGCGGGGCCAGCATCGATGAGTGCCCGCACGAAGGCGCGCAAGCGCGCCCTCGACATCCTGTTCTCCGCCGACGTCCGCGGTGAGGAGGTCGGCGCCGTGCTGGCCGCCGAGGCGCGCCGCGCCGCGAACGAGCCCGCGCGCGAGGCGTCGTGGCTGTACGCGCGCGAGATCGTCGACGGCGTGATCGACAATCGCGAGGCGATCGACGAGCAGATCACGACGTTCGCGAAGGACTGGACGCTCGCGCGCATGCCCGCGGTCGACCGGGCGCTGCTGCGCATCGGCACGTGGGAGATCCTCTACAACGACGAGGTGCCCGCGGCCGTCGCGATCGACGAGGCGGTGGAGCTCGCGAAGGAGTTCTCCACGGACGACTCCGGCGCCTTCGTCCACGGCGTGCTCGGGCGGATCTCGCGCGCGTCCTGATGCCGCGACCACGCGCATGACGACGCTCGCGGGGCGGGGCGGATCCTCCGACCGCAATCGCGCCGCGACGTCGTGGCGATCGCTGCTGCCGGCCGGCGACGCCGGCGCGCGCGAGCCCCTGGCCCTCGGCGTCGAGCTGCGCCAGCGCGACGCCTACGACGCGGCGCGCTGGGACCCGCGCGGCGTGAGCGCCGCCACCCCGCGCGAGCTCGCCCGCCGGCAGGACGAGCTGATGCTCGCGGTGCGCCCGCTCGTGCGCGGCGCACGGGGGTGGATCAAAGGCGACGTGTCGTGGGACCTCGTGCGCCGTCATCCCGAACGCTTCCGGCCCGAGCACGCGGCATGGTTCACGGAGCTGCACGGCATCGCCGCCGCCCCGCGGCCGACCGGGCCGTTCGCGGTCGTCGCCGAGTGGCTCGTGCTCGACACCGTCGACTCCGCGCACCTGTGGCCGCACCTGCGCGAGGCGGCGGCGCGGGGCATCGCGATCGTCGCAACGCATCCGCAGCAGGACGTGCGCATGGCGGATGCAGCGGAGGTCGACGTGCGGATCGCAGGCTCTCCCACCGACGGGCTCACGGTGACGGCGCGCGCGACGATCGACGGGGTGGAGGCGCCCGTCGGCACGGTGAGGCCTCTCGGCCGCGCGGGCGTCTTCGCTTTCGGGCTCGACCGCGACCCGATCCCCGTCGTGCTCGCCCCCGTGGCGCTGCCCGATCCGCTCCCAGCCCTGCTCCGCGGCTCGCCGATCCCGGTTCCCCCCGCGGAGGCGGCCGAGTTCCTCGCCGACGCGTACCCGGTGATCGCGCGCAGCGCCCGTGTGAGCGCGGAGCGCGCCGTGCCGCTCCCGGCCCTGGACCGGCCGACCCTGCGGATCTCGGTGGAATTCGCCCCGCGCCACGTCGTCCGCTTCCGACTGGAGTGGACCTACGCGGGTCGGGAGCCCGTGGCGATCGACGCCGGCGGCAGCCCGGCGCCCTTCCGTCAGGACGCGGCGGAGGCCGGCATCCTCGACCGCGTGGCCGAGCGATGGGCAAGCGCGTCGTCCGTGCCGTTCGCGCCGCGCAGCGAGCTGGAAGGCGTCGTCGCCGCGGAGTTCGCCGCCCGGGCGCTCCCGGCGCTGGAGAGCCTGCCCGACGTGCGCATCGACGTGTCGGGCGAGCGGCCGGCATACCGCGAGCTCACGGGCGACCCCGCGATCCGCGTCTCCACCGTCGAAGGCCCCGACCGGGACTGGTTCGGACTCGGGGTCATCGTCACGATCGACGGCCGGACGATTCCGTTCGGGACGTTATTCCGCGCGCTCTCGCGCGGACGTCGGCGCCTGCTGCTGTCGGACGGGGCCTACTTCTCGCTCGCGCACCCCGCGCTGCAGCGCCTGAAGGAGCTCCTGGACGAAGCGGCCGAGCTCGACGAGTGGGAGAGCGGCCCGCGGCTGCCGCGTGAGGCCCTGTCGCTGTGGGAGGACTTCGTCGACCTCGCCGACGCGGCCGAGCCCGCTCGCGCATGGCGTGAGCTCGTCGCGGGCCTGCGTGATACGACGGATGTGCCGGCGCCGGAGCCGCCGGCGGGGCTCACCGCAGAGCTGCGCCCGTATCAGCGCGACGGCTTCGCGTGGCTGGCGTTCCTGTGGGCGCACCGGCTCGGCGGCATCCTCGCCGACGACATGGGGCTCGGGAAGACCCTGCAGACCCTCGCGCTGGTCCTGCGCGCGCGCGAGCGGGGCGCTCGCCCCTTCCTCGTCGTCGCCCCGACATCGCTGCTGGGCACGTGGCGCCGCGAGGCCGAGCGTTTCGCGCCCGACCTCGCGGTGCGCACGGCCGCGGCGACCCAGGCGCGCAGCGGCGTGCGCGTCGCTGAGCTCGCCGACGCGGCCGACGTCGTGGTGGTGTCCTACGCCGTGCTGCGGCGGGACGCCGACGCCTTCCAGGCGGTCGAATGGGCAGGGGTCGTGCTCGACGAGGCGCAGTTCGTGAAGAACCCCGCCACGCGCGTCCACCAAACTGTGCGGGGGCTGCGCGCCGCCGCGGTCTACGCGCTCACCGGCACGCCCCTGGAGAACAGCCTCACCGAGCTGTGGGCGCTCCTCTCGCTCACCGACCCCGGCCTGTTCCCCTCGGCCCGGCGCTTCCGCGAGGAGTACGTGCGCCCCGTCGAGGGAGCCCCGGCCGCGGCCAACACCGACCTGTCGCGCGCGGCCTCGGCCGCCGAGCGGGCCCGCGTCCTCGCGCGGCTGCGGCGCCGCATCCGCCCGTTCGTGCTGCGTCGCACGAAGGACCTCGTCGCCGCAGACCTGCCGCCCAAGCAGGAGCAGGAGCTCGTGGTCGAGCTGGCACCGGGTCACCGCGCGCGCTACGACGCCGTGCTGCAACGCGAACGCCAGAAGGTGCTGGGCCTCCTCGACGACCTCGACCGCAATCGCTTCATCGTGTTCCGCTCGCTGACGCTCCTGCGGATGCTGAGCCTGGCCCCCGCCCTCCTGGACGAACGGGATGCAGCGCTGGGCTCGGCCAAGCTCGACGCGCTGCTGGAGCGCCTCACGGAGGTCGCCGCCGAGGGGCACCGCGCGCTCGTGTTCAGCCAGTTCACGTCGTTCCTGCGCCTGGCCGCGGAGCGCCTCGACGCCGCGGGGCTGCCGTTCGCGTGGCTCGACGGGTCGACGACCGGTCGCGACGCGGTCGTGGAGGGCTTCCGCGACTCCGACGCACCGGTGTTCCTCATCAGCCTCAAGGCCGGCGGCTTCGGCCTCACCCTCACCGAGGCGGACTACGTGTTCCTCCTCGACCCGTGGTGGAACCCGGCCGCCGAGGACCAGGCGATCGATCGCGTGCACCGCATCGGGCAGACGCGGCCCGTGTTCGTGTACCGCATGCTCGCCGCCGACACCATCGAGCAGAAGGTGGCCGCCCTGCAGCGGCGCAAGGCCGAGCTCTTCCGCGCCGTGCTCGACGACGGCGAGCCGTTCGCGAGCGCGCTGGACGCCGACGACCTGCGCGGCCTGTTCGAACCCTGACGCGTCGCCCCGGAGCTCCCCGGCGGGGCCGCGTAGACTTTCGGGGTTCAGCGACGGACGGAGCGACATGCGGATCACGGGCCTCGGACACGCCGGGATGTTCATCGAGACGGCGGGCGGGAGCATCCTGTGCGACCCGGTGATCGGTCCGAGCTTCTTCGGCTCGTGGTTCCCGTTCCCCGACAACCGGGGGCTCGACTGGGAGCGGTTCGGCACGGCCGACTTCCTGTACATCTCGCACCGCCACCGCGACCACTTCGACACCGCGCTGCTCGAGCGCTACGTGCCGAAGGACATTCGCGTGCTGCTGCCGGAGTACCCCACCGACGACCTCGAGCGCGACCTCCGCGCCGCCGGCTACGACAACGTCGTCTACACGCAGGCGGGTGTGCCGCTGGAGTTCGGCGACCTGAAGCTCATGGTGACGCCGCTGCGCGCCCCGAGCGACGGGCCGATCGGCGACTCGTCGCTGAGCGTCGACGACGGCACCGCGAGCATCCTCAACCAGAACGACTCGCACCCGCTCGACCTCGACGCGCTGATGGCGTTCTCCAAGCCCGAGGCGTACTTCACACAGGTGTCGGGCGCCATCTGGTGGCCGATGGTGTACGACCTGCCCGAGGACGCGAAGCAGAACTTCGCGAAGCTCAAGCGCGACGCGCAGAACAAGCGGGCGATGTACTACATCGAGAAGGTCGACGCCGAGCACGTCTTCCCGATGGCCGGGCCCCCCATGTTCCTGCGCGAAGAGCTGTTCCGCTACAACGGCACCGGCGAACACGACGACTCGATCTTCACCGACCAGGCGCAGTTCCTCGCCCACATGGCGGAGGTGCGACCGCAGCAGAAGGGCTACCTGTTCGTGCCGGGCACGCAGGTCGACATCGAGGGCGGCCGGCTGACCGTCACCCAGACGCTCTACGACGAGGCCGAGCTGGCGCGCGTGTTCGACGACAAGTGGTCCTACCTCGCCGAGCAGCGCGACACGCGTCAGGACGAGATCCGCGCCGAGATCGCCACCCGTGCCGAGATCATCCCGCCCGCCGAGATGCTTGCGGCGCTCAAGGAGTGGTGGGAGCCGCTGCTGCGCCGGGCGCGGACGATCCGCAACGGCGTCGGCGGCAACGTGCGCTTCCGCATCGGCGAGCTCGACATGGTCGTCGACTTCCCCAAGGCGAAGCTGCGGGAGTACGCGGGGGAGGAGTGCATCTACTGGTACACGATCCCGGCCGATCTCGTCTCGACGAACATCCGCGATCACGAGATCGACTGGTCGAACTCGATCTTCCTGTCGATGCAGTTCTCGGTCGGGCGCTCGGGCAAGTTCAACGAGTTCCTCACGACCTTCCTCAAGTGCCTGTCGCGCGACCGCATCGAGTACGTCGAGAACTGGTACGCGGAGCAGACGGACCAGACGGAGGACGTGCAGCTGGACGACTGGGTCGTGCAGCGGCGCTGCCCGCACCTGCGGGCCGACCTCACCAAGACCGGCAAGATCGAGGACGGCGTCCTCACGTGCAGCCTGCACGACTGGAAGTGGGACCTCGCCTCCGGTCGGTGCCTCACGAGCCAGGGCCACCCCATCCGCTCGGCCCGTGCCGAGGAGCCCGCCGCCGAGCCCGCGGCCTGACCCTCGGTTCCGGTAAGGTGGGGGAAACCCCAGCAACCTTTAACCCCGTCCTGTGAGGCGGAGAAGGGAGCGGCGGATGAGCACGCCCACCGGGCAGCCCCGCATCGTCCTGCACAGCGCCGACATCGCCCGTGCGCTGACCCGCATCGCACACGAGATCCTCGAGTCCAATCGCGGACCGGACGGACTCGTCCTCCTCGGCATCCCGACACGGGGTGTCACCCTCGCCGAGCGCATCGGATCCCTCGTGGGCGAGTTCGGCGGCGCGTCCGTGCCCGTCGGCGCCCTCGACGTGACCATGTACCGCGACGACCTGCACCGCCAGCCCACGCGCGCGCCGCGTCCGACCCAGATCCCGCGCGGCGGCATCGACGGCAAGACGGTGGTGCTCGTCGACGACGTGCTCTTCTCGGGTCGCAGCATCCGCGCCGCCCTCGACGCGCTGCAGGACATCGGACGCCCCGCGGTCGTGCGCCTCGCCACCCTCATCGACCGCGGCCACCGCGAACTGCCGATCCGCCCCGACTTCGTCGGCAAGAACCTCCCGAGCGCGCGCGACGAGCGCGTGTTCGTGCGTCTCGCCGAGGTCGACGGCGACGAGGCCGTCACGATCGAGGGGCGGTGACCGGATGCAGCATCTCCTCGACACCCAGAGCCTGAGCCGCGCCGAGGCGCTGCGGATCCTCGACGTCGCCGAAGACATGGCCGACACGCAGCGCCGCGAGGTGAAGAAGCTTCCGACGCTGCGCGGCAAGACCGTCGTGAACCTCTTCTTCGAGGACTCCACGCGCACGCGCATCTCGTTCGAGGCCGCGGCCAAGCGCCTGTCGGCCGACGTCATCAACTTCTCCGCGAAAGGCTCGAGCGTCTCCAAGGGCGAGTCGCTGCAGGACACCGCGCAGACCCTTCAGGCGATGGGCGCCGATGCGGTGGTCATCCGTCACGGCGCGTCGGGCGCGCCGCGCACGCTCGCCACCAGCGGCTGGATCAGCGCCGGGGTCGTCAACGCCGGCGACGGCACGCACGAGCACCCCACGCAGGCGCTCCTCGACGCCTTCACGATCCGCAAGCGCCGCTTCGGCGACGACAGCCGCGGGCGGGATCTCGCGGGCGTCCGGGTGACGATCGTCGGCGACATCCTGCACTCCCGCGTCGCCCGCTCGAACGTGTGGCTGCTGCACACGCTCGGCGCCGAGGTTACCCTCGTCGCGCCGCCCACGCTCGTGCCGCAGGACGTCACGGCATGGCCGGTCACGGTGCGTTACGACCTCGACGAGGCGATCGCCGAGCAACCCGACGCGCTCATGATGCTGCGGATCCAGCTCGAACGCATGAACGCCGCGTATTTCCCCACTGAGCGGGAGTATTCCCGGCGCTGGGGGCTGGACGCGGGCCGCGCCGGCGCGCTCGCGGACGGTAGCATCGTTCTGCACCCCGGACCCATGAACCGGGGACTGGAGATTTCCGCCGAAGCCGCCGATTCCGCCCGCTCGACGGTGCTCGAGCAGGTCGCGAACGGCGTGTCCGTGCGGATGGCCGTGCTGTACCTGCTGCTCGCGGGGGAGCGCGCGAGCGAGAGCGAGGACCCCCGATGAGCGAGACCTTCCTGCTCCGAGGAGCGCGCCTCGAGGGCGGCCCGAACGTCGACCTGGTCGTCGCCGACGGCGTCATCGCCGAAGTGGGCGCGGGTCTCAGCCGCGCCGGCGCGCGCGTCGTCGACGCCGACGGCCTCATCGCCCTGCCGGGTCTCGTCGACCTCCACACGCACCTGCGCGAACCCGGCTTCGAGGCGTCGGAGACGGTGCTGACGGGCTCGCGGGCGGCAGCGGCGGGGGGCTACACGACGGTGTTCGCGATGCCGAACACGTCGCCGGTCGCAGACACGGCCGGCGTCGTCGAGCAGGAGCTCGCCCTCGGCGAGGCAGCCGGCTACGTCCACGTGCAGCCGATCGGCGCCGTCACCGTCGGGCAGAAGGGCGAGCGGCTCGCCGAGCTCGGTGCGATGGCCGACTCGCGCGCCCGCGTGCGCGTCTTCAGCGACGACGGCTTCTGCGTGTGGGATCCGCTCATCATGCGCCGCGCCCTCGAGTACGTGAAGGCGTTCGACGGCGTCATCGCGCAGCACGCACAGGATCCGCGGCTCACCGAGGGCGCCCAGATGAACGAGGGCGCCGTGTCCGCCGAGCTCGGGCTCGCCGGATGGCCCGCCGTCGCGGAGGAGTCGATCATCGCGCGCGACGTCCTCCTCGCCGAGCACGTCGGCTCGCGCCTGCACGTGTGCCACCTCTCCACGGCCGGCTCGGTCGACATCATCCGCTGGGCCAAGCGCCGCGGCATCGACGTGACCGCCGAGGTGACGCCGCACCACCTGCTCCTCACGGACGAGCTCGTGCGCGGCTATGACGCCCGGTACAAGGTCAACCCGCCTCTGCGCCGCGACGAGGACGTCCTCGCGGTGCGCGAAGGGCTCGCCGACGGCACGATCGACATCGTGGCCACCGACCACGCGCCGCACCCGCTCGAGGCGAAGGCGTGCGAGTGGCCCGCGGCGGCGAACGGCATGGTGGGCCTGGAGAGCGCGGTGCGCGTCGTGCAGCAGGCGGTCGTCGACACCGGCATGCTGACGTGGGCCGATGTCGCCCGCGTCATGTCGCGCACTCCCGCGCGAATCGGCCGCCTCGCGGCGGCGGGCACCCCGCTGACCGCCGGACAGCCCGCGTCGCTCACGCTGTACGACCCGCGCCCGGCGCGCACCTTCTCGACCGACGATCTGCGCGGTCGCAGCCGCAACTCGCCGTATCTCGGCCGGGAACTCCCGGGAGAGGTCCTCTGGACGTTCGCCGCCGGTATCCCGACCGTCGCCGAGGGCCGGCTGCTCGAGGCGCCGGGGGTGCTCGCGTGAGCCGCGAAGGCGCCCTCGTCGTGATGATCGTGGTCGCGGTGGCCCTGCTCGGCGCGCTCGTGTGGGCGTGGATGCGGCGCACCCGCCGCGACGCGGGCCTGTCGACCCCGATCGGCGATGTCCCCGCCGGCGCGCGCGAGCTCGCGGCGTTCTCGGGCCTGTACGTCGCCACGACGCGGCACGACGAGCCGCTCGAGCGGCTCGCGATCCGCGGGCTCGCGTTCCGCTCGCGCGCCGAGGTCCGCGTCACCGACGCCGGCGTCGTGCTCGACCTGCCCGGTCAACCGCGCATGCTGCTGCCCGCCGACCGCCTCGTCGACATCGGGCAGGCGAGCGTCGCGATCGACCGCGTCGTCGAGCGCGACGGCCTCGCGCGCGTGTCGTGGCGCACCGACGACGGCACCGTCGTCGACACGTATCTCCGTCCGCAGGGCGCCTCCGCGCGCGCCCTCGTGGACGCCATCCGCCCCATCCTCCCGACAGGAGACGCCGCATGACCGCCCGACTGTCCCTCGATCCCGCCGTGCTCGTCCTCGAGGACGGCTCCCGCTACCCCGGGCGCGCCTACGGCGCCCGCGGCACGACGCTCGGCGAGGTCGTCTTCGCCACCGGCATGACCGGCTACCAGGAGACGCTCACCGACCCCTCGTACGCG
This sequence comes from Microbacterium sp. 10M-3C3, assembly GCF_003931875.1. Lineage (NCBI taxonomy): Bacteria > Bacillati > Actinomycetota > Actinomycetes > Micrococcales > Microbacteriaceae > Microbacterium > Microbacterium sp. 10M-3C3. The sequence goes on along the minus strand of NZ_CP034245.1, from coordinate 1,650,544 downwards.
GGCCAGATCGTCCTGCAGACCGCACCGCACATCGGCAACACCGGCATGAACGGCGAAGACCCGGAGTCGCGTCGCATCTGGGTCGCCGGCTACATCGTCCGCGACCCCTCGCGCATCGTCTCGAACTGGCGCGCCGACGAGTCGCTCGACGACGCCCTCGTCGCCGACGGCATCGTGGGCATCAGCGGCATCGACACGCGCGCCGTCACGCGCCGCATCCGCTCGTCCGGCAGCATGCGCGGCGGCGTCTTCTCCGGCGAGGCTGCGGGCCTGGACGCCGACGAGCAGCTGCGGATCGTGCGCGCGGCGCCCGAGATGGCGGGGCGCAACCTCTCCGCCGAGGTGTCGGTCGCCGCGGCGCAGGTGACGCCCGCGACGGGGGAGCGCATCGGCGCCCTCGCGGTGCTCGACCTCGGCGTCAAGCAGGCCACGATCGAGAACCTCGCCGCGCGCGGGTTCGACGTGCACGTGCTGCCCCAGGACGTGACGATCGACGACATCCGCGCGATCGACCCCGTCGCCGTCTTCTATTCGAACGGGCCGGGCGACCCGGCGGCCTCGGGCGACCACGTGGAGCTGCTGCGGGCCGTGCTCGACGAGCGGCTGCCGTTCTTCGGCATCTGCTTCGGCAACCAGCTCCTCGGCCGCGCCCTCGGCTTCGGCACGTACAAGCTTCCGTTCGGCCACCGCGGCATCAACCAGCCCGTGCTCGACAAGACCACCGGCCGCGTCGAGATCACGGCGCACAACCACGGGTTCGCCGTCGACGCGCCGCTCGAGGGCGAGGTCGACAGCCCCGCCGGCTATGGCCGCGTCGAGGTCAGCCACATCGGCCTCAACGACCGCGTCGTCGAGGGACTGCGCGCCCTCGACATCCCCGCGTTCTCGGTGCAGTACCACCCCGAGGCCGCGGCCGGCCCCCACGACGCCAACTATCTCTTCGACCGCTTCCGCGACATGGTGCTCGCCGAGCAGAGCAAGAAGGACAACCACTGATGCCCAAGCGCGACGACATCACGAGCGTCCTCGTCATCGGGTCCGGCCCGATCGTCATCGGCCAGGCCGCCGAGTTCGACTACTCCGGCACGCAGGCCTGCCGCGTGCTTCGCGAGGAGGGCGTGCGCGTCATCCTCGTGAACCCGAACCCCGCGACGATCATGACCGACCCCGACTTCGCCGACGCGACCTACATCGAGCCGATCACCCCCGCGGTCCTGGAGACGATCATCGTCAAGGAGCGTCCGGACGCGATCCTGCCGACCCTGGGCGGCCAGACGGCGCTGAACGCGGCGATGGCCCTCCACGACCAGGGCATCCTCGAGCGTCACGGCGTCGAGCTCATCGGCGCGAAGGTCGACGCGATCCGCAAGGGCGAGGACCGCCAGGTCTTCAAGGAGCTCGTGATCGAGGCCGGCGCGGATGTCGCCGCATCCGTCATCTGCCACTCGATGGACGACCTCCTCGCCGGGGCGGAGAAGCTCGGCTACCCGCTCGTCGTGCGCCCCTCGTTCACGATGGGCGGCCTCGGCTCGGGCTTCGCGTTCGACGAGAACGACCTGCGCCGCATCGGCGGCGCCGGCCTGCACGACTCGCCCACGCACGAGGTGCTCCTGGAGGAGTCGATCCTCGGCTGGAAGGAGTACGAGCTCGAGCTCATGCGCGATACGGCCGACAACACCGTCGTGGTGTGCTCGATCGAGAACGTCGACCCCGTGGGCGTGCACACCGGCGACTCGATCACGGTCGCGCCGGCCCTGACCCTCACCGACCGCGAGTACCAGCGCCTCCGCGACATCGGCATCGACATCATCCGCGCCGTGGGAGTGGACACCGGCGGCTGCAACATCCAGTTCGCCGTCGACCCGGTCTCGGGCCGCATCATCGTGATCGAGATGAACCCGCGCGTGTCGCGCTCGTCGGCGCTCGCGTCGAAGGCGACCGGCTTCCCGATCGCCAAGATCGCGGCCAAGCTCGCGATCGGCTACCGCCTCGACGAGATCCCCAACGACATCACGAAGGTGACGCCGGCGAGCTTCGAGCCGACGCTCGACTACATCGTCGTGAAGGTGCCGCGCTTCAACTTCGAGAAGTTCCCCGCCGCCGACACGACCCTCACGACCACCATGAAGTCGGTCGGCGAGGCGATGGCGATCGGCCGCAACTTCACCACGGCGCTGCAGAAGGCACTCCGCTCGCTCGAGAAGCGCGGGTCGAGCTTCCACTGGGGCGACGAGGACCGCTCGGTCGAGGAGCTGCTGGAGATCGCCCAGACGCCCACCGACGGACGGATCGTCGTCCTGCAGCAGGCGATGCGCAAGGGCGCGACGCCCGAGCAGGCCTTCGAGGCGACCGCGATCGACCCGTGGTTCCTCGACCAGATCGCGCTCATCAACGAGGTCGCCGACCTCGTGCGCCACGCGGACGAGCTGGATGCGGCGACGCTGCGCCTCGCGAAGGAGCACGGCTTCAGCGACGCCCAGATCGCGCAGCTGCGCGGCATCTCCGAGACCGAAGCCCGCGGCATCCGGCACGGCCTCGACATCCGCCCGGTCTACAAGACCGTCGACACGTGCGCGGGGGAGTTCCCGGCGCTCACGCCCTACCACTACTCCAGCTACGACGCCGAGACCGAGGTCGAGCCCTCGCAGCGCACGAAGGTCGTCATCATCGGCTCGGGCCCGAACCGCATCGGCCAGGGCGTCGAGTTCGACTACTCCTGTGTACACGCTTCGTTCGCGCTGTCGGACGCGGGCTACGAGACGATCATGGTCAACTGCAACCCCGAGACCGTCTCGACCGACTACGACACGTCCGACCGGCTGTACTTCGAGCCGCTGACGCTCGAGGACGTCCTGGAGATCCTCCACGCCGAGTCGGCGTCGGGCGAGATCCTCGGCGTCATCTGCCAGCTCGGCGGCCAGACGCCGCTCGGGCTCGCCAAGGGCATCGAGGCGGCCGGCTACCGCATCCTCGGCACGAGCCCGGAGGCGATCGACCTCGCCGAGGAGCGGGAGCTGTTCTCGCGCCTGCTCGACCGGGCGGGCCTCGTCGCCCCGCGCAACGGCACCGCGATCGACGTCGAGGGGGCCGTCACCGTCGCCGAGGAGATCGGTTACCCCGTCCTGGTGCGTCCGAGCTTCGTGCTCGGCGGTCGCGGCATGGAGATCGTGTACTCGACCGACGCGCTGCGCGACTACTTCGTGCGCATCGCCGATCAGGCCATCATCGGCCCCGGCCTGCCGCTGCTCGTGGACCGCTTCCTCGACGACGCGATCGAGCTCGACGTCGACGCGCTCTACGACGGCACCGACCTCTACATCGGCGGCGTCATGGAGCACCTCGAGGAGGCCGGCATCCACTCCGGCGATTCCAGCTGCACGCTGCCGCCGGTCTCGCTCGGCCGCTCCGACATCGACCGCGTGCGCGCGGCGACCGCGGCGATCGCCGAAGGCGTCGGCGTGCGGGGTCTGCTGAACGTGCAGTTCGCGATCTCCGCCGGCGTCCTGTACGTGATCGAGGCGAACCCGCGCGCGAGCCGCACGGTGCCGTTCGTGTCGAAGGCGCTGGGCATCCCGCTGGCGAAGGCCGCCGCGCGCATCATGTCGGGCGACACGATCGCCGCGCTCGTCGCGGAGGGGCTCCTGCCCGCCGAGGACGGATCGCGGGTGCCGCTGGACGCGCCGGTCGCCGTCAAGGAGGCCGTGCTGCCCTTCAAGCGGTTCCGCACCGCCGACGGCCAGACGGTCGACTCGGTGCTCGGCCCCGAGATGCGCTCGACCGGCGAGGTCATGGGCATCGACCGCGACTTCCCGACCGCGTTCGCCAAGAGCCAGGAGGCAGCATACGGCGGGATGCCGCTCGAGGGCACCGTGTTCATCTCCGTCGCCGACGCCGACAAGCGCGCCGTGATCCTGCCCGCCCACCGCCTCCACGAGCTGGGCTTCTCGCTCGTGGCCACCGAGGGCACGGCCGAGATCCTCGCGCGCAACGGCATCGGCGTGCGCGTGGTCGGCAAGTACTCCGAGACGCAGACCTCGGGCGAGACGAACATCGTCGACCTCATCAACGCGGGCGAGATCGACATGATCGTGAACACGCCCAGCGGCGGGCTCGCCCGCGCCGACGGCTACGAGATCCGCGCGGCGGCGGTCGCCGCCGACAAGGCCCTGTTCACGACGATGGCCGTGCTCGGGGCTGCGGTGAGCGCGCTCCCCGTGCTCCGCGAGGGCTTCGAGGTGCGCAGCCTGCAGGAGTACGCGGTCGACCGGGCGGCGCGCCGGTGACGACGTTCGGCCAGCGCCTGGGAGCCGCGCTCTCCGAGCACGGGCCCCTGTGCGTGGGCATCGATCCGCACGAAGCGCTCCTGACGGCGTGGGGGCTGCCGGTCTCCGCCGACGGCGTCCGCGAGTTCGGCCTCCGGGTCGTCGAGGCGGCGTCGGGGCGCGTCGGGGTCGTCAAACCGCAGGTGGCCTTCTTCGAGCGCTTCGGCTCGCGCGGCTTCGCCGCCCTCGAAGACACGATGGCGGCGGCCCGCGAGGCAGGTCTCGTGGTGATCGCCGACGCCAAGCGCGGCGACATCGGCACGACGATGGACGGCTACGCGGCCGCGTGGCTGCATCGGGGATCGCCGCTGGAGGCCGACGCCGTCACCGTGAGCCCCTACCTTGGAGCGGAGTCGCTCACCGCGACGCTCAAGACGGCCCTGCGACACGGCAAGGGCGCTTTCGTCCTCGCGGCCACGAGCAACCCGGAGGCGGCCGTGGTCCAGCGTGCGCTCGTCGACGACGCCGCCGCGGACGAGGGCGAGCGCGTCGCCGCGCGTGTGCTGCGGGATGTCGCGTGGCTGAACCTCGGCCTCCCCGGCGCGCTCGGGTCGGTGGGCGTCGTCGTCGGGGCGACGGTGGAGCGCGCGGAGTTCGGCCTGACCGATCTGGCCCTCGCGGGCGCGCCGATCCTCGCGCCGGGCTTCGGGGCGCAGGGGGCGGAGCCGGCCGATCTGCGTCGGTTCGGATACGTCGCGTCGCAGGTGGTCGCGAGCGAGAGCCGCAGCGTGCTGTCGGCGGGTCCGGATACTCTCGCCGCGCGCATAGCCGAGCGCGCGACGCTGTACCGGGAGGTCCTGCATGGCTGAGAGCCGACGCCCGCCCGAGGTCGATCGCGTCGCGGCGTCCCGCCGCGCTGTCGCCGCCCGCCGCGAACGCGCGGCGCTCAAGCGCGACGTCTCCACGCGCGTCATCACGCCGCAGGAGCTGCTGCGCCGCGCGCAGGCCGACCCGGCGTCCCCCGCCGGCGCCATGCGCGTGCCGGAGTTCCTCACGGCGATCCCGGCCATCGGCGAGGGCAAGCGCGACCGCATCCTCGCCGACCTCGCGATCGCGCCGGTCAAGCGCCTAGGCGGCCTGGGCGCCCGCCAGCGCCGCGAGCTGCGAGAGTTCCTCGACCGGCGCTGGCCCGAGCCGTCCCCGCGCCCGAATCGCAGCCGGCTGCTCGTGCTGGCCGGTCCGACGGCAGTGGGCAAGGGCACCGTGGCCGCGTACGTCCGCGACCACCATCCCGAGATCCACCTCTCGGTGTCGGCCACGACGCGTCCGCCGCGACCGGGCGAGGTCGACGGCGAGCACTACTACTTCGTCGACGATGCGGCGTTCGACCGCCTGATCGAGACGGGTGCGCTCCTCGAGCACGCGACGGTGCACAACAAGTACCGGTACGGCACGCCGCGCGAGCCGATCGACGCGGCGCTGAAGGCGGGACGTACCGTGCTGCTGGAGATCGACCTGCAGGGCGCGCGCCAGGTGCGCGAGGCGGCCCCCGACGCGACCCTCGTGTTCCTGCTGCCCCCGAGCTGGGACGAGCTGGTCAGCCGGCTGGTCGGACGCGGCACGGAGGACGCCGAGGAGCGGGCGCGGCGCCTGCGCACGGCGCGCGTGGAGCTCGCCGCCCAGAACGAGTTCGACTACCGCGTGGTCAACGACGACGTCGCCCGCGCCGCCGACGAGATCGCCGCCCTCGCGGGCTGACCCGTCGTCCCGAGGTCTCGCGCGCGGGGCGGCACGAAGCGTGCCGGGCGTCACCGGTGCGGTCCGTTCGAAGCGGCAACCGCTCCGCCGCCGCGCCGGCCTGTAGAATGATCGGATGCGGGCGCGCTCTGCCGTCCGCCCGAGACTCCGCCTCACCCGACATCCGCGCGAACCAGGAGGTTCCCCATGGCCGGAACGAACCAGGGCATCATCGAGCCCCCCATCGACAGCCTTCTGGAGAAGGTCGACTCGAAGTACCAGCTCGTGATCTACGCCGCCAAGCGCGCGCGCCAGATCAACGACTACTACTCCGACCTCCACGAGGGGAACCTCTTCGACAACGTCGGGCCGCTCGTCGACTCGACCGTCGAGGACAAGCCGCTCACCATCGCGCTGCACGAGATCCACGAGGACAAGCTGCGCCTGCGCAGCCTCGACTGATCCCGCCGCGGTGATCGCCCCGGTCGGCGCCGCCCGTCTCGCGACGGGTGTCCGCCGGCCGGGGCATACTTCTGTCCGCCGACCCCGCCCGAGGAGCCACGCATGAGCGACCTGCGGCTGTTCACCTCCGAGTCCGTCACGGAGGGACACCCCGACAAGATCTGCGACCAGATCTCCGACAGCATCCTGGATGCGATCCTCACCGAGGATCCGATCGGCCGGGTCGCGGTCGAGACGCTCGTGACGACGGGCCTCGTGCACGTCGCGGGTGAGGTGTCCACGCGCGCGTACGTCGAGATCCCCGCGATCGTGCGCGACGTCGTCAACCGCATCGGCTACACCTCCAGCGACACCGGCTTCGACGGCGAGTCGTGCGGCGTGAGCGTGTCGATCGGCGCGCAGTCCTCCGACATCGCCGCGGGCGTCAACAAGGCGTTCGAGCAGCGCGAGCGCGGCTCGATCGACCCGCGCGACGAGCAGGGCGCCGGCGACCAGGGCATCATGTTCGGCTTCGCCACCCGTGAGACGCCCCAGCTCATGCCGATGGCGAGCTGGACGGCGCATCGGATGGCCGAGCGGCTCGCGGCCGTGCGCCGCGACGGCCGCCTGCCGTTCCTGCGCCCCGACGGCAAGACGCAGGTGACCCTCGGCTACGACGGGCACACGCCGAAGACCGTCGAGTCGGTCGTGCTCTCCACGCAGCACCACCCCGACATCGCGCAGGACGAGCTGCGCGCGCTCGTGCGCGCCGAGGTCATCGACCCGGTGCTCGAGGCGACCGGGCTCGACCTGCCCGACGTGAAGTACTACATCAACCCGGCCGGGCCCTTCGTCGTGGGCGGGCCCAAGGGCGACGCGGGCCTGACCGGGCGCAAGATCATCATCGACACCTACGGCGGGGCCGCTCGCCACGGCGGCGGCGCCTTCAGCGGCAAGGACCCGTCCAAGGTCGACCGCTCCGCCGCCTACGCGATGCGGTGGGTCGCGAAGAACGCCGTCGCGGCGGGTCTCGCCGACCGTCTCGAGGTGCAGGTCGCCTACGCGATCGGCAAGGCGAGCCCCGTCGGCCTGTACGTCGAGAGTTTCGGCACCGGCCGCGTGGACGACGACAGCATCACGCGGGCGATCCTCGACGTGTTCGACCTACGGCCGAAGGCGATCATCGACAGCCTCGACCTCCTGCGCCCCATCTACGCGCAGACGGCGGCGTACGGGCACTTCGGGCGCGAGCTGCCCGACTTCACGTGGGAGCGCACCGACCGCGTCGAGGCGCTGCGCGCCGCCGCCGGCCTCTGAGCGGGGCGGAGCATCCGGTGACGACCCGCACGGTCGCCCGCGTGCTGCTGGACTCGCCGCTGCCGCAGCTGGACCGCCTGTTCGACTACGCCGTTCCCGAGGGCGCGGCGATCGAGCCCGGCGTTCGGGTGCGCGTGCCGCTGCGCACGGCCGGCCGTGTCGTCGACGGCTTCGTGGTCGAAATCGGAACGGAGACCGACGGCGAGCGGCCGCTGTCGGAGATCGACGGTGTCGTCTCACCCGTGCGCGTCCTGCCCGAGCGTCTGCACGCCCTCGTGCGGCGGGTGGCCGACCGTGCGGCCGGCTCCGCGGCCGACGTGCTGCGCCTGGCCGTCCCCAAGCGGATGGTGCGGGCCGAGAAGGCGTGGCTCGCCACGCCCGCCCCTGCCGTGCCGGTGCCGGCAGCCGACGCTCTCGCGCGTGCGGACGCCGTGCTCGCCGCGTATCCGGGCTTGGCGGCGGCTCTGGCCGCGGGGGAGCGCGTCGCGCTGGATGCGGCGCCGCATCCAGCGGCCGATCTCGCCGTGGGAGCGTGGGCGCAGCTGCTGGCCGCCGCCGCCGCACGCACCCTCGCCGACGGGCGCAGCACCGTGCTGGTGGTGCCCGATTACCGCGATCAGGCTCAGCTGGAGCGGGCGCTGGCCGCGTTCGTGCCCGCCGAGGCGGTCGTGCGCGACGACGCCGATCAGTCCGGGCCGGCGCGCTACGCGCAGTTCCTGCGCACGCTCGACGACGCTCCGTGCGTCGTCATCGGCCGCCGCTCCGCCGTCTACACGCCGGCGCGGGCGGGTCTGGTCGCGGTGTGGAACGACGGCGACCCGCTCCTGTCCGAGCCGCTGAGCCCCGGCGTCCACGCGCGCGACGCCGCACTCGTGCGGCAGGAGCTGGAGGGCTCGGCGCTCGTCTTCGCGGGGCACACGCGCACGACCGACGTGCAGCGCCTCGTCGAACTCGGCTGGGTGCGCGACCTGCCCGCGGCACGACGCGTGTCGCCGCGGGTCGTGCTCAGCGCGACGCGCGAGGGCGAGCGGGGCGCGCGGGTGCCGTCGGCCGCCTTCCAGGCCGCCCGGGAGGCGGCCGCGCGCGGCCCCGTCCTCGTCCAGGTCTCCCGTCCGGGCTACGCGCCGTCGCTCGTGTGCGCGCAATGCCGTCGCCCGGCGCGCTGCGCCCACTGCGCCGGGCCGCTGCGCGCCGCCCGCCCGGGCGCGATGCCGGTGTGCGGCTGGTGCGGGCGCTCGTCGGTGGGGTGGCGGTGCCCGCACTGCGATGCGCACAGCGTGCGGATGGCCTCCTCGGGCAGCGAGCGCACAGCCGACGAGCTGGGTCGTGCGTTCCCGGGCGTGCGGGTGATCGTCTCCGACGGTGCGCACCCGGTCACCGAGGTCGATCGCAAGCCGGCGCTGGTCATCGCGACGCGGGGCGCGGAGCCGTTCGCGCCGGGCGGCTACGCCGCCGTCGTGCTCCTGGACGGGGAGCGGATGCTCATGTCCGAGTCGCTGCGCATCGGCGAGGACTGCCTGCGCTGGTGGTCGGATGCCGCGGCCCTGGCCGCGCCCGGCGCTCCGGTGCATCTCGTCGGCGTCGCCGGCCCCGTCGCGCGGACGCTCGCGACGTGGACGCACGCGTCGTACGCGCGGACCGAGCTCGGGGTGCGCGCGCCCCTGCACATGCCGCCCGCGGTGCGACTCGCCGCGATCGAGGGCACCGCAGCGGCCGTCGACGGCGCGGTCGCGAGCCTGCGCGAGGACGTGCCGACCCTTCCCGAGGACGCCGTCCTCGGGCCCGTGCCCGTGCGCGCCGACCCCGGGCCGCCCGCCGCGCGCGCTCTCGTGCGCTTCGAGTACGGCATCGGGCGCCCGGTGGCGGAGTCGCTGCGCGCCGCGGTCGTCGCCGAGGCCGTGCGCGGCCGCGCGGCCGCCCGCCGATCGGGCACCGGCGTGCGCAATACACTCAAGGTTCGGCTCGACATCCCCGAGCCCGATCTCTGACATCCGAGGAGAACCATGCGCCTCGTGTTCGCCGGCACACCCGCGGCCGCCGTCCCGTCGCTGCGCGCCCTGGCCGCCGGTCCGCACGAGATCGCCCTGGTGATCACCCGCGAGGACGCACCGCTCGGACGCAAGCGGGTGCTCACCCCGTCGCCCGTCGCCGCCGCGGCGGAGGAGCTCGGGCTTCGCGCGCGCAAGACCGGCCGGCTCGACGCGGACGCGACCGCCGAGGTCGCCGGCATCCGCCCCGACCTCGGCGTCATCGTCGCCTACGGGGCGCTCGTGCGCGAGCCGCTGCTGTCGACACCCCGCCACGGCTGGATCAACCTGCACTTCTCGCTGCTGCCGCGGTGGCGCGGCGCCGCGCCCGTCCAGCACGCGCTCATCGCCGGTGACCGCGACCTCGGTGCGAGCGTGTTTCAGCTCGTGCCCGAGCTCGACGCCGGCCCCGTCTTCGCCGAGCGCGTGATGCCGGCGGGGGATCTGACCGCCGGCGCCGCTCTCGGCGCGCTTGCGGCGCTCGGCGCCGAACTCCTCGCCAAGACGGTCGACGCGATCGCGGCCGGCACCGCCGTCGCCGCGCCGCAGCGGGGCGAACCGACCTTCGCGCCCAAGCTGTCCCTCGCCGACGGCGAGCTGTCGTGGTCGACGGATGCGGCGGCCCTCCTCGCGCGCATCCGCGGCACGACGCCCGAGCCCGGGGCCCACACGACCCTCGACGGCGCGCGCGTGAAGATCGTCGACGCCGCCGTCGCGGACGACGACGGCGCCCCCGCGCCGGGCCGCGTTGTGCTCGCCGGCCGGCGCGTGCTCGTCGGTGCGGCCGACGGCGCGATCGAGCTGCGCACCGTGCAGCCGGCCGGAAAGAGCGCGATGGCCGCGGCCGACTGGTGGCGGGGGCTCCGCCGCGACGACGTGGTGCTCGGTTCGTGAGCGTGCAGGCAGCGCGCCGTGTCGCGTACGAGGTGCTGCGCGCCGTGGACGACGCCGACGCGTATGCGAACCTGCTGCTGCCGCACGCCGTCGAGCGGGCGGGTCTGACGACGCAGGACGCGGCGCTGGCGACGGAGCTCACCTACGGCACCCTCCGGCGTCGCGGCACGTACGACGCAGTGATCGCGTTGGCCGCCGACCGCCCCGTCGCCGACATCGACCCGTCGGTGCGCGACGCACTGCGGTTGGGAGTGCATCAGATCCTGTCGACGCGCGTCGCGTCACACGCCGCGGTGAACGAATCGGTCGAGCTCGTGCGCCGCGAGGGCGGCCGGGGTGCCGTCGGCTTCGCGAACGCTGTCCTCCGACGGGTAGCGCGCGACACCCCCGGGCAGTGGATCTCCCGCATCGCCGAGAGCGCACGTTCCGACGACGAGCGCATCGGCACGCTGTCGTCGCATCCGGTGTGGATCGTGCGCGCCTTCCGCCGGGCCCTCGCCGCCGAGGGGCGGGCCGACGAGCTCGACGCGCTCCTGGCCGCCGACAACGCCGCTCCGCGCGTGACCCTCGCCGCGCTCCCGGGGCTCGCGACCCCGCCCGCCGACGCACCTCGCGCGCACTGGTCGCCGTTCGCCTTCCCGTCGCCCGGCGGCGATCCGGAGGCGATCGTGCGCGGCAGCGACGGGCGCATCCGCGTCCAGGACGAGGGTTCCCAGCTGGCCGCCCTCGCCCTCAGCCGCGCCGAGCCGGTGCGGCCGGGGGAGCGGTGGCTCGACCTGTGCGCAGGGCCGGGCGGGAAAACGGCCCTCCTGGCAGCCGAGGCCCTCGCCGCGGGAGCACATCTGGACGCGAACGAGATCGCGCCCGCGCGGGCCGAGCTCGTGCGGCGCGCGGTCGCCGCCGTGCCGCTCCCGGTGGAGGTGAGCGAGGAGGACGGCCGCACGCGCGCCGCCCGCGAGCCGGGGGCGTACGATCGCGTCCTCGTCGATGCGCCGTGCACCGGCATCGGCGCGCTCCGCCGTCGCCCCGAGGCGCGGTGGCGAAAGACCCCCGCGGATGTGCCGGGGCTCGCCGAGCTGCAGCGCGAGCTCCTCCTCGCGGCCGTGACGGCGCTGCGCCCGGGCGGGATCGTGGCGTACGTCACGTGCTCGCCGCACCTCGCCGAGACCGCGGGCGTACTCGCCGACGTGCGTCGCGAGCTCGGCGACGCGGTGGAGGAGCTCGATGCGCGGGCGGTCGTGCGCGGCATCTCGCGCACCGCGATCGACCTGCCGGACCAGTCCGACGGCTCTGGGCGCGCGCAGCTGTGGCCGCACCGACATGGGACCGACGCCATGTCGATCGCGCTGCTGCGCAAGCGCGTCACGGCCGACGCCCTCGACTGAACAGCGCCGCCATGTCGATCGCGCTCCTGCACAAGCAGGCCTAGCGGCTTCCGACACGCCGACGTACGGGCCGGGATAATGGACCGGTGACGCCCCGCCGCGGATCCGACGACATCCGGATCAACCCCAGCATCCTCGCTGCCGACTTCGTGAACATGCAGGCCGAGCTCGCCCGGATCGCCGGCGCCGACTTCGTCCACGTGGACGTCATGGACAACCACTTCGTACCCAACCTCACGTTCGGGCCGCAGATGGTCGGCCGCATCCAGGAGACGAGCCCCGTGCCGCTGGACGTGCACCTCATGATCGACGCGCCCGACCGGTGGGCGCCCGGCTACGCCGAGCTCGGCGCCGCGTCGGTCACGTTCCACCTCGAGGCCGCCGCCGAGCCGGTGACCCTCGCTCGTCGCCTGCGCGCGATCGGCGCGCGCGCCGGCGTGGCGATCAAGCCCGACACTCCCGCCGAGGGCCTGTACGACGTCCTCGACGAGTTCGACCAGATCCTCGTGATGACGGTCGAGCCGGGGTTCGGCGGCCAGTCGTTCCGCGCCGAGACGATGCCGAAGCTCCGGGCCCTCGCCGACGAGGCGCGCCGCCGCGGATCGGCGGTGTGGCTGCAGGTCGACGGCGGCATCTCGGCGTCGACCATCGACCAGGCCGCCGAGGCGGGCGCCGACACGTTCGTGGCCGGCTCGGCCGTCTTCGGTGCCGACGACCCGGATGCCGCGATCCGCGCGCTGCGCGCGCAGGCTCAGCGCCACGCGCACTGAACCGGACCCCTCCGCGCGTTCGATACCCTGAGACGGTGAAGACGTTCGACGCCCTGTTCGCGGAGCTCGCCGCGAAGGCGGCCGACCGCCCCGCCGGATCCGGCACTGTGGCGGAGCTGGACGCGGGCGTGCACACGATCGGCAAGAAGATCGTCGAGGAGGCCGCCGAGGTCTGGATGGCGGCCGAATACGAGTCGGATGCAGCGGCCGCCGAGGAGATCTCGCAGCTGCTGTACCACCTCCAGGTGCTCATGCTCGCGAAGGGCCTCACGCTCGAGGACGTCTACCGACATCTGTGAGCGCCCGCCCGACCGCTCGCCTTCGACCCAGGAACCCCATGCTGCGCATCGCCGTGCCGAACAAGGGCTCGCTCGCCGAGACCGCCTCCGAGATGCTCGCCGAAGCCGGATACACCGGCCGTCGAGACCCGAAAGACCTGTATGTCGCCGACCCCGTCAACGAGGTCGAGTTCTTCTACCTCCGCCCGCGTGATATCGCGACGTACGTCGGATCCGGCGCGCTCGACGTCGGCATCACGGGACGCGACCTCCTGCTGGACGCGCGCATGCCCGGCGCCCGCGAGATCGAGGCGCTCGGGTTCGGCGACTCGACGTTCCGCTTCGCGGGGCGTCCGGGCCGCTTCACACAGCTCGAGGACCTCCAGGGCGTCCGCGTCGCCACGGCGTACCCGGGGCTCGTCGACCGGTTCCTCGACGAGCGGGGGATCGCCGTCGACCTCGTGCCCCTGGACGGCGCCGTCGAATCCGCCGTGCAGCTCGGCGTCGCCGACGCCGTGGCCGACGTCGTCTCCACCGGCACGACCCTGCGTCAGGCGGGCCTGGAGATCTTCGGACCCGCGCTCCTGGAGTCGGAGGCGGTCCTCATCGCCGGCCCGCAGGACGCCCCCGGCACCGACACGCTGCTGCGGCGCCTGCGCGGCGTCCTGGTCGCCCGCCGCTACGTGCTCATCGACTACGATCTGCCGGCGCGCCTCGTCGAGGAGGCGGTGGCCGTCGCCCCCGGCATCGAGTCGCCGACGATCTCGCCGCTGCGCGATCCCGAGTGGGTCGCGGTGCGCGTCATGAGCCCGCGCCGCGGCGTCAACCAGGTCATGGACGCGCTACACGCCATCGGCGCGCGCGCGATCCTCGTGACCGAGATCCACGCCGCACGCCTGTGAACGGAGGTCGCCGCTGATGTCGCTGGCCCGCCGCGTCATCCCGTGCCTGGACGTCGCCGCCGGGCGCGTGGTCAAGGGCGTGAACTTCGAGAACCTGCGCGACATGGGGGATCCCGTCGAGCTCGCGGCGCTGTACTTCGCGCAGGGCGCCGATGAGATCACGTTCCTGGACGTCACCGCGACGGTCGACGAGCGCGCCACGACGTACGACGTCGTGCGCCGTACGGCCGAGCAGGTCTTCATCCCGCTCACCGTCGGCGGGGGAGTGCGCACCGTCGACGACGTCGCACGGCTGCTGTCGGTCGGAGCCGACAAGATCGGCGTCAACTCCGCCGCGATCGCCCGGCCGGGCCTTCTCGACGAGATCGCCGACCGCTTCGGCGCGCAGGTGCTCGTGCTCTCGCTCGACGTCAAGCGCTCTCCGTCGACGCCGTCCGGCTTCGTCGTGACGACGCACGGCGGTCGTACCGAGACGACGCTCGACGCCTTGGAGTGGGCGCGCGAGGCCACCGAGCGCGGCGCCGGCGAGCTGCTGGTGAACTCCATCGACGCCGACGGCACGAAGAACGGCTTCGACCTCGAGCTGGTCACGCTCATGCGCGAGGTCTCGAGCGTCCCGGTCATCGCCTCCGGCGGCGCCGGCGCCCTGGACCACTTCGCGCCGGCCGTCCACGCCGGAGCGGACGCCGTGCTCGCCGCATCCGTGTTCCACAGCGGCATGCTGACCGTCGGCGAGGTCAAGCAGGCTCTTGCGACCGAAGGGATCGAGGTGCGGGCATGACCGACACGATCGAGGAGCGCATCGCCCGCGTCGCCTTCACCGAGGCGGGCCTGGCCCCGGCGATCATCCAGCAGCACGACACCGGCGAGGTGCTCATGCTCGGGTGGATGGATGCGGAGGCGCTGCGCCGCACGCTCACGTCCGGTCGCGTCACCTTCTGGTCGCGCTCGCGCCAGGAGTACTGGCGCAAGGGCGACACCTCGGGACACATCCAGCTCGTGCGCGGTGCGCGCCTCGATTGCGACGGCGACGCGCTGCTCATCCAGGTGGAGCAGGTCGGCCCCGCCTGCCACACCGGCACGCGGACGTGCTTCGACGCCGACGACCTGCAGCCCGTGACGGACGCCCTGCCGTGACGCGACGCGCGCGGCTGCTCGGCGTCGTGGCGATGCTCGCCGCGGGGGCGCTGAGCGTCATCGCGGCGACGCAGACGTGGCTCGTCGTCACTCTGGACGACGGCTCCGCACAGGCCCTCGAGGTGGCCGGATCCGCAGCCCTGCCGGTTCTCACGCCGCTCGGGCTCGCCGTCCTCGCCCTCGGCGCGGCGCTGTCGATCGTCGGAACCGTGCTGCGGTACGTGTTCGGCGTTCTCGGGGCGGTCGTCGCGCTCGTCCTCGGCGCGCTCGCGGGCACGATCGCCGTCACCGCCCCGGTGTCGGCCGCGGCGTCGACGGTGACCGGTGCGACGGGCATCGCGGGACTCGAGGGCGTCTCCGGCCTCGTCGCATCCATCTCGGCGACCCCGTGGCCGGCCGTCACGACCGCGGCGCAGGTGCTCCTGCTGGCCGGCGCCGTCTGGACGCTCGCGACCGCGCGCGCGTGGCGGTCGGGGGCGTCCCGCCGCTACGACGCCGTCGCCGCCGACGGGGCGCGCGGAGCGTCGCGACCGCACGATGCGATCGACTCCTGGGACGACCTGTCGCGCGGGCAGGACCCCACGCGCGACGAGCAGGCGCCCTGACCAACGGGCGCCGCGCGGCACCGGTAGACTGAAGGGGTGCGCGCCCGTGCGCGCCGGCACGCGAAGGAGACCCATGAGCAACCACATCGGCGACCCCGGTCACGGACACTCGCCGGCTGCGTGGACGGCCGTCATCATCATGCTCGTCGCGATCGCGATCGGCACGACCGCGTTCTTCTTCAACGTGCCGTGGCTCGTGTGGGCGTCGGCGGCGCTCGTGGTGGTCGGGCTCATCGTGGGCTGGGTCATGGCGCGCGCCGGCTACGGCGTCGGCGGCGCGAAGGTCGCCTCCAAGCAGCACTGACGTCCTGTCGCCAGGGTGGGGGCGGACACCACCACCGGATCATCGAGGAGCGACAGCCCATGACCACGAATCTGCTCGCCGAGCTCACCGCGGGAGCGGTCGAAGACGCCGAGGCGCGGGCCGCGACACGGCCGCTCGCCGACGTCGAGCGCGCCGCCGCGGCGGCGCCCCCGGCCCTCGACGCCCGCGCCGCGCTTGCGCCGGCCGACATCGTCAAGATCATCGCCGAGGTCAAGCGCGCGAGCCCGTCGCGCGGCGACCTGGCCGCGATCCCCGACCCGGCGCTCCAGGCGTCGCGGTACGAGGAGGGCGGTGCAACTGCCATCTCCGTCCTGACGGAGCAGCGCCGGTTCAAGGGAAGCCTCGCCGACCTCGAGGCCGTCCGCGCCGCAGTGTCGCTGCCGATGCTGCGCAAGGACTTCATCGCGACGCCCTACCAGGTGTTCGAAGCCCGTGCCGCGGGCGCCGACATCGTCCTCCTCATCGTCGCGGGCCTCGAGCCGCGGGTGCTGACGCAGCTGCACGCGCTCGTCCTCGAGCTGGGCATGACCCCGCTCGTCGAGACCCACTCCCTCGACGAGGTCGAGCGCGCCGCCGACCTGGGCGCGAGCCTCATCGGCGTCAACGCCCGCGACCTCTCGACCTTCGAACTCGACCGCGATCTGTTCGGGCGGCTCGTCGAGCGCATCCCCGCCGACGCCGTCAAGATCGCCGAATCCGCCGTGCGCACGCCCGAGGACGTCGCGCACTACCGTGCCGCGGGCGCCGACGTCGTCCTCGTGGGCGAGGCGCTCGTGACGGGCGATCCCGTCGCGACGCTCCGCGCGTTCCGCGGCATCCGCGACACCCAGGAGGTGCACCCCTCATGAGCCTGCGCGACCAGCCCGGTCCGTTCTTCGGCGACTTCGGCGGCCGGTACATGCCCGAGTCGCTCATCGCCGCCATCGACGAGCTGACCGCCGTCTACGAGGCGGCGATGGCCGATCCGGCCTTCCTCGACGAGCTGCGCGGCCTGCTGCACAGCTACGCGGGACGCCCGTCCGTCCTCACGGAGGTGCCGCGCTTCGCCGCCCACGCCGGCGGCGCCCGCGTCTTCCTGAAGCGCGAAGACCTCAACCACACCGGATCGCACAAGATCAACAACGTGCTCGGCCAGGCGCTCCTCACCCAGCGCCTCGGCAAGACGCGCGTGATCGCCGAGACCGGCGCCGGCCAGCACGGGGTGGCCACCGCGACCGCCGCCGCGCTGTTCGGCTTCGACTGCACGATCTACATGGGCGAGGTCGACACCGAGCGGCAGGCGCTGAACGTCGCGCGGATGCGGCTCCTCGGCGCCGAGGTCATTCCGGTGCGCACGGGCTCGCGCACGCTCAAGGACGCGATCAACGAGGCCTACCGCGACTGGGTCGCGAGCGTCGAGACGACGAACTACATCTTCGGCACCGCGGCCGGCCCGCACCCGTTCCCGGCGATGGTGCGCGACTTCCAGAAGATCATCGGCGAGGAGGCGCGGCAGCAGCTCCTCGACGAGGTCGGCCGCCTTCCCGACGCGGTCTTCGCGTGCGTGGGCGGCGGGTCGAACGCGATCGGCATGTTCGACGCGTTCCTCGACGACGCCGACGTCAAGCTGTACGGCGTCGAAGCGGCCGGCGACGGCGTCGACACCCCGCGCCACGCCGCCTCTATCGAGCGCGGCCGCGCGGGCGTGCTCCACGGGGCCCGCACGTTCGTCCTCCAGGACGAGGACGGTCAGACCGTCGAGTCGCACTCCATCTCCGCGGGCCTGGACTATCCGGGCGTCGGCCCCGAGCACGCGTGGCTGGCCGCGATCGGACGGGCCGAGTACATCCCCGCCACCGACGACGAGGCGATGCAGGCGCTGCGCCTGCTCAGCGAGACCGAGGGCATCATCCCCGCGATCGAATCGGCGCACGCGCTGGCCGGCGCGCTCCGGATCGGACGCGAGCTCGGCCCCGACGCGGTGCTCGCCATCTGCCTGTCCGGACGCGGTGACAAGGACATGGACACCGCCGCCCGTTACTTCGAGCTGTACGACCGCGACCCCGCCGAGGCCCTCGCCGCGGCCGCCGCCGACGTCGACGCGGCGCACGGCGTCGGGACCAAGCTGTGACCTCCCGCGTGGCTGCGGCGATCGACGCCGCGCACGCCGAGGGGCGCGGCGCGCTCGTCGGGTACCTGCCGGCCGGGTTCCCCGACATCGACACGAGCATCGCCGCCGCGGTGGCCCTCGCCGAGAACGGCGCCGACGTGCTGGAGATCGGCCCGCCCTACAGCGACCCCGTCATGGACGGCCCCGTCATCCAGGAGGCGACGCAGACGGCGCTGGCCGCCGGGTTCCGCCTGCGCGACCTCTTCCCGACGATTGCGGAGATCACGCGGCAGGTCGATGTGCCCGTGCTCGTCATGACGTACTGGAATCCCGTCGTGCAGTACGGCGTCGATCGATACGCCGATGCGCTGCTCGCCGCCGGCGGGGCGGGTCTCATCACGCCCGACATCACCCCCGACGCCGCCGCGGAGTGGATCGCCGCCTCCGAGCGGACCGGCCTCGACCGCGTCTTCCTCGCCGCGCCGACCTCCACCGACGAGCGGCTCGACATGATCGTCGCGGCCTCCACCGGGTTCGTCTACACCGTCTCCACGATGGGCATCACGGGGGAGCGGGCGCAGCTGGACGCCGCCGCCCGCGGGCTCGTGACGCGCCTGCGTGAGCGCCGCGCCGAGCGCGCGTGCGTCGGCATCGGCATCTCCAACGCCGCGCAGGTCGCGGGCGTCATGGAGTACGCCGACGGCGCGATCGTCGGCACGGCGCTCGTGCGCGCGCTCCGCGACGGCGGCGTCGAGGGCCTCGCGGCCTCGGCGCGGGAGCTGTCGGCGGGCACGGCCCGCCCCGCTTAGACTCGAACCCATGTCGTTCGCCCTCACGAGCGCGGGATCCGCCGTGCTCGCCAGCATCCCGAGCCCGCCCGTCAGCTACATCGACGTGCCGATCTTCTCGTTCTCGCTGCGCATCCACTTCTACGCGCTGTGCATCATCGCGGGGATCATCGTCGCGGTGCTCCTGACGAACCACCGTCTCTCGCGTCGCGGCGCCGAGCGCTGGGTCGTGATCGACATCGCGCTGCTCGCGGTCCCGCTGGCCATCATCGGGGCGCGCATCTTCCACGTGCTCACCCACCCGGGCTTCTACTTCGGGCCGGGCTCCAACCCGTGGAACCCGTTCCAGCCCGGCTCGGTGTGGGCGATCTGGGAGGGCGGCATCGCGATCTTCGGCGCCCTCATCGGCGGCGGCATCGGGGCGTGGCTCGGCTGCCGGTGGACCGGCATCCGCTTCACGTCGTTCGCCGACGCGCTCGCGCCCGGTCTGCTCATCGCGCAGGCGCTCGGACGCTTCGGCAACTGGTTCAACCACGAGCTGTTCGGCCTTCCCACCGACCTGCCGTGGGGGCTCGAGATCGAGAGCACCAACCCCGCCTTCCCTGCGGGCCTGGCCCCGGGAACGCTTTTTCACCCCACGTTCCTGTACGAGGTCCTGTGGAACCTCCTCGGCGCCGCGGTGCTGCTGTGGGTGGGTCACCGCTTCCGCCTGCAGTGGGGACGCCTGTTCGCGCTCTACCTCATCTGGTACGGCGCCGGGCGCATCGTGTGGGAATCCATCCGCATCGACCCGAGCGAGATCTACTTCGGCATCCGCACGAACGTATGGGCGGCCATCGCCGCGGTCCTCCTCGGCATCGTCGTGTTCTTCGTCCAGAAGCGCCGCCACCCGGGGTACGAGCCCTCGCCGTATCAGCCCGGACGCGAGGCCAAGGGCAAAGCCGGGGTAGAATCACGGAACCCCAACGACTTCGTCGACGTGAGCGAACCGCCCGCGACGGAGGATCGCGTCGGCGCCGCCACAAGCACCACCGTCACAACGCACACAGCCACGAAGTAGACATCTGGGCCGACGTCGTCCCATCTTGAGTATCAACTGAGGACGGTAGGTATGGCCTCGAGCCCTCTTCCCGGCACACCCGTCACCCCCGGCGGCGCCTTGCCGGCGCGACAGGGGATGTACAACCCTGCCTTCGAGAAGGACGCGTGCGGTCTCGCCATGGTCGCGACCCTGCGCGGCGAGCCCGGCCACGACATCATCGATCTCGCGCTGACGGCACTGCGCAACCTCGAGCACCGCGGGGCGATCGGGTCGGACGCGGGCACCGGCGATGGTGCGGGCATCCTCACGCAGATGCCCGACGCATTCCTGCGCGCCGTCGTCGACTTCGAGCTGCCCCCGGTCGGCGAGTACGCCGCCGGCATGGCGTTCCTGCCGCGCGACGCCGACGAGCGCGCCGCGATGAAGGCCGGTATCGAGCGCATCGCGCAGAGCGAGAACCTCGTCGTGCTCGGCTGGCGCGGGGTGCCGGTCGAGGCCGAGAACCTCGGCAAGCTCGCGTACGAGGCGCGCCCGGCGTTCGAGCAGCTGTTCGTGTCACGACCCGCCGTCGGCGACGCCGAGGCCCTGTCGGGGATCGCGCTCGACCGCCGCGTGTACCGCCTGCGCAAGCGCGCGCGTCACGACCTCGACGCGTACTTCGTGTCGCTCTCGAGCCGCACGCTCGGGTACAAGGGCATGGTCACGACGCTGCAGCTGGAGCCGTTCTACCCCGACCTGCAGGACGAGCGCTTCGCGTCCGAGCTCGCGGTGGTGCACTCGCGCTACTCGACGAACACGTTCCCCTCGTGGCCGCTCGCGCAGCCGCTGCGCATGCTCGCGCACAACGGCGAGATCAACACCGTGAACGGCAACCGCAACTGGATGCGCGCCCGCCAGTCGCAGCTCGAGTCCGAGCTGCTGGGCGACATCCGTCCGCTGCTGCCGATCTGCACGCCCGGCGCCAGCGACTCGGCCTCCTTCGATGAGGTGCTGGAGCTGCTCACGCTCACGGGCCGGAGCCTCCCGCACGCCATCATGATGATGGTGCCGGAGGCGTACGAGAAGCAGTCCGACATCAGCCCCGATCTTCGGGCGTTCTACGACTACCACGCCATCCAGATGGAGCCGTGGGACGGCCCGGCCGCCCTCATCTTCACCGACGGCACGCTCGTCGGCGCGACCCTCGACCGCAACGGCCTGCGCCCCGGGCGCTGGACCGAGACGACCGACGGCCTCGTCGTGATCGGCAGCGAGACGGGCGTGCTCGACTTCGCGCCCGAGCGCATCAAGCGCCGCGGGCGCCTGCGCCCCGGTCGCATGTTCCTCGTCGACACGGCGCAGCGCCGCATCATCGAGGACGAGGAGATCAAGGCGCAGCTCGCGACCCAGGAGCCGTGGGGCGAGTGGCTCGACGCCGGCCGCGTGCGCCTGTCGGACCTCCCGGAGCGCGAGCACATCGTGCACCCCATCGCCTCGATCACCCGCCGTCAGCGCACGTTCGGGTACACCGAGGAGGAGGTGCGCGTGCTGCTGACCCCGATGGGGCAGACCGGCGCCGAGCCCCTCGGCGCGATGGGCAGCGACACGCCCGTCGCGGTGCTCAGCGAACGGCCGCGGCTGCTCTTCGACTACTTCACCCAGCAGTTCGCGCAGGTGACCAACCCGCCGCTGGACTCGATCCGCGAAGAGGTCGTCACCTCGCTCGCGCTCGGCCTCGGTCCGGAGCGGAACCTGCTCGCCTGGGGCCCCGACCACACGCGCACCGTGACTCTGGACTTCCCGGTCATCGACAACGACGAGCTGGCGAAGATACAGCACATCGACACGTCGCTGCCCGGCCGCTCGTCCGTCACCATCCGCGGGCTGTACCGCGTGGAGGCCGGCCCGAAGGGCATGCAGAAGCGCCTCGCGCAGATGTGCCGCGAGGTCGACCAGGCCATCGAGGACGGCGCCGAGTTCATCGTGCTCAGCGACCGCGACTCCAACAAGGACCTCGCGCCGATCCCGTCGCTGCTGATGCTTGCGGCCGTGCACCACCACCTCATCCGCAACGAGACCCGCATGAAGGTCGGTCTCGTCGTGGAGGCGGGCGATGTCCGCGAGGTGCACCACGTCGCGATGCTCATCGGCTACGGCGCATCCGCGGTCAACCCGTACCTCGCGATGGAGACGGTCGAGTACCTCGTGCGCGCCGGCTTCATCACGGGCATCACGCCCGAGAAGGCCGTGCGCAACCTCATCTACGCGCTCGGCAAGGGCGTGCTGAAGATCATGTCGAAGATGGGCATCTCGACCGTGTCGTCGTACGCCGGCGCGCAGGTGTTCGAGGCCATCGGCCTGTCGCAGGAGTTCGTCGACGCCTACTTCACCGGCACCGAGACGAAGCTCGGCGGCGTCGGGCTCGAGGTCATCGCGGCGGAGAACGCCGCGCGGCACGCCTACGCGTACCCCGAGGACGCGGCGGCCCGCGCGCACGAGCGGCTCTGGACCGGCGGCGAGTACCAGTGGCGCCGCGACGGCGCCCCGCACCTGTTCAACCCCGACACGGTGTTCCGCCTGCAGCACGCCACGCGCGAGCGCCGGTACGACATCTTCCGCGAGTACACGCGTCTCGTGGACGACCAGGCCGCCGAGCTGAAGACCCTGCGCGGGCTGTTCGGCCTGCGCACGGGCGTCCGCCCGCCCGTGCCGATCGACGAGGTCGAGCCGGTGTCCTCGATCGTCAAGCGCTTCTCCACCGGTGCGATGAGCTACGGCTCCATCTCGCAGGAGGCGCACGAGACGCTCGCGATCGCGATGAACCGCATCGGCGCGAAGTCGAACACGGGCGAGGGCGGCGAGGACGTCGACCGCCTCCTGGACCCCGAGCGCCGCAGCGCGATCAAGCAGGTCGCGTCGGGTCGCTTCGGCGTGACGAGCCTGTACCTCACCGAGGCCGACGACATCCAGATCAAGCTCGCCCAGGGCGCCAAGCCCGGCGAGGGCGGTCAGCTGCCGCCGGCGAAGGTGTACCCGTGGGTCGCGCGCACGCGGCACGCGACCCCGGGCGTCGGACTCATCTCGCCGCCGCCGCACCACGACATCTACTCGATCGAAGACCTCAAGCAGCTCATCTTCGACCTCAAGCGCGCGAACCCGGATGCCCGCATCCACACCAAGCTCGTGAGCCAGTCGGGCATCGGCGCGGTCGCCGCCGGCGTCGCCAAGGCATTGTCGGACGTCATCCTCGTCTCCGGGCACGACGGCGGCACCGGCGCGAGCCCGCTCAACTCGCTCAAGCACGCCGGCACGCCGTGGGAGCTGGGCCTGGCCGAGACGCAGCAGACGCTCATGCTCAACGGCATGCGCGATCGCGTCGTCGTGCAGGTGGACGGGCAGCTGAAGACCGGACGCGACGTCATCATCGGCGCGCTGCTGGGCGCCGAGGAGTTCGGCTTCGCCACGGCGCCGCTGGTCGTCTCCGGCTGCATCATGATGCGGGTGTGCCACCTGGACACGTGCCCGGTGGGCGTGGCGACCCAGAACCCCACGCTGCGTGCACGGTTCACCGGCAAGCCCGAGTTCGTCGTGAACTTCATGGAGTTCATCGCCGAGGAGGTGCGCGAGTACCTCGCCCAGCTCGGCTTCCGCAGCCTCGACGAGGCGGTCGGCCACGCCGAGCTCCTCGACATCCACGGCGCCGTCGAGCACTGGAAGGCCCGCGGCCTCGACCTCGCGCCTGTGCTCGAAGGCCCGCGGTTCGCCGACGACGAGCCGCGCCGCTGGGGTCGTGCGCAGAACCACGAGCTCGACGAGCACTTCGACGTGCAGCTCATCGAGCGCGCGCAGGACGTCATCGCGCACGGCGGCGACATCACGATCGACCTGCCGGTGCGCAACACCGCGCGAGCCGTCGGGACGATGCTCGGGAACCGCGTGACGCGAGCGCACGGCGCGCAGGGGCTGACGAACGGATCGATCCAGGTCAACCTGACGGGCTCGGCCGGCCAGTCCTTCGGCGCGTTCCTGCCCGCGGGCATCGTGCTGCGCCTCGAGGGCGACTCGAACGACTACGTCGGCAAGGGCCTGTCCGGCGGCAAGATCGTCGTGCGCCCGCCGCGCGCGTCGACGTTCCCCGCATCCGAGAACGTCATCGCCGGCAACGTCATCGGCTACGGCGCCACGCAGGGGTCGCTGTTCCTCAGCGGCGTCGTGGGTGAGCGGTTCTTCGTGCGCAACTCCGGCGCGACCGCGGTCGTCGAGGGCGTGGGCGACCACGCGCTCGAGTACATGACGGGCGGCCTCGCGGTGATCCTCGGCGCGACCGGGCGGAACCTCGGTGCCGGCATGTCCGGCGGCACGGCGTACGTCTACAAGCTCGACCGGCGACTGGTCAACCGCGAGGCGCTGGCCTCGGGCGAACTGGTCCTCGGCGAGCTCGGGTCGGGCGACGCCGAGATGCTCCGCGACCTGCTCACCGAGCACGTCGCCGAGACCGGATCGGTGCTCGCGCAGCGCATGCTCGACGACTTCGAGCAGACCGCGGCCGACTTCGTCCGGGTCGTGCCGCGCGACTACGCGGCCGTGCTGGAGACCCGTCAGGCGGCGCTGGAGGAGGGGCTCGACCCCGACGGCGACGTCGTTTGGAACCGCATCCTGGAGGTGACGGGTGGCTGACCCGAAGGGCTTTCTGAAGACCACCGAGCGCGAGCTGCCGCCGCGCCGCCCCGTGCCCGTGCGCATCCTCGACTGGAAAGAGGTGTACGAGCAGGGCGACTCGGCGACGCTCCGCCGGCAGGCCGGCCGCTGCATGGACTGCGGCATCCCGTTCTGCCACAAGGGCTGCCCGCTGGGGAACCTCATCCCCGAGTGGAACGACCTCACGTGGCGCGGCGAGGGGCGTTCGGCGAGCGAGCGGCTCCACGCGACCAACAACTTCCCGGAGTTCACCGGGCGGCTGTGCCCCGCGCCGTGCGAGAGCTCGTGCGTGCTGGGCATCAACCAGCCGGCTGTGACGATCAAGCAGATCGAGGTCTCGATCGCCGACGAGGCGTTCTCGTCAGGCTGGGTCGAGCCGGAGCCGCCCGAGCGGCTGACGGGAAAGACCGTCGCCGTCGTGGGCTCGGGCCCGGCTGGCCTCGCCGCCGCGCAGCAGCTCACGCGCGCCGGCCACACCGTCGCGGTGTACGAGCGAGACGACCGCATCGGCGGCCTGCTGCGCTACGGCATCCCCGACTTCAAGATGGAGAAGCGCCACCTCGAGGCGCGCCTGCGCCAGATGCGCGACGAGGGCACCCGGTTCCGCGCGGGGGTCGAGATCGGCCGCGACATCTCGTGGAGCGACCTGCGCAGCCGTTACGATGCCGTCGTGGTCGCCACCGGCGCCACCGTGCCGCGCGACCTGCCGATCCCCGGCCGCGACCTCGCCGGCGTGCACTTCGCGATGGAGTACCTCGTCGAGTCCAACAAGGCCGTCGCCGGCGACCAGGTGCCGCACCAGATCACCGCGGAGGGCAAGCACGTCGTCGTGATCGGCGGCGGCGACACCGGCGCCGACTGCATCGGCACGGCGCACCGGCAGGGCGCGATCAGCGTGACCAACCTCGCGATCGGCAAGCAGCCGCCCACCGAGCGGCCGGCCGACCAGCCGTGGCCCATGATGCCGAACCTCTTCGAGATCGCCTCGGCGCACGAGGAGGGCGGGGACCGCACGTACCTCGCCTCCACCGTGGAGTTCCTTGGGAATGAGGCGGGGGAGGTGCGCGCGCTCCGCGTCGCCGAGACCGAGTACATCGACGGCCGGCGTGTGCCCAAGAGCGGCACCGAGCGCGAGATCCCCGCCGACCTCGTGCTCATCGCGATGGGCTTCACCGGCCCCGAGCGCGCGCAGCTCGAGGACCAGCTCGGCACGCGCTTCACGGAGCGCGGCAACCTCGAGCGCGACGACGCGTGGACGACGACCACGCCGGGCGTGTTCGTGGCCGGCGACGCCGGGCGCGGCCAGTCGCTCATCGTGTGGGCGATCGCCGAGGGACGCGCCGCAGCGGCAGCCGTCGACGAGTACCTCATGGGCTCGACGGTGCTGCCCGCGCCGGTGCGCCCCCACGATGTCGCGATCGGTCTGCAGCCCGCGTAGGCTGGCCGAGGCCCTTCGGCCCAGCACCCCACCCTTCCCTCTCACGGAGATCACACACGGATGAGACGCGCCAAGATCGTCGCCACCCTGGGTCCCGCCACGTCGACGTATGAGGCGGTCCGCGCCATCATCGACGCCGGCGTCGACGTCGCCCGCCTGAACCTCAGTCACGGCGACTACTCCGTGCACGACGCCAACTTCGCCAACGTCCGCAAGGCGGCCGATGACGCAGGGCGCGCCGTCGCGGTGCTCGTCGACCTGCAGGGCCCGAAGATCCGCCTCGGCCGCTTCGCCGACGGCCCGCACGATCTCGCGCCCGGCGACATCTTCCGCATTACGATCGACGACGTGCCCGGCACGAAGGACCTCGTCTCGACGACGTTCAAGGGCCTGCCGCAGGACGTCCGCCCGGGCGATTTCCTCCTCATCGACGACGGCAAGGTGCGTGTGCGCGTCGTGGAGGCCGACGACACCACCGTGACCACCGAAGTGGTCGTGGGCGGCCCGGTCTCCAACAACAAGGGCATCAACCTGCCCGGCGTCGCGGTGAACGTGCCGGCGCTGAGCGAGAAGGACGAGGCGGACCTCCGCTGGGGCCTGCGCACCGGCGCCGACCTCATCGCGCTGTCGTTCGTGCGCAGCGCGAAGGACGTGGAGCGCGCGCACGAGATCATGGCCGAAGAGGGGCGCCAGATCCCGATCATCGCCAAGATCGAGAAGCCCCAGGCCGTCGACAACCTCGAGGAGATCGTCGACGCCTTCGACGGCATCATGGTCGCCCGCGGCGACCTCGGCGTCGAGCTGCCGCTGGAGGCGGTGCCGATTGTGCAGAAGCGCGCGGTCGAGCTGTCGCGCCGCATGGCCAAGCCCGTCATCGTCGCCACGCAGATGCTCGAGTCGATGATCTCGAGCCCCGTCCCCACGCGCGCCGAGACGAGCGACGTGGCCAACGCGGTCCTCGACGGCGCGGACGCCGTCATGCTCTCGGGCGAGACGAGCGTGGGCGCATACCCGGTGGTCGTCGTCGAGACCATGGCCCGCATCGTCGAGTCGACGGAGGAGCACGGCCTCGAGCGCATCCTGCCGCTGACCAACAAGCCGCGCACGCAGGGCGGCGCGATCACGCTCGCTGCCGTCGAGGTCGCCGACTTCGTCGAGGCGAAGTACCTGTGCGTGTTCACCGAGTCGGGCGACTCCGCCCGCCGCCTGTCGCGGCTGCGCTCGATGATCCCGATGCTCGCGTTCACGCCGGAGCCCGGGATCCGCCGCCGCCTCGCGCTCACGTGGGGCGTGAAGGCGAACCTCGTCGAGCACGTCGCGCACACCGACCTGATGTTCCTGCAGGTGGACGACTACCTCCTGACGAACAAGCTGGCCGAGGTCGGCGACAAGGTCGTCGTGATCTCCGGTTCCCCTCCCGGCATCGCCGGGTCGACGAACGACCTGCGCGTGCACCGCGTGGGCGACGCCGTGCACGGCGCCGCGCCGATCTATCAGGCCGACCGCTGACGCGTCGTTGGGGGCGGACCACTCCGGTCCGCCCCCGACGTCTGCGCTAGGGTCGATGCCGACGTGCGAGCCGGTGTGGCGGAACGGCAGACGCGGGGCACTCAAAATGCTCTGTCCGAAAGGGCGTGTGGGTTCGAATCCCACCACCGGCACGAGAATCGACCCCGCGAGAACGCGCGGATGCACGCTTTCGCCCGCACGGGCCGTGCATCCGCGCGTTCTCGCGTGAGGACGACCCGCTCTAGGATGGATGTGTGACCGAGCAAGAGTCTCCCTCCGCATCCACCCCCCGCCGCGTCGTCGTGGCCGAGGACGAGTCGCTCATCCGCCTCGACATCGTGGAGATCCTCCGCGACAACGGGTACGACGTGGTCGGCGAGGCCGGTGACGGCGAGACCGCTGTCCAGCTGGCGACGGAGCTGCGCCCCGACCTCGTCATCATGGATGTGAAGATGCCGCAGCTGGACGGCATCAGCGCCGCCGAGCGCCTGAGCAAGAACCACATCGCGCCGGTCGTGCTGCTGACCGCCTTCAGCCAGAAGGAGCTCGTCGAGCGCGCGAGCGAGGCGGGCGCCCTCGCCTACGTCGTCAAGCCCTTCACCCCGAACGACCTCCTGCCGGCGATCGAGATCGCCCTCGCCCGCTACGAGCAGATCATCACGCTCGAGGCCGAGGTCGCCGACATGGTCGAGCGCTTCGAGACCCGCAAGCTCGTCGACCGCGCGAAGGGCCTGCTGAACGAGAAGATGGGCCTCACCGAGCCCGAGGCGTTCCGCTGGATCCAGAAGGCGTCGATGGACCGCCGTCTGACCATGCAGGACGTCGCCAAGGCGATCATCGAGCAGCTCGCGCCCAAGAAGGCGTGACCGCCTCGTCCGAGGCGTGACCGCCGCGGCCGCCGCTCAGCCCGCGGGCATGTCCTTGATGTGGTTCGTGATCCGCACGGTCGAGCACCGGCGCCCCTGATCGTCCGTCACGACGATCTCGTGCACGGTCAGCGAGCGCCCGAGGTGGATCGGCGTGCACACCCCCGTCACGAGCCCGCTCGTGGCCGAGCGCGTGTGCGTCGCGTTGATGTCGACACCGACGGCGAGCCGGCCGGGGCCTGCGTAGAGGTTCGCGGCCATCGATCCGAGCGATTCACCGAGCACGACGTACGCGCCGCCGTGCAGCAGGCCGACGGGCTGCGTGTTGCCCTCGACGGGCATCGTCGCGACCGCCCGCTCGACGGTGAACTCGACCCACTCGATGCCCATCTTGTCGGCGAGGGCGCCCATGCCGCGCTGCCGCGCCCAGTCGATGCCGTCCACGGTTCCGGGGGTGCTCGCAGTCATCGTCGCCTTCGCTGGAGGGGCCGAGGGATGTCCGCGGCCGTCGTTAGGCTTGACGGGTGACGGACTCCGCAAAGCCTACCCTTCTGGTCGTCGACGGCCATTCGCTCGCGTACCGCGCCTTCTATGCGCTGCCCGTCGACAACTTCTCGACCAAGGACGGCCAGCACACCAACGGCATCTACGGATTCCTGTCGATGTTCGTGAACCTCCTGAAGGCCGAGCGCCCGACGCACGTCGCGGTGGCCTTCGACACGTCGCGCCACTCGTTCCGCACCGAGGCGTACGCCGAGTACAAGGCGAACCGCTCCGAGACGCCCCCGGAGTTCAAGGGCCAGATCCCGCTCCTGCAGGAGTGCTTGGCCGCGATGAACGTGCCGGTGCTGCAGAAGGAGGGGGTCGAGGCCGACGACATCCTCGCCACCCTCGCCACGCGCGGCGAGGAGGAGGGCTTCCGTGTGCTCGTGTGCTCGGGCGACCGCGACACGATCCAGCTCGTCGACGACGACGTGACCCTGCTCTACCCGAACGTACAGGGCGTCTCGCAGCTCAAGCGCTACGACCCGGCCGCCGTCGTCGAGAAGTACGGCCTGCCGCCCGCGCAGTACCCCGACATCGCCGCGCTCGTCGGCGAGACGAGCGACAACCTGCCGGGCGTGCCGAAGGTGGGGGAGAAGACCGCCGTCAAGTGGCTCACGCAGTACGGCTCGCTCGACGCGCTGCTCGAGAACGCCGACAAGGTCACGGGCGTCGTGGGGAACAACCTGCGCGAGCACCTCGACGACGTACGACGCAACCGCACGCTCAACCGGCTCGTCCGCGACGTCGAGCTGCCCATCGGGCCGGCCGACCTCGCGACGCAGCCGATCGACGCGCAGGCCGTGCGCGACATCTTCGCGCGGCTGGAGTTCCGCACGCTGCTGCCGCGCGTGTTCGAGGTGGCGGGGGCGGATGCGACGGGCTCCGACGCGTCGATCCCCGTCGCCACCGCCCCGGCCGCGCGCGAGGTCGACGCCGCCGCGCTCGGCGCGTGGCTCGACGCCGCATCGGGCGACGTCGGCGTCACGGTCGAGGTGGCCGGCGGCCGCCCCGACCGCATCGGCCTGTCCGCCGGCGGCGAGGCCGTCGAGGCGACGTGGTCGCCGGCAGTGCGCGACGCGGTCGCCGCGTGGTTCGCCTCCGACGCGCCGAAGGTGTTCGCCGACGCGAAGCCACAGGTCAAGGCGCTGCTGCGCGACGGGCTCGAGGTGTCGGGGCTCGCGTTCGACGTCGTGCTCGCGGGGTGGCTGCTGCGCCCGAGCCTCCCCGACAAGTACCTCGCCGACCTCGTCGCCCGCTACCTGGGCGAGAAGCTCCCCGAGGCCGACCCCACGCAGCTCGTCCCCGAGACCGAGGGCGCGACGCCGGGGCAGATCTCGTGGTTCCTGCTGCGCGTGGCCGAGGCCGTGCGGGCCGAGCTGCCGGAGCCCGTCGCGGCGGTGCTCACCGACATCGAGCTGCCGACGCTGCGGGCCCTCGCCGCGATGGAGCTGGCGGGCGTGGCCGTCTCGCATGAGAAGCTCTCGACGTTCTCCGGCGAGCTCGCGGCCCGCGCCGATGCGCTCGCGCAGGAGGCGTACGCCGCGATCGGCCGTGAAGTGAACCTCGGCTCGCCCAAGCAGCTCCAGGAGGTGCTCTTCGACGAGCTAGGACTCCCCAAGACCCGCAAGACGAAGTCGGGCTACTCGACGGATGCGGCGGCTCTGGCCGACCTGCAGGAGAACACCCGCATCCGTTCCTCGCCCTCCTCCTGCAGCACCGCGAGGCGACCAAGCTGCGGCAGATCATCGAATCGCTCGACGTCGCGATCGACGACGGCGGCCGCATCCACACGACCTACCTGCAGACCGGCAGCCAGACCGGGCGGCTCTCGAGCACCGACCCCAACCTGCAGAACATCCCGATCCGCAACGAGGAGAGCAGCCGCATCCGCGCGGCGTTCGAGGTCGGCGCCGGGTACGAGACGCTGCTGACGGCGGACTACTCGCAGATCGAGATGCGCATCATGGCGCATCTGTCCGGTGACCCCGGGCTGGTGGAGGCGTTCAACTCGGGGAGGACCTGCACCGCTTCGTCGGCGCGCGCGTGTTCGGCGTCGCCCCCGAGGACGTGACGCCCGCGATGCGCACGAAGGTGAAGGCCATGTCGTACGGCCTCGTGTACGGCCTGTCGGCGTTCGGCCTGTCCAAGCAGCTGCGCATCGAGCAGACCGAGGCGCGCGAGCTGATGCTCGAGTACTTCGCCCGCTTCGGCGCGGTGCGCGACTACCTGCGCACGTCGGTCGAGAAGGCCCGCGTCGACGGCTACACGGAGACGATCTTCGGACGTCGTCGCCCCTTCCCGGATCTCACGAGCATGAACCGCGTGCTCCGCGAGAACGCCGAGCGCGCGGCGCTGAACGCCCCGATCCAGGGGAGTGCGGCCGACATCATGAAGATCGCGCTCTTCCACATCCACGACGACCTCGCCGCCGCCGGCATGCGCTCGCGCGTCCTGCTGCAGATCCACGACGAGCTCGTGGTCGAGGTCGCCCCGGGGGAGTGGAACGAGGCGGAGCGCATCGTGCAGACGCGCATGGGCGACGCCGCCGAGCTGAGCGTGCCCCTCGACGTGCAGATCGGGCGAGGCGGCGACTGGAACGAAGCCGGCCACTGATCTGGTCGTAGGCTCGGTCGCATGACTGATGCAACACGGCAGCCCACGCCGATCGACACGATCGCCGACGCGTGGGTGGACACCCTGGCGGAGCTCGAGCCGACGCTCGCGACGTACATCGGCCGCACCGAGCACAACGACCGCTTCGGCGACATGTCGCCGGCGGGCCACGATCAGCTCGCGGATGCTGCGCGCGCGACGCTGCGCGATCTCGAGGCGGCCGAGCCGGTCGACGCGATCGACGCCGTCACGAAGGAGGATCTGTCGCGGGAGCTGCAGCTCGCCGTCGATCTGCACGACGCGCAGTGGCATCTGCGCGACCTGAACGTCATCGCGTCTCCCGCGCAGGACCTCCGGCAGGTCTTCGACCTGATGTCGACCGACACCACCGATGACTGGGCGGTCATCGCGCGCCGCCTCAAGGCGCTGCCGGCGGCCGTCGACGGCTACATCGAGACCCTGCGCGAGGGGCTCTCGCGCGGTCTCGTGCCCCCGCCGCCAGGTGCACGAGGTCGTGACCCAGATCGGCCGCTACACCGCCGACAACGGCTACTTCGTCGAGTTCGCCGCCGATGCCGCCCCGCGACGGCCAGCTGCCGGCCTCCCTCGCGCGGGAGCTCGCCGACAACGCCAACGCCGCGCGCGTCGCGTACGGCGAGCTGTCGGACTTCCTCGCGCGCGAGCTCGCCCCCGCCGCGTCTGAGAAGGACGCCGTGGGTCGTGAGCTGTACGCGATGCACTCGCGCCGCTTCCTTGGCGCGACGATCGACATCGACGAGACGTACGAGTGGGGGATCGAGGAGCTCGCCCGCATGGTCGCCGAGCAGGAGTCGATCGCGAACGAGATCAAGGCCGGCGCGAGCGTCGAGGAGGCGGTGGCCTTCCTCGAGGCCGACCCGACGCGCAAGCTGCACGGCACGGCGGCGCTGCAGAAGTGGATGCAGGAGACGAGCGACCGCGCGATCGAGGAGCTCGGCCGCACGCACTTCGACATCCCCGACCCGATCCGGCGGCTGGAGTGCATGATCGCGCCGACGAAGGAGGGCGGGATCTACTACACCGGCCCCACCGACGACTTCTCGCGCCCGGGCCGCATGTGGTGGTCGGTGCCCGAGGGCGTCGAGGACTTCGACACGTGGCGCGAGCTCACGACGGTCTACCACGAAGGCGTGCCGGGCCACCACCTCCAGATCGCCCAGGCGGTGTACAACCGCCGCGAGCTGAACGCATGGCGTCGGCTGCTCGGCGGCACGTCGGGTCATGCGGAGGGATGGGCGCTGTACGCGGAGCGCCTCATGGAGTCGCTCGGCTTCCTCGACGACCCGGCCGACCGCCTGGGGATGCTCGACGGCCAGCGCATGCGTGCGGCCCGCGTCGTGCTCGACATCGGCGTGCACCTGGAGAAGCCGCGCCTCGACGGCGAGGGGACGTGGGACCACGACTACGCGCTGCAGTTCATGCTCCGCAACGTCAACATGTCGGAGGAGTTCGTGCGCTTCGGTCAACCGCTACCTCGGCTGGCCAGGCCAGGCGCCCTCGTACAAGGTCGGGCAGCGCATCTGGGAGCAGTTACGCGACGAGGTCGCCGAGAAGGAAGGCGACGCTTTCGACATCAAGGCGTTCCACAAGCGCGCCCTCGACATCGGCGGCGTCGGCCTCGACACCCTGCGCAGCGCCCTGCTGCCGTCCTGACACCCGGTGGGCCGCGCGACGCACGGCCCACCGCTCGGGAATGTGCGCGCCGCCCGTGCGTTTCATGCAGGTGAATACGAAGGAGACGCAATGAGTGATCAGGCCATCGAGCTCGGACTCGACACGTTCGGCGACATCTCGCGCGACGACGAGGGCGCACTGCAAAGCGACGCACAGACCATCCGCAACGTCGTGGATCAGGCGGAGCTGGCCGATCAGGTCGGCTTGTCGTTCTTCGGGGTGGGGGAGCACCACCGCAAGGAGTTCGCCGTCACGAGCCCCGAGATCGTGCTCGCCGCCGCCGCCTCACGGACGCGCAGCATCCACCTCGGCACCGCCGTCACGGTGCTCTCCTCCGACGACCCGGTGCGCGTGTACGAGCGCTTCGCGACGCTCGACGCCGTCTCGAACGGACGCGCCGAGGTGATCCTGGGTCGCGGCTCCTTCATCGAGTCCTTCCCGCTGTTCGGGTACGACCTCAAGGACTACGAGGAGCTGTTCGAGGAGAAGCTCGAGCTGTTCTCCCTGCTCCTCGATGAGAAGCCGGTCACGTGGCAGGGACGCCTGCGTGCGTCGCTCACCGATGCGGACGTGTACCCCAGGACGAGAACGGCCTGAAGGCCTGGGTCGGCGTCGGCGGGTCGCCAGAGTCGGTCGTGCGCGCCGCCCGCTACGGCTACGGCCTGATGCTGGCGATCATCGGTGGTCCCGCCCACCGCTTCCAGCCGTTCGCGCAGCTGTACGACGGTCGCTCGAGCAGCTCGGCACGCCGCAGCTGCCGATCGGCGTGCACTCTCCGGGGCACGTGGCGGCCACCGACCAGCAGGCGTGGGAGGAAGCGTACGAGGGGGTCGCGGAGCTCAACAACACGATCGGGCGCGAGCGCGGATGGCCGCCTACAACCGTCTGCGTTTCCAGCACGACGTCGGACCGGAGGGCGCGCTGTACGTCGGGTCTCCTGAGACGGTCGCGCGGAAGATCGCCGACACGGTGCGCACCCTCGGCATCCAGCGGTTCGACATGAAGTTCGCCAGCGGCTCGATCGCCCACAGCCGGCTCATGAGCAGCATCGAGCTGTACGGCACGCAGGTCGTGCCGCTCGTGCAGGACATGCTCAGCCCGCAGCCGCAGCCGTAGGCTGAACGGATGAGCGCCCCCGTGCGTCGCACCGTCTCCGAGCGTCTCGACCGTCTCGCTTCTCCCGCGGACACGCCGCATCCTCGGTGGGTCGGGGATCGGGTGGGCGCTGGACGCGATGGACGTCGGTCTCATCTCGTTCGTCATCGCCGCCCTCGGCAGCAGTGGTCGCTGCAGCCGGGGGAGACGGCGTGGATCGCGTCGGCGGGCTTCGCCGCATGGCCGTGGCGCGAGCCTCGGAGGCCTCCTCGCCGACCGGTTCGGCCGCGTCAGGTGTTCGCCGTGACTCTCCTCGTCTACGGCCTCGCGGACCGGCGCGAGCGCGCTGCGGGCGCCTCGCATCCTGATCGCGCTCGCTTTCTTCGTCGACTCGGTCTCGGGCGGACTTCCCGTCGCCTCGACGTATGTGAGCGAGTTCGCACCGGCGCGGATCCGGGGTCGCTCATCGTGATCCTCGAGGCGTTCTGGGCGGGTCGGCTGGACGGGCGGCGGCCCTCATCGGCTACTTCGTGATCCCCGCGTCCGCGGACGCTGGCGCTGGGCGTTCGCGCTCGGCGCGGTGCCGCGATCTACGCGGTGGTGGTCCGCTGGGCGCTTCCCGAGTCGCCGCGATGGCTCGAACGGCGGGGGCGGACGTCGGCCGCCGAGGGATCGTCGCGTCGTTCGAGCGCGAGGCCGGTGGCTCCGCGCCCGTGGCCACCGCGACGCTGGCACTCCGACCGTCGCGGCCGCGCGCGTCGGAGCGGGTCGGCGCGTTGTGGTCGGCGGAGTTCCGCCGACGGACGGCCAGCCTGTGGGTGGTGTGTTTCTGTGTGAACTTCTCGTACTACGGCGCCTTCATCTGGATTCCGTCGATCCTCGTGTCGCAGGGCTACGACCTGGTGGCCTCGTTCGGATTCACGCTCGTCATCACGCTCGCGCAGCTGCCCGGCTTACGCCGTCGCCGCGTGGCTCATCGAGGTGTGGGGCCGCCGGACGACCCCTCGGCCCGTCTTCCTGCCGCTCCTCGGGTCTCCGCCCTCCTGTTCGCACCGGCGAGCGGTGAAGCTTCGTCATCGCCGCGGGATGGCGCTGTCGTTCTCCAACCTCGGCGCGTGGGGCGCGCTGTACGCCGTGACGCCCGAACATATCCGACCTCGATGCGCGCGACCGGGTCGGGGCTGGGCCGCCGGAGTCGCCGGATCGCGTCGATCTCGCGCCGCTGTCGGTGCCGCCGCTCATCGCCGCCGGCGGGGCTCCCACGGTGTTCGTCGTCTTCGCGGCGTTCTTCGTCGTCGCTGTCGTGGCGACGTGGGGGGCTCGCCGATCGCCGCGGACGGGCCCTCGACGATCGCTGAGCACGCGGTCGCGGCGCGGCGGTCGTAGCTGATCCGATGGCATCCGTGCGCTTCGTGTCGATCCGGCGACTCGTTCTCGGAGGGCGTCGGGCGACGAGCTGCCCGACGGGTCGGTGCGGGGCTGGGCCGATCTGACCGCGCAGGCGTGGGCGGCCTCACGGGGAGAGCCGATCCAGTAACGCGAACCTCGCGATCCGGGGCAAGCTCGTTGGCCGATCGTGGAGGAGCAGCTCGAGCCGGCCCTGGCCCTGCATCCGACGCACCTGTCGTTCAACGCGGCGGCAACGACATGCTGGCGCCCCCGCGCGGACATCGCGCGGATCGCCGACGCGTTCTCCCAGGTCTTGCGCCGCTGCGACGAGGAGGGCGTGACGGCTTGTGCTCCTGTCGGGTGCCAACCCGTCCGCGCAGCTGCCGTTCGGGCGCCTCGTGCAGCGTCGCGGTGACCTGCTGTCGGAGCGTCGTCTCGCGCGTCGCCGATCGGCCCGGACGTCGTGCGCGCGCTCAACTGGCCGGACCGCGAACTCTCGCGACCGCCGTACTGGTCGGCGGACCGTCTCCACATGAACGCGCGCGGGCACCATCGGGTGGCCGCACGCGTCGTCGAGGCACTGGGGAGCGGGTGCCGGAGGGCTGGTGGTCGCTGCCCGAAGGTGCGTCCGACCGCCTCGGCGGTCTGGCCTACTACCGTCGCCACGTCGGACCGTGGGTGCGCCGCCGACTCACCGGCACCTCGTCCGGCGACGGGCGCTCCGCCAGTTCGCCGACTGGGTCACGGTCACACCTCCGGACGCCCGCCGGGACTGACCCGGGGCAGCGTCAGTCGGGCAGCGAGAAACCGTAGACGACGCTCGCGCCTCCGGCGATCGTCACCTCGGGCGTCGATCCGAACGCCTTCGTGGTCGATCGCGGGAAGGCGGGCGCCGTACGACCCGCCGTCCGACGCCTGCCGACGCCGCCGGCCAGGTCGTCGGTGAGCTGCTGCAGGTCGGCAGACGACCAGCCCCATCTGGCGGCGTTCGCGTCGATGTCGGACTCGACGCTCTGCCACGACGGAAGCAGGTCTGGCGTGACGTCCAGACGGACGATCCGGTCTCCCGCCGTCGTCACGGTGAAGGAGGTCGCGCTCTTCACGACGACCGGCCGTCCGCACCGAGCACCGACGACACTCAGGGGAACGAGCGGCTCGATCGTCTTCGCGGCCGTCGGCCGACAGACCCAGCGCCGTGGCGGATTCCGCGTCGTCGCGGAGCTTCACGCGCACGCTGCCGTCGCGCGTGAAGTAGTCGATTCCCCGCTTGATCGAAGCGGGAGGCGCCGTCGGATGCCTGCTGGTCGGCGGCCGGCGTTCCCGTCGGCCTGCTCCACCACGAGTTCTGCATCGCGATGGCTGCGACGACGAAGCCGATGCACACGAGCGCCACGAGCGTCGTGGGCAGCCACGACAGCAGCCGGCGTCGGGCGCGGACATCCTTCGTCGTGGCACCGACCGATCCTACGCTCGCGGACCGACCCGGTAGGTGGCCTCGATGAACTGGCCCGCGCGGGCGGCGGCTGTCAGCTCGAGCCGGTCGGGGCCGATGCGGCGGGGGAGGAGCGGCTTGCCGGAGGAGAGCAGTGCCGGAGCGATCGAGACCCGCACCTCGTCGAGGTGACCGGCGTCGTCGACCTGCCGACGAGGTCACCACCGCCGACGAGCCAGATGTCGCCGTCACCGGCGGCGGCCACGACATGCGGCCACCATGCGTCCACGTGCCCGCGGACGAACCGGACGACGGCACCGTCGATGGTCTCGAGTTCGCGATGCGTCACGACGAAGCACGGCGTGGCCCCGTAGCTCTCCCGCCACATGCCGGGTTGAGTCTCGCGCTCGTGGCGCAGCACCCACTCGTAGGTCGCCGCGCCTATGACGAACGACCCGACCGTCGCCAGGAAACGCGGCGAAGTCGTTTCTCCGCCTCGGCACGCCCGGAACGGCGAACAGCCAGTCGAGGCCGTCGTAGTCGTCGCGAGGAATCCGTTGAGTGTGACGGCGGTGTGGAAGATCGTCCGGGCATGACCGTCACGGTAGACCCGGGCGCCGACATGCGCGTCTCGGCGCGCAGCGTCAGAAGGGTGGTGGGTCGGGTGTGGGCTGGGGTGGGGCGTGGGGGGTGGGGGCGAAGAC
This sequence comes from Microbacterium sp. 10M-3C3, assembly GCF_003931875.1. Taxonomy (NCBI): domain Bacteria; kingdom Bacillati; phylum Actinomycetota; class Actinomycetes; order Micrococcales; family Microbacteriaceae; genus Microbacterium; species Microbacterium sp. 10M-3C3. Next base: position 1,612,563 of record NZ_CP034245.1, on the reverse strand, counting down.
GGGGCGGGTGGGGCGGACGAGGTAGCGGCGGCCGAGGGGCGAGGTCCATTCGAGGGTGCCGCCGGGCAGGTGACGCACGGTCCAGCCGCCGTGGTGTTTCACGATGTGATGGTTCGTGCACAACGGGGCGAGGTTGTCGAGGTCGGTGCGGCCGCCGTTTGACCAGGGCGCTTGATGGTCGATGTGGCAGCGGTGCGCGGGCATGCCGCATCCGGGGGCTTGGCAGCGTTGCGCACGCCACCGGATGAGGCGGCGCAGATCGGCCGGGGGACGGTAGGTGTCGCGGCCGACGGAGAGCACGATCCCGGTCTCGGGTGGGTGAGCACCCGCATCCAGCTGGCCGCCGCCCCGCACAGCTCCCGCGCCCGCGACAGCGGGATCGGTCCGACGCCCTCGACGACCGGCGGTGCGGCCGGGTCGGCGTACGCGTCGTCCAGGAGGGCGAGAGCGGGCACGGTGACCGTGACGGTCGCGGCGATCCCGCGCGCGTGCTCCGGATACGCCGCGACCTGCCCGTCGACGAGGATGTCGCCGGCGACATCCGCGCGCAACTGGTCGAGGGTGCGCTCCTCACCGTCCTGGTCGGCGAGGACCCTCGCGGTCGCGTCGAGCCGGTTCATGACCGCGTGCCCCTCGACGGCGGGCAGGTGCACCAGCAGCCATGCCATACCGTCCTCGGAGGGCTCCAGGATCACCCGGCGACGCGTCAGCGCCTCACGGTGGCGCTCCTCCAGCGACGCCGCCCGCACCGTGTCGACCAGCGCGCGCAGCCGGCGCCGGAACGTGCCCAGCGCGCACGTCTCAGCCAGCCGCACCGCGACCGGCACCACCGCCTCCCGCAGCTCTTCCTCGACCGTGTCGACCAGCTCGACGAGGACATCGACGTGACGCTCGGTCGTCCTGCCCCCGTGCAGCGCATCCAGCGCGGCCGGGTACCGGTTCACCAACGCCTCCGCGGTGTGCAGCATCCGGGCCACCGCGGTCTCGGTCATCTGCAACGCCGCCGCCAACTCCAACCGCAACGACCGCTCGATGATCTCCGGCGACGCACCTCGGAACGGCACCGGCCCCGCCAACGCCTCCCGCCGCGCCGACGCCACCCGCTCGAACCGCTCCGCCGCGAGCACAGCCATCATCGTCGACGACTCCTGCACCCACGCGACCGCATCGATCCCGGGCTCACCGAACGACGGGTCCCACACCCCGTCCTCGTCGCCCGAACCAACATCCATGACCCCACGGTAAACACCCCCACCGACATCGCGACCCCGCGCCGGCGCGCTGTCAAGCCCTCCCGCCGTGACGCCCCGCGTCGGATCATGAGACGACGCCCTGCGCGTCGGAGCAAGGCGGCCGTGCGCCGCCGGAAGGGAATGCCATGAGCATCGGAGCAGGAATCGCCCTCTTCGTGATCGGCGCCATCCTCGCGTTCGCCGTCAACGTGCAGGTGGAGTGGGTCAACCTCGACCTCATCGGCTACATCCTCATGGGTGCCGGCGCCGTGGTCTTCATCATCGGCCTCGTGCTCATGGTGCGCCGGCGCTCGACCGACACCGTGACACGCACGAGTGTCGACCCCGCCGCGGGCGAGCGCGTGACGCGTCAGACGACGCGCAGCGACGACGTCATCTGACGTGGTTCACGCGTCCGCGCGGACGCGGGCGATCCGGATGACAGCGCTCAGAGCCGCGAGCGTCGACGCCGCCTGACCCCTACGAGGACCAAGCCCAGTCCGAGGGCGCTCGTGGCCACGGCGACCGGGAGCGCGGAAGCGGCGTCCGACGTGCCACCCGAAGCCGCGAGCTCGGACCGGCGGTTCGCTGTGGCGCCGCTCGCTGCCGACCCACCCGCTGCGCCGCCACCCGTGACCGGATCCGGCGACGGAGTGCCACCCCCCGGCCCGGCACCGGTCAGCGCGAGGGGGCGGATCGGGATCACGATGACCACGCCGTCCGCGCCGCTGCCGTCGGATGCGTGCCCCGAGAAGGTCAGTGCGCTCGACGTGTTCACGGAGTCTCCGGCGCCGCCTCCGCCCCCACCGCTCGTCGCGACCCCGATGTCGCCGCTCGCGCCGCCTCGGGTGACGCCCGCGCCCCCGCCTCCGCCGGTGACGGATGTGGACAGCGGATCCGTGACGGCGTCCGCATCCGCACCGTCAGCGGTCGGCGCTGCCGCGGGGTCGCCGCCCTCGCCCCCGACGGGGGCCGCAACGGACCACAGGCCGCGCGCGCCCGCCTGGGGTGCGCCGACGCCTGCGCTGCGGGTCGTCGTCCCGCCGTCACCGCCCGACACGACGGTGGTCACGTTCCCTCCCGCACCACCACCGCCGCTTGCGCCGATCAGCGGGGCAGCGCCCGTCTCGGCGAAGATCGAAGACCCTCCACCTCCGCCGCCCGCCGTCTGGCCGGGGGCGGCGTTGTAGCCGCCGTCACCGCCCGTGGTCCAGCCGCTGCCGCCGGAGCGTCCGCTCGCCGCGCATCCCACGACGATCTGCTTCTGCGTGAGCGGCTGCACATCCACGATCCCGGTCTGGATCGTGCCGCCCCCGCCGAGCGCCCCATCGCCGCTACTCGCGCCCGAGCCGCCCTGCGCGAGGACGAACGCCCGATCGTACGCATACGGCGGCACGAGATCCTGCGTGGTCGTGCCCGGCAGGCAGCCGAAGATCGATGCGGCGGCCGTGAAGAAGTAGATCCTGCCGTCCCCGAGAGGACCGGGCGCCTGCAGGTACCGCCATTCGGTGACCCGCATGCCGTAGCCGCGGTGGTGTCGGCCCACGAGGCGCCGCCACCGCCCCCTCCCGCGGGCGCAGCCTCCCACTGGCCGCTGGCCGACGAGCCGCTGCCGCCTCCTGCGCCGGCCTGGTGGGCGGTGTCGCCGACGGGCACGAGACCGCCACCGCCACCGCCACCGCCCGGCCAACGGACGCCGTTGTCCTGACCGGACGCGCCGTTACCGCCGAAGGGAAAGGCACCCGCGGCTCCGGGTCCGCCGCTGCCGCCCGTATCGGGTGTCGGGCCGTATCCAGCGGCCCGCCCGGGCCGCCCGTCCGATGCGGGGCTGCCGCCGTCGCCTCCCGCGCCGGGATTCAGCGCCGCGGTCGCCGCGAGTGCCGATCCACCCCCGCCCGCGCCCCCGCCCCCTCCGGCACTGGCCAGCGGACCGGTGGAGCCGGCGAGCGCGGTCACTCCACCGCCACCGCCGCCCGGGTGATCGGCGGGGGAGGAGAACCATCCACCGGCACCGCCGAATCCGAGCAGGCTGGCACCCGAGTCGCCGTCGGCCTGCCCACCACCGCCGATGTACACCGTGAGCGGACCCGCAGCGGGCATCGTGAAGCTCGCGACCGTGAGGCCACCCGCGCCGCCCTCGGCCCAGTCGGTGCTCCCGCCCGACCCGCCGATGACGAGCGCGGTGATCTCGCCCGCGGGGAGATCGACCGTCGATGTCGTTCCCGTCGCCGGCGCCGTGAACTCGCACCAGCCGGTCGCCGCCAACTCGGAGCACGGGGGCGACGGAGCCGCGAACGCGGGCGGCGCGACCGCCGCCGCCGCGAGCGCGCTGGAAACGAGAACGACGACTCCCGCCGCGGCCGGTATGGTCCCCTTGCGCATGCGCGCTCCCCTCGACCGCGCACCTCGCCGTCGCGCTCATTATCGCAGCGCGCCGAATCCGATCCGAGAGCCGGGCAGCAGGATGGATGCGGCGCGCCCGCTCACGCGTCGGCGAGGACGCGGTCGATCCACGGCCGACGGTCGAGCGTGGGGATCGTGTCGCGTGCGAACCATCCCAGCTCGACCAGCTCGACGCCGTCGGGCGTGGGGGAGTCGAGCAACTCGCACGCGAACGCAGTCGTGACGTAGCTCACCGCGTCGCCGTTCGGATACGTCACCGCGAGCGGCGCGCCACCGTACGCGCCGACGACGCCGGTCACGCGCACGCGCGCCCACGTCTCTTCGCTCACCTCTCGGACGACCGCGTCGATGGGTTCCTCGAGAGGTTCGACCGCACCGCCGATCAGACTCCAGGTGCCCGAGTGCGCGTGCCGCGCGAGGAGGAAGCGGTCACCGTCTCGGATGACGGCGGTCACCCCCGGAAGCATCAGCAGATCGTGGCCGATCCGGTCGCGGATGCGGGCGACGTACGGCGAGCGCGACATCCCGACAGGCTACCCGCGCATCAGCCGCCCACCTGGAACTCGCCGATGACGGTGGTCCCGTCGGACTCGTACACCGGGATGTACGTGATCCGGCCGCCGTACTCGGCCTGCCACGCGAGCGCGTCGGCGGGGGAGCGGAAGCTCTTCGACGCCGTCGTGCCGTCGGCGTCCTCCAGATCGTCGCGGTGGACGTACCCGAAGGTGCCGTTCGTCGCCTGGACGGCGATGAGGTCGGGCGCACCGTTCTCGTTCTCGACCCCGTACGTGTCGCCGGTCGCGTTGCGTGCCCACTCGGTCGTGGTCGACCGCACCCATGTGGCCGCGAGCGTCCAGCGCGCTCCGGCATCCGCGTTGATCCGGATGCGTCCGTCGGCAGCGGCAGCCAGCGGCAGCTCGTACCCGGCAGCGGAGCCGGGGACGTCGCAGACCATGGATGCGCCGTCCGGGAAGGCGAAGCGTCCGGTGGTGTCGCACACCAGCACGAGCGAGAGCGCCGTCGCCTCGGCGGGAGGGGGGCCCGCATCCAGAACGCCGGTGCCGGTGACGGTGGTCGACACCGACTCCGCCAACGTGTCGACGTTCCGCCCGCCGGGGAGGGGAAGGAGGCCGGATGCGGTCGCGCCCACGGCGCCCGCAGCGACGAGGACCGCGCTCATGCCCACCCGGCGAACAGACGCCGGCGTCGCCCCGGCGCCCGTCGGACGCGCTCGACGAGCTCGCGCCGGAGCGCAGCGGCGAACACATCGCTCATCTGCGGTTCGTCCACGACTCCTCCTTTCCGTTCGCCGGCTCGGGTTGATGATCCGTCAGGTCACGTCGCAACCGCGCACGCAGGCGGTGCCACCGCGTGCGTGCCGCATCTGCCGACACCCCGAGGACGCGCGCCGCATCCGCGATCGGGTATCCCTCGATCGCCACGAGCGAGAGGAGCGCAGCGTCGTCGGGTGTGAGCTCACGAAGCACCGGCACGAGCGCGCGACGTGCGTCGAGTCGCGTGGGATCGTCGATCGGCGCATCAGGGACCTCGTGGGGGAGCCGTTCCAGCAGCCGCCGATACCGTCGTCGCGAGCGATCCAGATTTCGGCATCCGAGCGTCGTCGTGACGAGCAGCCACGGCAGCACCGAGCCGTCGACGACGCGCACGCTGCGCCGTCGTCGCCACAGTTCCAGGAACGCGACAGCCGATGCGTCCTCCGCGTCGTTTCGATCACGCAGGAGCGCGTAGGCGTGGCGGAAGACACGATCCCGATGCCGGTCGAAGATCAGCCCGAACGCGGCATCGCCGCCCTCGCGCGCGCGTCGCCACAGCAGCGCGTCGTCGGCGGCGTCATCCTCCATACCCTGCATTGTCCGGCAGGCGCCGAAGTGTGACAGCGGCGAGCACAGCCCCGGGCGTAAGGTCGTCACGATGGACGATGTTCTGGACCACGGCCCGTTCTACCACGGCACCAAGGCCGACCTCGGAGTCGGCGATCTCCTGACACCGGGTTTCCGCTCCAACTACCGGCCCGAGATCGTCATGAACCGCATCTACTTCACGGCGCTCCGCGACGGCGCGGGCCTGGCTGCGGAACTGGCGGCGGGGGAGGGGGAGCCGCACGTCTACCTCGTCGAACCGCTCGGTCCGTTCGAGAACGATCCGAACGTCACCGACAAGAAGTTCCCGGGCAACCCGACGCGTTCGTACCGCAGCACCGAGCCGCTGCGGATCATCGAGGAGGTGCTCGAATGGACGCGCCTGAGCCCTGAAGCGCTCCAGGAATGGCGCACGCGCCTGGCCGCGATCGAGCGCGATCGCGGCGAAATCATCAACTGACGCCGTGCCCTCCTCGTTCACGCTGATCGCAGCGGCGCCGCATCCGCCCGAGGCACTGTTCGAGCTGTCACTCGACATCGACGCCCACGTCGCGTCGCTCTCGCCCACGGGGGAGAGGGCGGTCGGCGACCCTGACCGTCGCGTGAGCGCGACGCGCTTGTCGACCCGCATCCGCCGCGCGCTCGTCGCGGCGCTGGTCGTCGCCACGGCCGTGACGACCAGCGCGTGCTCGAACACCGTCTCGCTCGAGGCGGCTCGCGACGCGAACCACCCGTCGTGCGCCGCGCTCACCGTCTCGCTGCCGCAGCGAGTCGCGGGGCAGGATCGGCGCTGGACGGATGCGCAGGCGACGGGCGCGTGGGGGAGTCCCGCCGCGATCATCATGACGTGCGGTGTCGAGCCCACAGCCCCGTCGGAACTCCCGTGCTACGACCTCGGCGGCGTCGACTGGCTGGCCCTCCCGCAGGACGAGAGTGTGCAACGCGCCGTCACCTTCGGACGCGAGCCCGCCGTGGAGGTCGCGGTCAGCCGCGGGTCGGGGATCGACTTCCCACGTCTGGAATGGCGCCCAGAGACTCGCGAACGAGATCAATTGGTACGCGAACAACTGCGGGACTTACGCGCCAAATATTGCGATCACTGGCCATTTGAATCGGCCTGACTTTCGTTCCTATTGGGAGCCTTGTCCGGCAAGGGCCGGTTGGGCTGATTCGAGGTCAGCGTAATACGCCTGCTCGACCTCGACGGGCGTGCGCATGTCGAGCTCTCCGTGGAGGCGCTGGTTGTTCCACCACCACACCCATTCGAGGGTCGCGAGTTCGACCTGCTCGACGGTGCGCCAGGGACCGCGCTGACGAATCAGCTCGGTCTTGTAGAGGTTGTTGATCGCCTCGGCGAGGGCATTGTCGTAGCTGTCGCCGACCGTTCCTGTCGAGGGCACGGCGCCGAGTCCGACGATCCTCTCGGTATAGACCATCGCCATATAGTTGGACCCGTGGTCTGAGTGATGCGTCAGCCCGGTGAGGTCACCACCGGCACCCCAGGCGGCCATGTCCAGCGCCTGCAAGGGCAGAATCTCGGCCCGTAGCGTGGATGCGACGTTCCAGCCGACGATGCGGCGCGAGTACACGTCGGTGACGAACGCGACGTACGCGAACCCACTCCAGGTCGCGACGTACGTCACGTCGCAGACCCACAGCCGCCGCGGCGCCGGCGCTGTGAAGCGCCGGTTCACCAGATCACTCGGCAGCGCGGTCGTCTTGTCCGCGCGGGTGGTGAACACCCGCTTGGAGTTGCGGACGCCGCGCACCCCGGCCAGGCGCATCAGGCGTTCGGTCTGGTCACGACCGATCTCCCACCCCTGCCGACGCATCAGCGCATGCATCTTCCGGCGCCCGTAGACGCCGTAGTTCTCCGCGTGCAACCGGGCGACCTCGGGCACGAGAAGCTCGTCCTTCAGCTGCCGCACCGACGGCACACGACCGACTGCGGCGCGGAAGCCGCGGGAGGTGAGGAACCCCTGAACCGCCGGGGGGCAGCACCCGGCAGATGAGCTCGACCCCGAAACGATCCCGATGTTCATTGATGAACCGGATCATCGCGGTCAGGGACGGTCGAGCTCCTTCGCGAAAAACACGCTCGCAGCCTTGAGGATCTCGTTCGCCTTGCGCAGCTCCGAGACCTCCTTCTGCAGCCGCTTGATCTCCGCCGCCGCGTCCGTCGTGAGCCCCGGCTTCACCCCGACATCGACTTCGTAACGCCGCTGCCACAGCCGCAACGTCTCCGGGCTCATCCCCAGCAGCCCGGCCACATGACGCACCGCGCTCATCATCGTCGGGTGCGACGGCCGCGTCTCCGCGAGCATCCGCAACGCCCGCTCACGCATCTCCGGCGAATACTTCCTGTTCATCGAGTTCCATCCTTGCTTGAAGAACGGAACAAAAGTCAGGCCGATTCAGACAGCCCGTTTGAACTTCTCGATGCTTATGTGCCCCCTTTGGCCCACCGTCGCCGTACACGTGTGGTGTCCTAGCGACCATATGAGCGATAGACCTGCAATCCATAATGGCGCTAGTAGGCGTGCGGGCGACCACACGTCGCCGCTTGAGTTGGTCTCGTATAGCGCATCTGGGAACGACTCACGAGCCGGCCGCTATGCGCAGAAATACCGCTTGACCAGGGATAAATATGAGATAACGGTGAACATTGGCATATGGCGGTGCGAACGCTAATGAGTCCGCTACCGGTTAGGGGTTGAGAAACGTCAGGGTCGTGACTAGCACCGCGAATCCGACGATTCCGATCAGAGCCCATGCCCAGACAAAATTGTGCTTGCCGCGAGGAGAAGCCGTTGTCCGATCCGTTCGCACGCCTAGCTTGGCGAGGCGTGCGACTACCTCGTTGCGTTCGTCCTCTATTTCCTCGCCGCGGGTGTGTGTTGAATGTCCGATGAACTGCGCCGGCGACAAGTCCTCTTGGAACATGCGTCGTTCCTCCGCGGCCAGTTCATCCAGTCGCTGATGCAGCTTCGCGGCTTCGTCTGGATCGTGTCCGCCCTGGCGTGGCGTGTTCATATGGCTACGTGTCTCGGTCAGATCGTCGAGTCCTGAGCCATTCCATTAGAACGATCACGACTGACACGAGTACTGCCGCGCTCGCCACGACGACCGCGATCACGGGCGCCCCTGACCGTAGGACCAGGGCTAGCGAGAAACCCGACATGAGAGTGATTGCCGCGGCAAGCCACACCCCACGCTTTGGCTGGGTTCGGTCGTGCATGGCGTTCCTTCTGATCTGCAGAACCTACGCGCAGGAGCGGGTCGCGCTCGCCAGCGCGAAGGCGGCCTGGGTGGTGTTCAGTATGAAGTTGATCGCGTAGAGGGCGCCCAAGACTAGCCCGATTCCTGTGGATGAGTAGCCTACGAGGGCTGCCAGACTGAGCGCCGCGGAGATCAGGCTGCCGTATATCGAGGCCAGGTCGTCGGCGCAAGCTTGAGAGATCAGCCCTGACGGATCCTTCCCGTTGATGGGGTTGCAGCCGGCGTATCCGTAAGGGTGCGATTCCTGACCGCTGGGGTCGGTCTGGGTGAATCGGCCGAGGCTGGTGTCGTAGTAGCGGGCGCCGAGTTTGTAGATGCCGTTGCCGTCGTGGTGTTCTCCGATGTAGCGGAGGGGGTTGGCGGTGACGGCGCTGTTGGTGCCGGTGGTGCGGGCTTCGCCGTAAGGGCTGTACGTGCAGCCGCCGCGGTAGCTGCCGGCGGCGTCGAAGACGCCGACGACGAAGCCGAGGCTGTCGTGGACGTAGTAGTAGTGGTTGTGGCTGGAGCTGCTGAGGAAGCCCACGGCTTGCCCGGCGGGTGTGCGCGCGAACGAGTAGGTGGTCGAGCCGTTGGTGCGTTGCATTAGCCCGAGGGCGCCGTTGTTGAACGTGATCGTGCCTTGGGAGAGGCGGTCGGTGTTCCCGGCGGCGAAGTAGCCGCTGCTGGTGCTGCCGAGTTGTGTTTGCTGGCCGCGGTCCCCGAATGTCGCGGTGGTGCCGGTCAGGCCGTTGCGGGTCTGGTTGCCGGCCGCGTCGTAGGTGAACGTGGTGGTCTGCCCGGTCGCTATGGTGATCTGGTTGACCGCGTTGTTGGTGTAGTTGATGGTTCCGGCGGTGGCGCCGGTGCTACCGGCGCGGACTTGCTGGGTGCTGTTGCCGTTGTTGTCGTAGGAGTATGCGCAGGACGCGGTGGTCGTGACCCCGGCCTTCTCTTGGGCGAGGGTGAGGCGGTTGCGGGAGTCGTACGTGTAACCGGTGACCGCCCCGGCGGTGAGGCCTTGCTCCTTGTACGCGGTGCGGGATTGGATGTTGGCGCGGTCGCCGGTGCCCCCGGTGGGTGTGTAGGAGTAGCCGATGTCCACGGCCGTGGCCGCTGCCGCGTCTTTCGCGGTGATGCGGGTGGGGCGGCCGGAGTTGTCGCGGGTGGTGACGGTGGTCGCGCCACCGGAGAGGGTGCGTTTGGTTTCAGCGCCGTTGGCGTCGTACTCGAACGCGACGCACTCGGCCGGGCAGGTGTGTCCCTGCTCCTGTAGGAGGGTGAGCTGGTCGGCTGCGTCGTACGTGTAGGTCGTGGTTTCCGGCCCATTGCCGGAGTCGATCGACGAGGTGAGCATGTTGCCGACCTCGTCGTAGCTGAAGGTCTGATCGATTCCGGAGCGGGGGCCGTTTTGCGCGGTGATGCGCCCTTGGTGGTCGTAGTCGAAATGCAGTTGACCGCCGGCGGAGTCCGTGCGGTAATGCTCGAGCCCGTTGTCGTAGTACTCGCTTGTGAGGGTGTCGCCGTTATCGAACGTGGTGAGGATGATGCGGTCGCGCACGTCGTAGTCGTAGCTGGTGGTATCGCCCTTCCCGTCGGTGACGGAGGTGACGCGGCCGAGCGAATCGTACGTGTAGGTGGTCGCTCCCAGAGGGGAGGGCGGGGTCACCGTGGTGAGGTCACCGGCGGTGTTGTAGGTGTACGAGGTGACGTTGCCGTTGCCGTCTTTCGTCGTGCAGACCTGTCCTGCGAACCCGCCGCACTCGACAGTGCCGTTGTTGTCATAGGTGCGCTCGAACTCGGTCACCGCCGTGCTCGTGGTGGTGTCGGTCTGCTTGGTCAGGTTGCCAGCCGGGTCGTACTGATACTGCTTCTTGTTCCCCGCGTCATCGGTCGAGCACTTCGGCTGGTACGCCGTGCCCGTGTTCGGTGCGGAACAGTTCGCGCCTACCGCGTACACGGCGGATGCGGCGGCGCCGGTGGGCAGCTGCGCGCCGGTCTGGTTGTTGTTGCCGTCGTACGTGTAGGTGGTGATGTTGCCGGTCGCGAATGCGTCGGTGGACGTGGCGATATCGCTGTTCGCCGTCCAGGTCTGCGACTGAGTGCGGTTCAGTGCGTCCTTCGCGGCGGTCACCCGCCCCTGGGAATCGATCGTGTAGGTGGCGGGGTGATCGTTGGAGTCCGTCACCACCGTCTGCCCCGAGGTGTAGGCGAAGCTGGTCTCGATCTCCGGTTGCTGCTCGATCAGCGTGACCCGGTGTGAGGAGTCGTACGTGAACCACACGGTGGTGGTCGCTGCTGCTGCGCTGGGCACGGTGAGCGATTCGAGGCGGCCGGTGGAGTCGTAGGTGTACGTCGACACCTTGTCATCCGCAGTGGTGACCTCGGTGAGCCGGTTAGCGGTGTCGTACTCGTATGTCTGAGCGCGGCCAGCGGAATCGGTCACGGAGGTGAGGTTGCCGCTGGTGTACGTGAACGTGTAGCCGCGGCCGTTGGCTGCCACCACGCTGGTGATCTTCCCCGCGGTCGCACCCGAGCCGTAGCTGTATGTCTCACCGACCCCATTGCGATCCACAGTCGAGGTCAACCAACCGCTCGTAGAGAACTTCCACTTCTCCCCGGTCTTGTTCGACTCCACCACGTACCGGGCAGTCGAAGACGCGGTGTCCCTGGTAATCGTCAAGTTCGACCCCGCCGGGCCGACGTACGCTGACCCGTTCCAGGTGAATCGGAACTTCGCGCCGTTGACGGCAAAGTAATCCACGTAGCTGCCCGCGACGGCAACGACCCCGATGTCGTTCGCGCCGTTGTTGCTCTGCCAGCCCCCGCCCAGACTCCCGTTCAGAGTGGAGAGCCCGTTGTAGTACCGGTCCTGCCGCAGCCCGAACCGGGCACCGCGATCGCAGAATCGGACGCTTTCACCACAAGGTTCCCGTTCGCCGTGTTCACCCGGACCGTCGTGTCCGGCGAGACGGGGAAGTCCTGGAACGAGAACCACGGCTGCTCACCCAGTCCAGGCACGCTGGCCACGGTGCCCGCGGGCGCCCGCATCTGAGACCCGCCCGCCGAGAACCGGTCTTCCGGCAACGGAGCCCACGAGTCCTCGGGAATCTGCCGGTCCTCCGGCACCGACAGTCCCGCAGCGTCATCCGGCGGGGACCACACAGACTTCAGCGGCTCCGCCGACGGTTCGGAAGCGACCGCCGCAGTAGTTGGCGACACCGCCAGAGAAACGATCACGGAAACGATTGCGAGCACACCAACGGACACCCTCGAACGAAGCAACTCAATTCCCTACGCCGAGACCCGCGAACGCGTGAGCCGGCAATCTCGACGAGATCTCCGTTCGGGTGCCCCCACCTGCGTGAAGGGAACCACACCCGCACAGCACAGGTCAAGACACGGAGTCCTTAACTCTTCGCGAGCGATCCAGATCGATGCCGACCGGGAGTCGTCAGGGGAGCGGGAGGTATCGCCTGACCAGCGACTTACTGACATAATGTGCATTATCGGTAAATCGTGGTGCGGTCAGCGTCCTCCTGGGACGTCGTCCCGTCGCATACGCTCGCTGCACCGACGAGGAGCGCCGATGAGGAACGATCAGCCCCACGCGCGGCGGCGCGGTGTCATCACCACGGCGCTCGCAGCGCTCGCACGCGCGCTGACGTCGATCGGCTCCGGCGGTGCGACGCCGCTCGGCGCGCCCGACGACACCGCGCCGCAGGTGCTCCGAGGACTACCGCCCGTGACGCACCGAAACGTGCATTGACCGGGTCGGAACACCGCACTACGCCGCGGTGGGCGGCCACGTCAACACCCGGCTCCGTGGAGGCTGCGACGCCGCCGTCGTCGTATCGTCGAACGGTGACCGACGTGACGGATTCCTCGGCGACGCCTGCGGTCGGCGCCGTGCTCGACGAGCGCTACCGCCTGGACGGCGTGCTCGGCCGTGGCGGCTATGCGACGGTGTTCCGCGCCCGCGATCTGCATCTCGACCGCGATGTCGCCGTCAAGGTGTTCGCCGCCGCGGCCGCCGACACGACCGACGCCGCCCGTGTCGCCTCCGAGACGCGTCTGCTCGCGTCGCTCACGCACCCGTCGCTTGTGACGCTGTTCGACGCGCATCTGGAGAGCACGCCGGCGTACCTCGTGATGGAGCTCATCGACGGACCGACGCTCGCCGCGCGGATCGCGCGCGGTCCCCTGAGCCCGGGCGACACCGCGGTGCTCGCCGGCGAGCTGGGCGAGGCGCTGCACGTCATCCACGACCGCGGAATCGTCCACCGCGACATCAAGCCGTCGAACGTCCTACTCCGTCCCTCGGCGATCCCGACCGCGCCGCCGCGTGCGACCCTCGCCGACTTCGGCATCGCGTCGCTCGTCGACTCCGCGAAGGTCACGGTCACCGGAACGCTCGTCGGCACCGCCGCGTACCTCAGCCCCGAGCAGGCGCGCGGCGAACGCGCCGGCACGCCGACCGACGTCTATGCGCTCGGTCTCGTCCTGCTCGAAGCGCTCACCGGGCGGCGCGCCTACCCGCAGGCGACGCCGCACGAGGCGCTCGCTGCACGCCTGGTCGCACCGCCGCGCATCCCCGATGAGGTGCCGGCCGACTGGCGCGGCCTCCTTTCGGCCATGACCGCTCTCGAGCCTGCACACCGCCCGGATGCGCACGCCGTCGTGCGCGCGGCCGACCGGCTGCGCTCCCCCTCCCCTTCTCCCCTCGCCGATGCGACCGACCGCACGCGCGTGCTGCCGCCCGCGGATGCGGCGCCGACGGCGCAGACGAAGGTCCTCCCCTCTGCCGGACCCGCCGCTCCCCCGGCCGCCCGACGCCTTCCGCGCTGGGTGCCCATCGCGCTCATCGTCGCGGCCGTCGTCGTCCTCGGCGGCATCGCGACGGCCCTGGTCGCGCCGACGCTGGCGGCCTCGTCGCCGGACCCGGCGCCGACTCTGCCGGCGCTGCCCGCACCCTTCGACGACCACTTCCGCCAGCTCCTCGAGGAGGTGCAGGAATGACTCGGGTACGCCGGCTCGTCGCCGCGACGGTCCTCGCCGGCACGCTCGTCCTCGGGAGCTGCGCCGCGCAGCCCGCGAACGACGGGCTGTCGTCCCTCGTCGTGAGCGCGGCCGACCAGGTCGCCGCAGGCGACGCGACCGCCGCATCCGCGTCTCTCGATGCCCTCGAGGCCCGGGTGGAGGCGGACCGCGAGGCGGGCAGCCTCAGCGCCGGGCAGGCCGACGCGATCCTGGCGACCATCGCGACCATCCGCGCGGACCTCGCCGCGCAGGCTTCGCCGAGCCCCGCGCCCGCGCCGACCCAGGCGGACGACGACGCCGAGGACTCGGGGTCCGAGGACTCCGAGCCGGACAACAGCGGACCGGGTGGAGACAAGGACAAGCCCAAGCCGCCGAACGACGACAAGGGTTCCGGCAAGAACAAGCCCTGACGGCGGCGTCGGTCGGAGCGCCCGCGCAGGACGCCGTAGGGTCGGAGCTATGCCCACGGAGCGATCGCGACGCGTCCGGCACGGGGCCGGCACGCGATGATCGAGATCCTCACCGGTTTCGCGGTCGTCGGACTGGCCGTCGCCGTCGGGTACGTCATCGCCCGGACGAACCTGCTCGGCGACGGAGCGCGCATCGTCCTGAGTCGACTGACGTTCTTCGTGCTGTCGCCCTTCCTGCTGTTCTCGATCCTCGCTCAGGCCGACCTGCGCACGCTCTTCTCCGCGCTTCTGCCCGTCTCGGCTCTCGCCGCCCTGTCGATGTTCGCCGTCTTCACCGTCATCGCCGTGCTCTTCCTCCGGCGCGGCCTCGGCGAGACCGTCGTCGGCGCCACGGCGGGCGGCTACGTGAACGCGAACAACATCGGCATCCCGCTGTCGCTGTACATCCTCGGCGACGCGGCCTACTCGGCGCCGGTCGTGCTGGTGCAGCTGCTCGTCTTCATGCCGATCGCTCTGGCGCTGCTGGATGCCGCGACCTCCGGCGCACGCTCGGTTCGGCGCATCCTCCGCCAGACCTTCCGCAACCCGATGCTGTGGGGCGCGGGCGCGGGCGTCCTCGTCGCCGTCGCCGGTGTCGACCTGCCGCCCCTCGTGCTCGACCCCGTGCAGCTGATCGCGGGCGCGGGCGTCCCGGTCCTCCTGATCTCCTACGGCATGTCGCTCCACGGGCAGCGCGTCCTGTCCACCGTCGGCCGCCGCGCCGACGTCCTCGTCGCGTCGACCCTGAAGCTCCTCGTCATGCCGCTCGCGGCATGGTTGTGGGCGCTGGCATTCTCCCTACCTCCCGAGCAGGTGCGCATCGTCGTCGTCCTCGCCGCGCTGCCCACGGCCCAGAACGTGTTCCTGTTCGCCCAGCGCTACGGTGTCGGTGAGATCACCGCGCGCGACACGATCTTCGTCACGACCGTCGGGTGCGTACCCGTCCTCTTCCTCGCAGCGACCCTCCTGGCCTGACGAGCGCGCCCGGCCCCGATACTCCCCCGGCGTCCTCTATGCTGGCGTCGACGGCTCACAGCTTTCTCTCAGAAAGGCGCCACATGTCGACCGACTCCTCCGCCCGCACCGCTCTCCGGGCCCTGCGCACCGCACTCCTCGTCAGCGGCATCGTCTCTGTGGTCGTGGGGCTGCTCATCCTCATCTGGCCCGGCCGCACCGCTCAGGTCGCGGTCGGCATCATCGCGGTCTACGCGATCGTCGCCGGCCTCGTCTATGCGGCGATGGGCCTGTTCTCGCGCGCGCAGGGCACGTGGTCGCGCGTCGGCCACATCGTGCTCGGCGTCCTGTTCGTCATCGCGGGCATCGTCGCGCTGTCGAACATCGCCGCTGCGACCGTGAGCTTCGCCGTCTTCATCGGCGTCTTCCTCGGCATTGTCTGGATCGTCGAAGGCGTGGTCGCGCTGACAACCCTCGGGGCGGCCGGGACGCGCGGATGGACGATCTTCTTCGCGATCGTCAGCATCCTGGCCGGTATCGTGCTGCTCTTCTCGCCGCTGTACGTCGCCGTGCTCTGGATCTTCGTCGGCGTCTCGCTGCTCGTGCTGGGTGTCTTCCAGCTCGTCCGCGCCGCCACCCTCGCGCGCGGTCTCTGACCTCAGCCGGTCGGAAGCCTCCGGCGCCACCAGTCCAGCACCGCGTCGAACCGCTCGACGCGGTGCCGCGGCTGGCCCCCGCGCGTGAGCTCGTGGTTCTCACCGGGGAAGATCAGCATCTCCGCCTCGGTGCCCTGACGCTTCAGCGCGGAGTAGTAGCGCGTCGCCTGCTCCAGCGGGCACCGGAAGTCGAGTTCGGAGTGGATCACGAACGTGGGTGTGCGCACCCGACCCACGACCGCCATGGGGCTCTGCGCGCGGATGCGCTCCGGATCGGTGCCGACGTACTCATCGCCGAAGAAGGAGCCGATGTCGCTCGTGCCCTGGAACGACACGGGGTCGAGGAAGCCGCGTTCGACGATGGCGCCGGCGAAGCGGTGGTCGTGCGCGATGATCCATGCCGTGAGGTAGCCGCCGTACGACCCGCCCATGACGCCGACGCGGCCGCCGTCGAGCCGCGGGTCCGCCGCGATCGCGCCGTCCAGGAGCGACAGGACGTCCTCCGAGTCGACGGTGCCCATCGCCCCGCGGATGGCGCGTCCGTGCGCCCGGCCGTATCCCGCACTGCCGCGGGGGTTGCCGTAGACGACCGCGTACCCCGCGTCGACGAGCACCTGCGTCTCGTCGAACACGTGGATGCCGTACGAGGCATACGGGCCGCCGTGGATCTGGAGGATCACCGGGAACGGACCGTCGCCCTCCGGGGTCGCGATCCAGCCGTGCACGGCATAGCCGTCGCGGCCGTCGACGACGATCTCGCGCGGCTGGGAGACACCGGCGGAGCGGATCGCGGCCCCGAAGTCCGTCAGGAGGCGCAGCGCGCCACCCTCGACCACACCGAGCTCGCCGAACGCGTCAGTCGTGGAGACGGCGACGACGACGCGGCCGCCTCCCGTGCCGACACCCGTGACCTCGACGTCGCCGCCGAGCACCTCGGATGCAGCGTCCTCGCGCGACACGCGCAGCAGCCGGACGCGCCCCCGGGTGCGATCCTGCACGAGTGCGTCGGCGCCGTCGAAGGTGATCGCGCTGCCGACCTCGCCGAGATCGACCGTCTCGGGGTCGGTCAGCACGCGCGGTCCACCGTCCTCCACCACGTACAGCGCCACCCCGGGTGCGACGAAGTCGACGCCTGATGCACCGACGTCGTTCGCCAGCACGAACACTGTGCCGTCGTCGGCGACGGCGACATCCGACAGCGACAGATCGGCGTCGATCCCGAGCACCTCGCGCGTGCCCGATCCGTCTGTGGCGATCGCGACCAGCCGGTTGCGCAGATCGCGGCGTGCGGACTCGATGTCGTCGGGCACCGAGAGCACGTCGCGTCCGTCGGCCGACCACACGACGCCGCTCCAGCTCGTCGTGCCCTCGGTCAGGGCGAGCGCCTCGGCGGGCACGACGCGCCGCGACGGCGCCTCCTCCCCCTCCGCGCGCACGCGCGGCGCGGGCTCGTACGACGGCTCGGCGAACACGTCGGGAGCGTCGACGACGAACACCTGCGCGGGGCGGTCGGCGATGTAACCGAGGCCGTTCGCGTGCCAGCGGACCCCGTCGACCCGGCGCGGCGACTCCGCCGCGGCCTCGAGTCCGTCGACCGAGCCGTACCGGCCGGGCTCCGGGACGCGCGCGGTGAACGCGAGCCTCGCACCGTCGGGCGACCACGCGAACGCCTCCACGCCGAGCGGCGCGTCCGTCACCTGCACCGCCTCCCCGCCGTCGAGGGGCAGGACGAACACCTGCCGCCGCCCCTTGCCGTCGGCCCGCAGGAACGCGACGCGCGCGTCATCCGGATGCAGCTGCGGCGCCGCATCCGCGACACCGGCGGTGAGCCGGCGCACCGCGCCGGAGACCAGATCGGCGCGCCACAGCTGTCCGACGTTGCGGTTGGCCGCGATGTCGGGGCGTGAGGTCGCGAAGACGGCGAACGCGCCGTCCCGTGCGACCGCCGGCCGGCCGACGCCGATGAGCTGCTCGATATCCGCAGCGCGCACGGGTCAGGCCTCGCCGAACGACGACGTGTCGCCGACGAGCCGGGTGTGGTCGGCGGGAACCGGGTCGATCGCAGCCCGCGCGACCTCGGCGGCGAACTCCGACACGTTGTAGAGCCGGCCGGCCGACTCGCGGCGCGACGCGATGGCGCCCGGGTTGGAGCGCTCGAGCAGCGTCGCCGTGATCGTGCCCTCGATCATGTCGCCCGAGACGACGACGAACCCGATGCCGCGTTCTTGGAGCTGCGGGATCATCTCGCGCAGGGCGTCCTCGCCCGCACGCTTGGAGAGGGCGACGGGCTCGTACTCCGGCATGGTCGGCGTGCTGCGGATGAAGTGCGCCTGATGGCTCGTGACGAACACGACGCGGGCGCCCGAACCCAGCAGCGGGAGGGCGGTCGTCAGCACGCGCACCTGCGCGTCGCGGTTCAGCTGCAGCGCGTAGTCCTCGGCCATGCCGGCCTCCATGCCGCCCGACGCGTTCAGCACCAGCACGTCGAGGCCGCCGAAGGCGCGCTCGACCTCGCTGAACATCGCCTGCACCGAGGTCTCGTCGGTGAGGTCGGCGCCGACGACCAGCACCTCGACGCCCAGGCTGCGCAGCTCCGTCGCGAGCTTCTCGGCGCGCGGCGCCTTGTTGCGGTAGTTGATGACGACGTTGGCGCCGGCCTCCGCGAGGTAGCGCACCGTGTCGGCGCCGATGCCGCGGGAGGATCCGGTCACGAGCGCGGTCTTGCCGCGGAGGGAGTCGGGCGGGAGGATCTGGGACACGGGCTCTCCTGGGTTCTGCGAGACGGAGCCGCATCGCCCACGCGGGGGGCGCGCGGCCTCTCCGACCCTACCAATCCGGCCCTCCGGCGCCGGCCGCATGTTAGTTTCGACGCACAAGGAGGCGCACGATGGAGCTACTCCAGATCGTCGAGCAGTGGGCGTGGATCGGCTGGCTCGTCCTCATGCTGGTGTTCCTCGTGATCGAGATGCTCACCCTCGATCTGACGTTCCTGATGCTCTCGATCGGCGGTCTCGCCGGTCTCGGCTCCGACCTTCTCGGCGCACCGCTGTGGCTTCAGGTCATCCTCGCCGCCGCGGTCGCCGCGGTCCTGCTGCTGACCCTTCGCCCGCCGCTGCTTCGCCGACTGCATCGCGCGTCCGACACGAGTCCGTCCAACATCGAGGCGCTGCTCGGCATCGAGGGCCGCGTCGTGTCCACCGTGTCGGGCGTCGGCGGGCAGGTGAAGCTCGCGAACGGCGACGTCTGGACCGCGCGCACCGAGGCGGACGGAGAACTCGAACCGGGGTCCGCGATCCGCGTGGCCCGCATCGACGGGGCGACCGCCGTGGTACGCCCCCGCCCCGAGGGAGGCGCCGAATGAGCGCGACCGATGTCGTCCCGGCCCTGATCGGATGGGTGCTCGCCGCCGCCGTCCTGATCTTCGTGCTCGTGGTGATCTTCCGCAGCATCCGGATCATCCCGCAGGCCAACGCCGGCATCGTGGAGCGCCTCGGGCGCTATCACAAGACCCTCATGCCGGGCCTGAACCTCCTCGTGCCCTTCATCGACCGGCTGCGTCCGCTCATCGACATGCGCGAGCAGGTCGTGTCCTTCCCGCCGCAGCCGGTGATCACGGAGGACAACCTCGTCGTCTCGATCGACACGGTCGTGTACTTCCAGGTCACCGACGCGCGCGCCGCGACGTACGAGATCGCCAACTACCTCGGCGCCGTCGAGCAGTTGACCACAACGACCCTGCGCAACGTCGTCGGCGGTCTGAATCTCGAGGAGGCGCTGACCAGCCGCGATGAGATCAACGGCCAGCTGCGCGTCGTGCTCGACGAGGCGACCGGCAAGTGGGGCATCCGCGTCTCCCGCGTCGAGCTCAAGGCCATCGACCCGCCCGTGTCGATCCAGGACTCGATGGAGAAGCAGATGCGCGCCGAGCGCGACCGGCGTGCCGCGATCCTCACCGCCGAGGGCTCGAAACAGTCGCAGATCCTCGAGGCCGAGGGACGCCGGCAGGCGGAGATCCTGCGTGCGGAGGGCGACAAGCAGGCGGCGGTCCTGCGCGCGCAGGGCGAGTCCGAGGCCATCCAGATGGTGTTCCAGGCGATTCACGCCGGTGGCCCGGACGAGGGGCTCCTGGCTTACCAGTACCTGCAGACGCTCCCCAAGATCAGCGAGAGCCCGTCGAGCAAGCTGTGGATCATCCCGAGCGAGCTCACCGAGGCGCTCAAGGGCATCGGCGACGCGTTCGGCGGCCGCGCGGAGACGCCGCGCGCAGGACGCGTCCCGGCGACCCGCCCGCCGTCCTCCGGCATCGCGGACGAAGCAGTGGCGGCCGCCCGCCAGGCCGCATCGGATGCGGGCGACATCGCGGCGGAGGCGGCGTCGGGCGTTCCTGCCGGCCCCGGTGACGCCCCGGGCGTCGCGACGGATACCACGCCGCCCTCCCCCGACGCTCCTCGGTGACGCATCCGTATCTGAGCGGCCCCGGGCCGCGCGTGCTCGCCCATCGCGGCCTCGTCACCGATGACGCCGCGGCGCACGGCACGGTCGACAACTCCTTCGCCGCCGTGGCCGCGGCCCATGCGGCGGGGGCCGTGTACGTCGAGTCCGACTGCCACCTCACGAGCGACGGCGTCGTCGTGCTGTTCCACGACGACGACCTCGCCCGTGTCGCGGGCGACCCGCGCCGGGTGCGGGAGGTGCGCGCGCACGAGCTGGCGGAGGTGATGTCCGACCGCGGCGGTCTGATCACGCTCGAGCAGGCGCTCGAGACCTTCCCCGACGTGCGGTTCAACCTCGACGTGAAGGCGCCGGATGCGGCGGAGCCGGTCGGGCGGCTCGTCGCCGGCGACGCGCACCGCGTGCTCCTGACGAGCTTCTCCGACGAACGACGCCTCGCCGCCCTCGCGGCTGCGGAGAAGGCGGGTGCGGCGCACCGCCCGGCGACCTCGCCCGGGTCGGGGACGATCGCACGTGTGCTCGCGGCGCTCGCCCTCCGACGCCGTCGTGCCGTCGCGCGGCTGCTCGCCGACGTCGACGCGCTGCAGATCCCGGTACGTCACCGCGGCATCCCCGTGCTCTCGCACCGCCTCCTGGAGGCGGCCCATCGGGCGGCCGTGGAGGTGCACGTGTGGACGGTCAACGAGCCGAACGAGATGCGGCGGCTCCTCGACCACGGCGTCGACGGGCTCGTGACCGACCGCGCCGATGTCGCACTCGCCGTCGCGGCCGGTCCCGCGCGCGACGCCCGCTGAGCATCCTCTGTGAATGCGTGATGCGTCCGGTCCGTTCGGATGGATCGCCCAGGTGCCGGCGTTATACCTGAGGATCGACGAGAGGACCACACAATGGCAGACCGCAGTCTGCGTGGCGTTCGGCTCGGCGCCCAGAGCCTACAGAGCGAAGAGGGCGTCGTGTTCCACGACCGCGTTCAGCACACCTACACCTGCGCCACGTGCGGGCGCGATACCACCCTGACGTTCGCCGCCGACGCCGAGGTGCCGCAGAGCTGGGAGTGCCGCACGTGCGGCGCCGAGGCGCTGCTGCGGATCGGCGATGGCACCGCGACCGTCGACCACAGCGAGGACAAGGCCCCGCGCACGCACTGGGACATGCTGCTCGAGCGGCGCACGATCGCCGAGCTGGAGGAGCTCCTCGAGGAGCGCCTGGCCTACGTCCGTGCCCGTCGCGGAGCCGGCGAGGACGTCACGACGGAGAAGATCTCCGCCTGAGCGCCCCGCCGCCACAGACAACGACGCCGGTCCCCTCGGGGGCCGGCGTCTTCGTCTGCGACGCAGCGCTCAGACACGGTGTGATCAGGGCTCGCGGCGGAAGACCGCGACGCCCCCGAGCACCGCGAGGGCGAGCGCCGCACCCCAGCCGAGCACGAGCTGCACCGCGGGCCCGATCACGACCGCCGCGGTCAGGCCCGTGCGCAGGGGCACGGTTGTGGCCATGGCGCCCGCCGCGCCCGCCGGCAGCCCGTCGATGACCGAGCCGTCGGGGGCGATCACCTGGCTCGTGCCGACGGTGGAGATGTTGACGACCGCGCGTCCCGTCTCGATCGCGCGCATGCGGGCGAAGGCCAGCTGCTGCACGTTCTCATCCGTGCCGCGGAAGTCGGCGTTGTTGGTCTGGAAGGCGTAGAACTGCGCGCCGTCGCGCGCGCCGTCCCAGATCACGTCGTCGTAGATCACGTCGAAGCAGATCGCGAGCCCGACGCCCACGTCGCCGACGCGCACGAACGGCGCGTTCGTGCCCGGCGTGTACTCGCGCCCGATGAGACCGATGAGGTCGGGGGCGAGCATCTCGAAGAACGGCCGGTCGGGCACGTACTCGCCGAACGGCACCGGGTGGGTCTTGTCGTGCAGGGCCACCGCTCCGGTCCCCGGCTCCCACAGGAGCGACGTGTTGAACTCGTCGTCGCCCCGCTCGGTGGCGGCGTTGACAAGCAGCGGTGCGCCGATGCGCTGGGAGAGGGCGTCGAGCGTGCGCGCGGTCGCCGCGTTCGACAGCGGGTCCGAGTCGATCCCGCCCTCGGGCCACACCACGAGGTCGAGGTCGTCGGCGAACAGCGGCGCGGTGGCCGCGAGCTGCGCGTTCAGGATGTCGCCCCGCGCGCGTTCGTCGAAGTACCCGCTCGGCCCGTTGCCCTGCACGCTGCCCACGCGCATCTCCCCCGCCGCCGTCGTGGGAAACGCCGGCAGCGTCACGAGCACGACCACGGCGATACCGCCGGGCAGGAGCGTACGCAGATCGCGCCACGCCCCCACACGCGCCGCCTCGACGAGCGCCGCGCACGCGAAGACGATGAGAAACGTCAGGCCCGTCACGCCGACCCACGATGCGACGGAGGCGAGGGGGCTCTCGGACTGGCTCATACCGATCCGCCCCCAGGGGAAGCCTGTATAGGGGAACGACCCCATCACGAGCTCGCGCAGCGTCCAGGCCCCGGCCACGAGCACCGGCAGGAGCGTCAAGCGCGCCCAGCGCCCGGGCAGCACCCGCGGCAGCCAGCGGTAGGCGAACATGATCGGGATGCTGCCGACAGCCCACAGCACGCTCTCGAGCCCCGCGAGCGCCGCCCACGGCACCGGGCCGAGGTACCGCGTCGTCCACGCGACGTGGGTGAACCAGAACGCCGCCCCGAACACCAACCCGACCAGCAGCGCCCCGCCGACGCTGCGGCCCATGAGGGACACGAGCCCGAAGACGATCGCGACGAACGCGAGCGGCCACCAGCCGACATCGGGGAAGGACGCGTCCAGGAGCAGGCCGCCCACGAGCGCGGTGAGGACGGCCGCCCACAGCGGCAGCGCCCACATGCGGCGGGTCCGCGCCACGGCGCCCGAGGCTCGGGACGCTCGCGCGGATCGGGGCACGTCCCCCACCCTAGTGGCGCGACGCTGTGGGGCCGCTGAGCCCCGAGTGCGCGGCCCGGTCACACGCCGCTGTACGCGACGATCCCGCGTCGCACCCCGTCCAGCGCCGTCCGCGCGACCCCGGCGAGGGGCGCATCGGCCACGAGCGAGATCTGGTCGAGCAAATCGATCGTCTGCTTCGCCCACCGGACGAAGTCACCCGCGGCCATGTCGGCGTCCACGAGCACGCGGTCCAGCGCCGCACCCCGGGTCCACTGATGCATCGCGCTCGCGAGACTCGCCGAGAGCGGCTCGCTGCCGGGCAGGTGATGTTCCCGCTCGCGGTCGTCGAGCTCCTGCCACAGCGTCTGGGTCGCATCCAGCGCGGATCGGAACGCGCCGCGCGGCAGCCCGTGCTCGCCCGGGCCCTGGTCGTCGCGGCGCGGCTCGTACACGAGCGAGCACGCCATCGCGGCGAGCGAGGGCGCGTCGAGCGTGCGCCACAGCCCCAGGCGCAACGACTCGGCCACGAGCAGATCCCGCTCGCCGTAGATGCGGCGCATCGTGCGCCCGGCCGGGGTGAGGACGGTGCGGCCGTCGTCCTCGACGCGCACGTACTCGAGCTCGGTCAGCACGTCCACGACGCGGTCGAAGATGCGCGCGACGGTGCCGGTGCGCGTCTGGATCTGGTGCCGGATCTTGTCCGTGGAGCGCTTGAGCTTCCAGTAGCGCTCCGCCCAGCGGGCGTGCTGCTCGCGATCGGGGCACGAATGGCACGGATGCCGCTGCATCCGCCGCCGCAGCGACGCGATCTCGCGCTGCCGCTGCTCGCGCACGCCGCGGGACGCGGTGGCGTCGCGCCGGTTGAGCTTCTCGGCGTCGGAGAGCTCGCGGCGGATCGCGGAGTACTCGCGGAAGTCGCCGCGGTCGCACGTCATGGCCTCCTCGTAGCCCGCGAGCGAATCCTCGGCCTCGCGCACCTGGCGGGCGAGGCCGACGACGGCGCGGTCGGCCTGGAACTGGGCGAACGAGGACTCGAGGATCTCACGCGCCCGCGCGCGGCCGAACTGATCGATGAGGTTCACGGCCATGTTGTACGTCGGCCGGAAGCTCGAGTTCAGCGGGTAGGTGCGGCGGGAGGCCAGCGCGGCCACGGCCTGCGGGTCGAGGCCCTCCGTCCACTGGATGACCGCGTGCCCCTCGACGTCGATGCCGCGGCGGCCGGCACGACCGGTCAGCTGCGTGTACTCCCCCGACGTGATCGCGACGCGCGCCTCGCCGTTGAACTTCTCCAGTTTCTCGAGCACGACCGTGCGGGCGGGCATGTTGATCCCGAGCGCGAGTGTCTCGGTGGCGAACACGGCCTTCACGAGCTTGCGCTGGAAGAGCTCTTCGACAACCTCCTTGAAGGCCGGGAGGAGACCCGCGTGGTGCGCCGCGACGCCCCGCTCGAGGTTCTCGCGCCACTCCCAGAAGCCGAGGACGGCGAGGTCCTCGTCGCGGAGCGTCCGCGTGCGCTCCTCCACGATCTCGCGGATCTCCCGCCGCTCCTCGACCGATGTCAGGCGGATGTCGGCGCGGCGCACCTGCTGCACGGCGGCGTCGCATCCGGCCCGGCTGAAGATGAAGAAGATCGCGGGCAGGAGGTTGGCGCGGCGCAGCAGCTCGACGACATCGGGGCGGTCGAGACGCTCGATCCGCCGCACGTTCGCCGAGCGGACCGGGCGCTGCCCCCCGCGCGGGGGTCGGCGGCCGTGGGCGACGTCGCCCGCCTGCCGCGCCGAGCGCGCCGCCTGCACGCGCCGGTTGTTCTCGTACGTCGCCCCCGAGCCGGAGCGGATGCGCAGCAGCTCCTGGTTCACCTGTGCGGTGGCGATGCCGGCGCGGTCATCGAAGAGCGGGAGCAGGTCGCCGCGGACGAGCACGTGCTGCTCGAGCGGCACGGGGCGCACCTCCGACACGATGACCTCGGTGTCGCCGCGCACGGTGTCGAGCCAGTCGCCGAACTCCTCGGCGTTGGACACCGTCGCCGACAGCGACACGAGCCGCACCGCGCGCGGGAGGTGGATGATGATCTCCTCCCACACCGCGCCGCGGAAGCGGTCGGCGAGGTAGTGCACCTCGTCCATGACGACGTAGCGCAGGCCCCGGAGCGCTGACGAATCGGCGTAGAGCATGTTGCGGAGCACCTCGGTCGTCATGACGACGATGCGTGCCGATCCGTTGATGTTCGTGTCGCCGGTGAGCAGACCCACCTCGTCGGCGCCGTACACCTCCTGCAGCTCGCGGAACTTCTGGTTCGACAGCGCCTTGATCGGCGTCGTGTAGAACGCCTTGTCGCCGGGCTCCTGCATCGCGAGGTGGACGGCGAACTCCCCCACGATCGTCTTGCCGGCGCCGGTGGGCGCGGCCACCAAGACGCTGCGCCCCTCCTCGAGCGCCTGGCATCCGGCGATCTGGAAGTCGTCGAGCTCGAACCGCTGCATGCCCGCGAACAGCACCGTCTGCGGATGCCGCGACCGCTCCCCCGCGCGCGCGAAGCGCTCCGCCGGACTCGGCGTGCTCATGCGGCCGTTCCCGGCTCCTCGGCGAACAGGCGCTGCTCGCGCTTGCGGCGACGCCGATCGAAGAAGAGCGACACCAGCGCGGCGGCGAAGTACAGCACGACCATGATGCCCCCGAGCAGCAGCATCGAGGTGATGTCGGCGGCGGGCGTCGCCACCGCGGCGAAGATCGTCGACACGAGGATCGCCACGCGCCAGCCCTTGAGGATCGCCACGCCCGACGCGACGCCCGCGAGGTTCAGGGCGACGAGGAAGACGGGCAGCACGAACGCGACGCCGACGACCACGAGCAGCTTGAAGATGAAGTCGTAGTAGTAGTCGTACTTGAAGAAGAGCGCGCCCTGCTCGGGCACGAAGGTCGCCATGAGCTCGATGATGTGCGGCATGATCGCCCAGCCCACGAAGCAGCCCAGGAAGAACAGCGGGATCGCCGCCCCCAGGAAGCCCCACGTGTAACGGACCTCTTTGCGCGTGAGCCCCGGCATGACGAAGGCCCAGATCTGCCACATCCACACCGGCGCCGACAGGATGATGCCGATCGCGAAGGCGATCCGCATCCGCAGGTCGAAGCCGGACGTGATCGAGTCGAAGTTGAGCTTGGCGAAGTCGGTGCCGCGCTGCTCGGCGATGATCTGGATCGGCTGCGTGAGCAGCTGGATGACCGGGTCGGTGATGATGAACGCGATCACCATGCCCACGACGAGTGCGAGCACGGCGATGAGCAGTCGCCGACGGAGCTCGACGAGGTGCTGCGCGAGCGACATCCGCCGATCGCGGCGCGGGCTGTCGGGGCTGTCGACGCGGGGAGATCCGGTCGTGACCACGGACTTACTGCTGCGCGTCTGGCTTGCCGCCGGCGGCGGTGGAGGTCTCGTTGCGCACCGGTTCCGGCGCGGTCTCGGCGGCGGGAGCCGACGTCCCCGCGTCTTTGCCGGCGCCGTCCTCGGCCTTCATCGCCTTCATCTCGCCGCGGAAGATGCGCGTGGACTGCCCGATGCTCTTGGCGAGCGCCGGCAGCTTCGCCGCCCCGAACAGCAGCAGGATGACCGCGAGGATGAGGAGCAGGTGCGGCCACCCGAATGCGTTGCCGAAGATGCCCATGATGTCTCTCCTTATGCGCGGCGTGCTCCTCCAGTGTAACCCGCGGGGGTTCGCGAGGGCCGGAGCCGGGCCGCGGACGCGGCGCGCCGCCGTCAGTCCGCCGCGGCGCCGTACTGTTCGAGACCGGCCCGCGCCCACGCGGCGGTCGCCCGTCGGGCCGCGCCGGGGGCGAGCACCTCGACGAGGCCGCCGCGGCGCGCGGCGAGGCGCTTGAGGCTGTGCTCGTCGGCCACGCGCACAGTCGCCTCGCGCATCGCGCCCTTACCCTCGATGTCCGCGCGGTCGAGGTAGTCGCCGAGCAGCGGCGCGATGGCCGCGGTGAACCGGATGCGCACGTGCACGTCGTTCTCGCCGGGCTCGAACAGGTCGGGCACGGGCTCGGCGGCGTGGGCGACCGGGATGTCGGTCAGCACGGGGTCGCTCACCCGCTCCAGGTGGAACGTGCGCATCGCGCGGCGCAGGTGGCACCACCCCTGCAGATACCACTGCCCGCCGGTGATGTGCACCTTGACCGGGTCGACCGTGCGGGTCGTGGGCGCCGCATCCGGCGCCTGATAGGTGAAGGAGATGGCGACGCCGGCCCGCAGGGCCTCGTCGACGACATCGCGCACGCCGTCGACCGGGCCGGGTGCGACGATGACGTCGGCCGGCGTCGCCGACGCGCCGCCGCGCAGCTTCGTGAGCAGCCCCGACACGAGGTCGCTGTCGCCGATGCCGGGGACGCTGCGCACGAGCTGCAGGCCGGCCAGGAGCGCCGCAGCCTCGCGCGCCGTGAGCCGCGGTGCCCGCTCGAGCCCGACCGTGTTGGTGATCGAGATGATGTCGCGCTCGTCGAGGAGATCCCAGTCGATGTCGAACAGCTCGTGCGGGAGCTGCCAGAACCCGCCGTCGCCGGGCAGCCCGATCACGGTGAGCTTCTCGACCATCTCGCGCATCTGCGCGGGCGTGACGTCGAACTCGGCGGCCGCCTCGGCCACGGGGACCTCGCCCTTGCCGATGAGGTACGGCACGAGCTGCAGCATGAGCGCCGCCCGGTCGGTGGCGACGAGGGGGCGCTGCGCGTTCATCGCTCCCCCTCGATCGCATCGGCGTGGAGCTCGAGCGTCGCGCGCAGCCGGCGGACGACCTCGTCGCGGAGTGCGTCGGGCGCGACGACACGCACCTCGGGCCCGTAGGAGGCGAGCTCGTCGGCGAACACGTGCACGTCGACGTAGGGCACGCGCAGGCCGCGCTCGGAGGGCTCGGCGCGCCGCTGCAGGCGCAGCGCCGCCTCGGTGCCGGGGTGCACCTCGAGCTCGGCGATCTGATCGGCCGCGAGTCGACGGAGCCCTGCGAGCGCGGTCTCCCCCGCCCCGTCGCGCAGCGCCGGATCGAAGCGGTCGCGTGTGATCTGGACGTCGCCGACGATGCGGCTGAGAAGGAAGGTGCGGTCGGCGTCGATGTTCAGGTCGTAGCCGAACACGTGCCACCGCGCTTCGTAGTCGACGAGGGCGAGCGGACGGATGCGGCGCCGCCGCGGCGCCTCCGTTCCCGGGCGGAGGTACGGGAACTCCACGACGCGGCTCTGCTCGATCGCCTGCTGGAGCGGCGCGAAGGCCGGATCGCGCAGGTTGATGCGCGGGGCGTAGCCGATGATCGGCTCGTCGACGGCGATGCCGAGGGCCCGGATCTTGCGCAGTCCGCTGCGCGCCGCCGCCGACAGCGACTCGCTCCCCCACACGCCGCCGGCGAGGTTCAGCAGCGCGATCTCCGCCGGAGTGAACGTGATGTCCTCGGGCAGGGCGTACTCGGCGGTGGGCACGCGGTAACGCGCCTCCCGCAGGTCGTCGGGGTCGGCGTGGTCGCCGATCGTCTCGATCGGCACGCCGAGCCCTCGCAGGCTCTCCTTGTCGCGCTCGAACATCTTCTCGAGCGCGTCCTTCGACGCGCCTGCCTCGCCCTGCTCGCGGTAACCCGCGACCGAGGAGAGGATCGTGTCCTTCGTCAGCCCCTGCTCGGTCGCCATGAGCGCGACGACGAGGTTGACCAGACGCTCTTCGGGAGCGTTCCTGACGGCGGACGAGGGCACCCTGACATCCTACGGTCGCGGTGCCGTCACCGCCCGGCGCGGAGCGATCAGCCGTCGATGCCGAGCAGGTCGACGACGTAGACGCTCGCGGCACCGTCCTCGTCCCCGGGCACGACCACCAGCAGCTGCGAGCCGATCGTCTGCCCCTGCACGGCCGAGACGACCTCGGCGGGGAGGCTCTGGTCGGTCACGGCGACGGGTGCGCCGTCCCACGTCGTGTTCACGACCTTGCCGGTCTGCCACGAGACCTCGGTGTACGCCGCGCGCACGGTGTCGCCGTCGGCGACCTCAGCGCCGTCACCGCGTTCGAGCACCTGCACGACGGTGTCGGTGGGGGCCGTCGCCTCCGGCACGATGATGCCGGGGCGTCCGTCGGGAGCGCGGACGACGGTCGGGAGCCCGCGGCTCTCGTTGAAGACGGGCGCGCCCTCGGCCTTCGGCAGGTAGACCTTGCGCACGTCGACGACCGCGACGGCCGACTCGTCGTCGGCGAGCCCGAGCTGCGACGCCGCGCCCTCGGCGAGGTCGTCGGGCGCGAGGCCGATGACCAGGCGGCTCCCCTGCGTCACGCACTCGAGCGCGGTGGCGAGTCCCGGGAAGCCCTTGGTCCACTCCGACACCGGGAACGCCCGGCTCATGTCGCCGTTGTAGGGCGTCGCGATGATCGGCTCGCCGGTGCTGCCGCTGGAGATCGTGATGTCGAGCACGACGAGCTGGTTGTCGGCGGAGATCGCCGTGCCCTGACCGGGCTCGAGCACCTTGGACGCCGTCGAGGAGACCTTGAACGGCGTGGGGAGGTCGACCGTGGGTCGGGCGTCATCCGCGCCCGTGACGTCGACGCCGTCGAGCGCGCCCGACTGCTGCGTGGTCGGGTTGCACGAGGCATCCGGCGCGGCCGCCGTGCAGCCGACGAGACCGACGGCCACGAGGGCCGTCACGGCGAGGAGGGCGGGGGTTCTGCGCACCGGAACAGTTTAGACGGTGCTCTCCGGCGCGCCGTGACCGGCCCCACGCACGCCCTCGGCCGCGCGCTGGGCCTCCCGCACGCGCTTGCGCAGGTTCTTGTCGGTGATCTCGCGGTCGCCGACCGCGCCGGGGGTCCAGATCTCGACGTCCTCATCGGCGTAGCTCGGCTTCTTCAGCGCCCGCTTGCGCACGTCCGGCGGCACGGCGCCCGGGGCGAGCCGGCGCGCGGTGATGAGGAACCCGGTGTGCGCCACCATCCGGTGGTCGGGCCTCACCGCGAGGCCCTCGACGTGCCAGCCGCGCACCATCGTCTCGCTGGCCTCGGGCTCGGTGAACAGGCCGGTGCCGCGGATGTACTCCGCCACGCGGCTGAGCTGCGTCGCCGTCGCGACGTAGCAGAGCACGACCCCGCCGGGCGTGAGCGCGTCGCCGACGGCGTCGATGCACTCCCACGGCGCGAGCATGTCGAGCACGACGCGGTCGACGGATGCCGGCGGGACGGCGCCGGGCAGCTCCTCGACGAGATCGCCGACGACGAGCTGCCACGTCGCGGGAGCGGTGCCGAGGAACGTCTCCACGTTCGCGCGGGCGACGTCGGCGAACTCCTCGCGCCGCTCGAACGACACCAGCCGCCCGCTCGGGCCGATCGCGCGCAGCAGCCACAGGGCGAGGGCGCCCGATCCGACGCCGGCCTCGACGACCACGGCGCCCGAGAACACATCGGCCTGCGCGAGGATCTGCGCCGCGTCCTTCGGATACACGATCGCCGCGCCCCGCGGCATCGACATGACGAAGTCGCGCAGCAGCGGGCGCAGCGCGAGGTACTCGTGGCCGCCGCTGTTGACGACGACGCTGCCGTCGGGCTGGCCGACGAGCGCCTCGTGCCGCAGCACGCCGTGATGCGTGTGCAACTCGCCGCCCTCGCGGAGCGTGATGGTGTGCAGGCGCCCCTTGGGGCCGGTCAGCTGCACCCGGTCGCCGATGCGGAACGGGCCGCTGAGGTGGGGGGTCTCGCTCATCGGACGGCCTCCGTCGAAGCGGCGTGCGTGTCGAGGAGCGCGGCGAGGTCGTCGACGCCGCGCTCGGCGAGGGACGGCCACAGCTCGTGCGCGCCGGAGTCGTCGAGGGAGACCATGAGCGGCACGCCGAGGGTGACGGCGCCGCTCGCGACGGCTGCCCGCACGCCGTTCGGGGAGTCCTCGATCGCGACGCAGCGCTCGGGGGCGACACCCAGGAGGGTGCACGCCTTCAGGTAGGCGTCGGGGTGGGGCTTGGGGCGTTCGACGTCGTCGCCGGCGACGATCACGTCGAACGTGCCGGGCGCCATGAGCCCGGCGACGCGCTCGGCCATGCGCCGCACCGACATCGTCACGAGCGCGGTCTTCACGCCGCGCTCCTTGAGCTCGGCCAGCAGCTCCCGCGCGCCCGGGCGGAAGGGCACGCCCGTGGTCTCGAGGCTCGTGATCACCGTGTCGGTGAGGTGGTCGATGATCGCGGGCACCTCCATCCGCACGCCTGCGCCCTGAAGGATGCGTGCCGAGTCGGCGAGCCCGAGGCCCACGAGCTGCAGCGCCTGCTCGTGCGTCCACGTGCCGCCGAAGCTCTCCACCAGCGGCGTCTCGGCGGCCATCCAATAGGGCTCGGTGTCGACGAGGGTGCCGTCCATGTCCCACAGGACGGCGGCGGGCGGGGGCGCAGTCATCCGTCCATCGTACGAGCGCGCCGGCCCCCGCCCGCGCCGATGCGCCTATCCTGGTGGGAACCCCGCCGGGGCAGAGGAGGTTGCGTGGACGCACTGGGTCGCCGGGTTCTGGTCACCGCCTTCGACGGCTGGAACGACGCGGGCGAGGCGGCTTCGGCCGCCGTGTCGCTGCTGCGCGCGAAGCGCTCCTACGTCCCGGTGTTCTCGGTCGATCCCGAGCTCTACTTCGACTACCAGTACACGCGCCCGCACATCGTCAGCGACGGCGAGGGCGGCCGCAGCCTCACGTGGCCCGAGGCCACCCTGCTGCGCCCCGAGAACCCGCCGCGCGGCACGCAGCTGTGGCTGCTCACCGGCGCCGAGCCCGCCCGTGCGTGGCAGGCGTTCGCGAACGAGCTCGTCGACGTGGCGCTGCGCGAGGACATCACCGGCATCGTCGCGCTCGGCTCGATGATGTCCGACGTGCCGCACACGCGTCCCATCTCGGTCTTCGCCGGCAGCGAGAACGAGCGTGTGCGCGTCGAACTCGGCCTCGAGCGCAGCTCGTACGAGGGCCCCGTGGGGATCCTGAGCGTCCTGTCGGCGGCGGCGGATGCGGCCGGCATCCCGTCGGCGAGCCTGTGGGCGAGCGTGCCGCACTACGTCGCGGGGCACACGCCCTCGCCCAAGGCGACCCTCGCCCTCCTCGACCGACTCGAGGACATCACCGGCGCGGAGGTGCCGCGCGGCGACCTCGCCACCGAGGCGATCGCGTGGGAGGCGTCGATCGACGCCGCCGCGGCCGACGACGAGGAGATGACGGAGTACATCCGCCAGCTCGAGCGCACGCGCGACACGTGGGACTCCCCCGAGGCCTCCGGCGACGCGATCGCGCAGGAGTTCGAGCGCTACCTCCGCCGCGGCGGCGACGGCCCCGGCAAGCCCGGCCGCGACGATCCGCCGCGCCGCTGAGGGCCGAAGCCGGCCGGCTCAGCCGGCCTGGACGACGCCCGTCGCCAGCAGGATCATGACCGCGACGCCCAGCAGGACGCGGTAGATCACGAAGGGCAGGAAGCTGCGCTTGGAGATGTAGCGCATCAGGAACGCGATCACCGCCAGCCCGACTCCGAACGCGACCACGGTGGCGATGCCGGTCTCCAGCAGCCCGTACGCGCCCTCGTCGCCGCCGTGCTTGACGAGCTGGTAGAAGCCGCTTCCGAAGACCGCGGGGATCGCGAGGAGGAACGCGTAGCGGGCCGCGGACGGGCGGTCGAAGCCCATGAGGCGTCCGGCCGTGATCGTGCCGCCCGAGCGGGAGACGCCCGGGATGAGGGCGAGCGCCTGCGCGAGTCCGAAGACGATCGCGCGGCCCCACGTCAGGTTCTCCAGCGTCCGCGTGCGGCGCCCGAGGATGTCGGCGACACCGAGCAGCACGCCGAACACGATGAGCATCGTGGCCACGAGCCACAGCGACCGGAAGGTCGTCTCGATCTGGTCCTGGAACGCCACGCCGAGCACCACGATCGGCACGGAGCCGACGATGATGTACCAGCCCATGAGGGCGTCGGGGTCGCGCCGCGGCACCGCGCCGCTCAGCGAGCGGAACCAGCGTCCGATGATGCGGACGATGTCGCGCCAGAAGAAGACCACGACCGCCGCCTCGGTGCCGATCTGCGTGATCGCGGTGAACGCGGCGCCCGGGTCCTGCGCCCCGGGCAGGAACTCCCCCACGATCCGCAGGTGCGCGCTCGAGGAGATCGGCAGGAACTCGGTGAGGCCCTGCACGAGACCCAGGATGATCGCTTCGAGAATCTGCATGCGAGCCCCTCAATAGGTGCGGATGAGGTCGGTCAGCACGCGCTGGCCGAAGACGAGCGCGTCGACGGGCACGCGCTCGTCGACGCCGTGGAACATGCCGGTGAAGTCGAGGTCGGCGGGCAGGCGCAGCGGCGCGAAGCCGTAGCCGGCGATCCCGAGCTCGGACAGCGCCTTGTTGTCGGTGCCGCCGCCCATGAGATACGGCAGCACCGGCACGCCCGGGTCGGCCCGGTCCAGCGCCGCGACCATCGCATCGACGAGGTCGCCGGCGAAGGGCACCTCGAGACCGATGTCCTGGTGCACGACCTCGATCTCGACACCGGGCCCCACGATGTCGCGGATCTCCGCCAGCACGCTCTCCTCCGTGCCCGGGAGGGTACGCACGTCGATGAGCGCCTCGGCGCGGTCGGGGATGACGTTGTGCTTATAGCCCGCCGTGAGCCCCGTCGGGTTCGTCGTCGTCCGCAGCGTCGAGCGCAGGAACGCGGCCGCCGCGCCGGTGCGGTCGGCGAGCTCGTCGGGGTCGGCGTCGGGCGCTGCATCCGCGAGCACCGCGAGGTCGTCGAGGAAGCGGCGGGTGGTGGCGGTCAACCGCACCGGCCACGGCGTGCGGCCGAGCTTCGCGACGGCCTCGGCGAGGGCCGTGACGGCGTTGTCCGGATGCAGCCGGCTGCCATGCCCCGCGCGCCCGCGGGCGACGAGCCGGATCCACACGAGCGCCTTCTCGCCGACCTGGAGCAGATACGCGCGGCGGTCGCCGACCGCGATCGAGTAGCCGCCGACCTCGCTGATCGCCTCGGTGGCGCCCGCGAACCACTCCGGGCGGTCGCGCACGACCAGCGCCGATCCCTCGACGCCGCCGTTCTCCTCGTCGGCGAAGAACGCGAGCACGAGGTCGCGCTCGGGCAGCTCCCCCGCGCGCAGCAGTTCGGCGACGGACGCGAGGATCATCGCGTCCATGTTCTTCATGTCCACGGCGCCGCGGCCCCACAGCACGCCGTCGCGGATCTCGCCCGCGAACGGGTCGACGCTCCAGTCCTCCGCGATCGCCGGCACCACGTCGAGGTGGCCGTGGAGCACCAGCGCGGGCTTGTCCCGGTTGCGACCGGCGACCCGTGCGACGACGTTCGTGCGGCGCGGGATCGGCTCGTAGTACTCGGGCTCGAGCCCCACGGCGGACAGGAACGCCCCCACGTACTCGGCCGCCTCGCGCTCACCGCGGGCGTTGCCGCCGCCGAAGTTCGACGTGTCGAATCGGATGAGATCGGAGGCGATCCGGGCGACCTCGGGCAGCGCGGTCTCGCTCGTGGGCATGCGGACTACCGTACCCGCCGCGCGTGTCGGATCCGTTTCATGCGCGGGTCGCCGCATCCGGCCGTCCGATTATCGGACCGGCTTCGCGGCGTGCTAGTGTCGATCCTCGGTTGCGAAACCGAAACACCCATGCGCGGGTGGCGGAATAGGTAGACGCGCTAGCTTGAGGTGCTAGTGCCCGTATAGGGCGTGGGGGTTCAAGTCCCCCCTCGCGCACAGCCGAAGAAGGCCCCGGATCTCCGGGGCCTTCTTCTCGTTCCGGGGACGAGGACCCGACGCCGCGCGAGCAGCGCGCGGGGAGGGATCCGACGCCGCCCGGGCGGCCTCAGGCGACCGGGAGGCCGGCCTTCAGCTCGGCGAAGACGGCCGCAGCGGTGTCGTGGCGGGCGAGCGGCGCGGCCTGCCCGAGCCACAGCGACAGCAGCTCGCCCTCGTCGCGGCGCGCCGCCTCGGCCCGGAAGCGCCCGGTCAGCCAGTTCTGCGCCGGGAACGGCGCGATCGCGCCCGCCTCGAGCGTGCGCACCGCGCGGTTGCGGGCTCCCCGCGCCAGGCGACCGCTCATCGCCCGCGTGAGGACCGTGTCCTCCGCGGCCGTGGCCGAGATCGCGGCGCGATGCGCGGGCGGCGCGGCCGACTCGCGCGTGCGCAGGAACGCCGTGCCCACCTGCACACCCGACGCGCCGAGGGCGAACGCCGCGGCGACCCCCCGCCGGTCGGCGATGCCGCCGGCGGCGATCACCGGAACGTCGACCGCGTCGACGACCTGCGGCACGAGGGCGAACGTGCCCACGAGCGAGCGCTCGGCGGGCGCGAGGAACGACACGCGGTGGCCGGCCGCCTCGGCGCCGGTGGCCACCACCGCGTCGACACCGCCGTCCGCGAGCGCGACGGCCTCCGCGACGGTCGTGGCCGTGCCGATCACCCGGATGCCGCGGGCGTGCGCGCTTTCGATCAGGTCGGGGGCCGGCACGCCGAACACGACGCTCACGGCGGCCGGCGCCGCATCCAGGATCGCGTCCCACTGCTCGTCGACCTCGGGGAGGAAACGCGCCGGCTCGACCGGCGCGTCGAGACCGAGCTCGTCGAGGATCGGCTGCATCGTGCCGATCGCCGCTGTCAGGTCGACCATGTCGGGTGCGACCTCGTCGCCGGTGGGAAGCCACACGTTCAGGGCGAACGGGCGGTCCGTGCGTGCCCGCAGTCCGGCGACGACCTCGGCGATGCGCGACGCGTCGTACCCGTACAGCCCGTACGAACCGAGACCGCCCGCCTCGCTCACCCCGGCGGTCAGCGCCACCGACGACAGCCCGCCGAACGGGCCGAGGACGATCGGCTCGGCGATGCCGAGCAGCCGCGTCAGGTCGGAGGCGCTCACGCGACGCCCACCCCGAAGAGCCGTCCGAGACCGTACGTCACGGCGGCCGCGCCGAAGCCGATCGCGAGCTGCCGCGCGGCGCGCTTCCACGGCGACGCCCCCGACAGCAGGCCCACCGCCGCGCCGGTGATGCACAGCGCCAGCCCCACGAGGACGAGGGCCACAACGACCGCCGCGAGTCCCGAGAGGCCGAAGATCCACGGCAGCACCGGGATGATCGCCCCCGATGCGAAGAACAGGAAGCTCGACAGGGCGGCGCTCCACGCGCCGCCGACGACGTCGTGCGTGTCGGTGGGCGCCAGCTCCCCCGCCCGCGGGGCGCCGGTGCCGCTCGCCTGCGCGGCCGACACGACGCGACGCGCGCGCTCGAGGGCGTCGTCCGCGGACATGCCGCGCGTGCGGTAGACGAGCGCGAGCTCGTTCGCATCGAGATCGAGGTCGGGCAGGGCGTCGTCGGCGTAGTCGTTCGGCTCCGTGGCCCGCAGGAGCTCGCGCTGCGAACGCACCGAGACGAACTCTCCCGCCCCCATCGACAGCGCGCCCGCCAGGAGCCCCGCGATGCCGCTGAAGAGCACGAACCCCGGCGCGACGCCGGTCGCGCCGATGCCCATGACCAGCGCGAGGTTCGACACGAGGCCGTCGTTCGCGCCGAACACGGCCGCTCGGAACGTGCCCGAGAGCCGCCGGCGTCCACGGGCGGCGAGTCCTCGCACGACCTCGTGATGGATCTTCTCGTCGGCGGCCATCGTGGGCGTCGCGTACGGGTCGCCGGCGTACGGCGAGCGGCCCTCGGCGTTCTGCGCGAGGGCGAGCACGAAGATCGATCCGAAACGGCGCGCCATCCAGGTCAGCAGGCGCGTGCCGAGGTCGGGGCGCGGGAGCCGCGCCGGCTCGCCGCCGAGGAGCGCGAGCCAGTGGGCCTCGTGGCGCCCCTCCGCCTCGGCGAGAGCGAGGAGGATCTCGCGCTCCTCGCCGGTGCGCCGCGCCGCGAGCTCGCGGTAGACGCGGGCCTCGGCCCGCTCGTCGACGAGGTAGCGCACCCAGCGGCGGCGGTCGCGCGCGGTCGGCTCGGCGAGGGCAGCAGGCAAGACGGCTCCGTTCTCAGGGGGGACTCCTCCACGCTAGCCACGGGCGCGCGAGCGCCCGGCCGATCCGCCGGAACTGCCAGCATTTCGGGGATCCGAACGGGTGCGGATGCGGCCGGTCAGGAGTGCACGCGACGTCGCAGCACGTCGATCCGCGCCTGCAGCTGAGCGACCGTCGCGTGCGACACGGCGGGACCGCCGCAGATGCGGCGCAGCTCCGCGTGCACGAGCCCGTGGGGCTCGCCCGACTGGCGGGCGTACAGTCCGACGAGGCTGTTCAAGAGCTGCCGCTGCTCCTTGAGCGTGCGGTGCAGTGGCTTGGGGAGCGCCGGCGTCTCCGGCTCGCCCGGCGCCGCGGAGGACTCCCGCGCCTCGCGGGCGCTGCGGTGCCGCGACTGCCGCGACACGCGCGACATCAGCACCTCGTGCACCTGATCGGGTTCGAGCAGCCCTGGGATCCCCAGGAACTCCTCCTCCTCGGGCGTGCCGGGCACGGCGAGCTGGCCGAACTCCTTGCCGTCGAAGAGGACGCGGTCGAAGTGCGCGAGGGAGCCGAGCGCCTGGTACTCGAACTCCTGCTCGAGCGCGTCGGAGGCCTTCTCCTCGCGCTCGGCGGCGTCCATGAGGTCTTCCTCGGCGTTCCACTGGTCGTCGCCGTCGCTGTCGCGGTCCAGTGCGTGGTCCCGCTGGCGCTCAAGCTCGGCGGCCAGCGCAAGGAGGATCGGCACGTTCGGGAGGAACACGCTCGCCGTCTCGCCGCGCCGCCGCGCGCGCACGAAGCGCCCGATCGCCTGCGCGAAGAACAGCGGGGTGGCCGCCGAGGTCGCGTAGACGCCCACCGCGAGACGCGGTACGTCGACGCCCTCCGACACCATCCGCACCGCGACCATCCAGCGTGATGTGCCCTGCGAGAACGACTCGATGCGCGCGGAGGCCTCCGCCTCGTCCGAGAGGACGACCGTCGGCTCCTCGCCGCTGATCTCGTGCAGGATCGCGGCGTACGCGCGCGCTGCGGTCTGATCGGTCGCGATCACGAGGCCGCCGGCGTCCGGCACCTGTTCGCGCACCTCGGTCAGCCGGCGGTCGGCGGAGCGGAGCACGGCGGGGATCCAGTCGCCCTGCGGGTCGAGCGCCGTGCGCCACGCCTGCGCCGTGATGTCCTTCGTGTTGTCCTGGCCGAGCTGGGCCTCCATCTCCTCGCCCGCCTTCGTGCGCCAGCGCATCTGGCCGGCGTAGACGAGGAAGAGCACGGGCCGCACGACGCCGTCCTCGAGGGCGCGCCGGTAGCCGTAGACGAAGTCGGACCGCGACATGCGGATGCCCTTGTCGTCCGGGTGGTACTCGACGAACGGGATGGGCGCGGTGTCGCTGCGGAAGGGTGTGCCGCTCAGAAGCAGCCGCCGCGTGGCGCGCGAGTACGCCTCGCGGAGGGCGTCGCCCCAGCTGAGGGCGTCGCCGCCGTGGTGCACTTCGTCGAGGATCACGAGCGTGCGCGCGTCCATCGTCAGGCGCTGGTGCACGGACGCCTTCACCGCGACCTGCGCGTAGGTCACGGCGACGCCGTGGTACTGCCGCGACGGTGCGGAGTGGCGGTTGGTGAACGCGGGATCGAGCCGGATGCCCACGCGGGCCGCCGCATCCGCCCACTGGGTCTTCAGATGCTCGGTGGGGGCGACCACGACGATGCGGTCGACGACGCGTCGGCGGACGAGCTCGCTCGCCAGGCGCAGCGCGAACGTCGTCTTGCCGGCCCCGGGGGTCGCCGCGGCGAGGAAGTCGCGCGGGCCCTTGCCCGGGCCGTCGGGGCCGTCCATGCCGAAGTACAGGTCGAGGGCCTCCGCCTGCCACGCGCGCAGGCGCTGGGCGGTGCCCCACGGCGCGCGCTGCGGCCACGTCGGCGAGAGGTGCTCGGCCGCGAAGCTGCCGAAGTGGTGCTCATCGGCGGTGGCCTCGTGCATCGGGCGGGCGATGTCCGCATCGTCCACGGCATCCCCCTTCCTCGTCACGCGAACATCCACGATAGGCCAGTCCTCCCCCGCCCGGAGCCGGCGGCGGGGATAGCCTGACGGCGGGAGGAACCCATGACGACCGAGCTGCCCCATCGCTCTCCGCACGTGCCGAACGACCAGCCGCACCCGTGGCGGCGCTTCGTCGCGATCGGCGACTCGTTCACCGAGGGCATCGGCGACCCCGAGCCGGAGGCCGTCGGGGGCCACCGCGGCTGGGCCGATCGCGTGGCCGAGGTGCTCGCCTCGCAGGTCGACGACTTCGCGTACGCGAACCTCGCCGTGCGCGGCAAGCTCATCGGTCAGATCGTGGCCGATCAGATCGATGCAGCACTGTCGCTGAAGCCCGACCTCATCACGTTCTCCGCCGGCGGCAACGACGTGATCCGCCCCGGCACCGACCCCGACGAGGTGTCGCAGCAGTTCGAGGACGCGGTCGTGCGGCTCTCCCGCGACGGCGCGACCCTCGTCGTGTTCACGGGCATCGACACCGCGTTCACGCCGGTGTTCCGCGGCATCCGCGGCAAGGTCGCGATCTACAACGAGAACATCCGCGCCATCGCCGACCGATACGACTGCATCGTCGCCGACCAGTGGGGCCTGAAGGTCGTGCAGGATCCGCGCTTCTTCGACGACGACCGGCTGCACTACAACGCCCTCGGCCACCACGAGGTCGCGCGCATGGTGCTGCGGGCCCTGAACGTGCCCAACGACCTGCAGCCGATGCGGCCCGACCCCTTCCCGGCCACGACGTGGCGCGCCGCCCGCGCCCACGACCTCGTGTGGGCGCGGGAGTACCTCGTGCCGTGGGTGCTGCGGCGCCTTCGGCACCAGTCCTCCGGCGACGAGATCACCGCCAAGCGTCCCGAGCCGATGCCGGTCGTCGCGCTCGCGGCCGCGGCCGAGGCCGCCGCGCAGGCGGCCGCGCCCGACCCGAGCTGAGACGGACGCTCGTCAGCGCGCGAGCGACCACACCGCGACGGCGGATGCGGCGGCGACGTTGAGCGAGTCCACGCCGCCGGCCATCGGGATCGTCACGATCGTGTCGGCGGCCACGAGAGCCCGACGGCTGAGCCCGTCGCCCTCGGCGCCGAGGAGCAGCGCGACGCGCTCGGGGCGCGTGGCGGCGAACTCCCCGAGCGGCACCGCGTCGTCGGCGAGGGCGAGGGCCGCGATGTGCAGACCGGCGTCATGCAGCGCGTCTCCGGCCTCGGGCCACTCCGGCAGCCGCGCCCACGGCACCTGGAACACCGTGCCCATGCTCACGCGGACGCTCCGGCGGTAGAGCGGGTCGGCGCAGCGCGGGGTGACGAGGACGGCGTCGGCGCCGAGCCCCGCGGCGCTGCGGAACGCCGCGCCCACGTTCGTGTGGTCCACGATGTCCTCGAGCACGACGACGAGGCGCGCCCCCGCGACGACCTCCGCGACCGGGCGCAGCACCGGGCGGTGCATGGCGGCGAGAAGGCCGCGGTGCACGACGTAGCCGGTCAGCCCCGCGGCGACCTCCTCCGCGACGACATAGACCGGCACGTCGGCCGGGACGAGCGCGACCGCGTCGTCGAGCCACTTCTCCTGCACGAGCAGCGACCGTGGCACGTGCCCGGCGGCCAGGGCGCGGGCGAGCACCTTCGCCGACTCGGCGATGTAGAGCCCCTCGGCGGGCTCGGTCACGCGGCGCAGGGCGACGTCGGTGAGATCCCGGTAGTCGGCCAGGCGCGGGTCGGCGGCGTCGGCGACGGCGATCACGGGCATACGCCTCACTCTGCCAGCTGCCTCGCGCGACGCGGGCCATCCTTGGCACGGAGCGCGCGCCCGCGGGGCGCCGTGCGCGGGGAGAGGGCGGTCGGGCACGCGCCTACACTCGGAACGGGAGGTGCGTGCGTGTCGCTCGGGTTCGCTTCGGATGCGGAGGTCACCGCGTCGATCGGGCGCGCGATCGACGCCCTCGCCGGTCGGCGCGTGGCGATCCTCACGGGCGCGGGCGTCTCGACCGACTCGGGCATCCCCGACTACCGCGGCGAGGGCGCGCCGGTGCGCACGCCCATGACCTTCCAGCAGTTCCTCGCGAGCGAGGACGCGCGACGCCGCTACTGGGTGGGGAGCCACCTCGGCTGGCGCACGTTCGCCGCCGCGGAGCCCAACGCCGGTCACGCCGCGATCGCGGCCCTCGAGCGCGCGGGTATCTCCGGCGGCGTCGTCACGCAGAACGTCGACGGGCTCCACATCCGCGCCGGCAGCTCGCGCGTCGTCGAGCTGCACGGCACGATGCGCCGCGTCGTGTGCCTGCACTGCGGCCAGGTCTTCGACCGCCGCGACCTCGCGGCGCGCGTCGAGGCCGAGAACCCGTGGCTGCAGACGCCGGACGAGGTCCCGCTCGGCCCCGACGGCGATGTCGCGCCCGCCAGCGTCTCGGGCTTCCGCATCCCGGCGTGCACCGTGTGCGGGGGCACCCTCAAACCGGACGTGGTGTTCTTCGGCGAGTTCGTGCCCGTCGAGCGGTTCCGCGAGGCCGAGCAGCTCGTGCACGCGAGCGAGGCGCTCGTCGTCGCCGGATCCTCGCTCGTGGTCAACTCCGGCATCCGGCTCGTCGAGCGCGCCCGCCGGCGGCGCCTCCCGGTCGTGATCGTCAACCGCGGCCAGACCCGGGCGGATGCCCGCGCCACGGTCAAGATCGACGCAGGCACGAGCGACGTGCTGGCGGAGTTCGCGCGGGCCCTGCCCGCGCTCATGCCCGTGTGAGCGCCGTTAGGCTCGGACGGTGACGATCCTGACCCTCGTGCGCCACGGCGAGACCGACTGGAATCGCGACCTGCGCATCCAGGGCTCGACGGACATCCCCCTCAACGACACCGGGCGCGCGCAGGCGCGGGAGGCCGGGGAGCGCCTCGCCGCCGACCGCGATCCCGACACGCCGGTCGTGGTCGTCTCGAGTGACCTCTCGCGCGCGGCCGAGACCGCCGACATCATCGCGGCGGCCCTCGGCACGCGCGTGCGGGGGCGCTACGCGGAGCTGCGCGAACGGGCGTACGGCGAGGCGGAGGGTCTGACCTCGGCCGAGTTCCACTCCCGCTTCGGTCCGTGGCATACCGCCGAGGTGCCCGGCGCCGAGCCGTGGCCGGCGGCGCGCGAGCGCGCCCTCCAGGCGCTGCGCGACGCCATCGCCGACGCGCGCGCGGCGACCGGCGCTGATCCGGATGTCATCGCCGTGGCCCATGGCGCCCTCATCCGGCAGGTGCTCCGCGCCGCGAGCGACGAGCAGGTGCCCCTCGACGGCGAGCGGCTGCCGAACGGCTCGGCCCATCTGCTGCGCGTCGACGGCGACCGCTTCGAGGTGCTGTCGTACGTCGGCTCGGCCGTCTGACGCGAAGCGCGGCGCCGCGAGAGTGCATCCTCGCGGCGAAACCGCTCCGTCGCGCGTGCACTCTCGCCGTGACCGTGCACTCTCGGCGTCAGGCGCGCGCGAGCACGCGACGCGCGTGAGCGAGCACCGGCTCGTCGACCATGCGCCCCGCGAAGCGGAACACGCCGCGCTCGCCCTCGGCGGCCGCCAGCACCGACTCGGCCCACGCCCGCTCGTCGGGCGACGGACGGTAGGCGTCGCGGATGACCTCGACCTGTGACGGGTGGATGCAGGCGGTCGCCGCGAACCCCGACGCGACCGCGTCCTCCGCCTCCGCCGCGAGGCCGGCGGTGTCGGCGATGTCCAGGTGCACGGCGTCGATCGCGGCCTTGCCGTGCGCGCCGGCCGCCAGCAGCACGCCCGACCGCGCGTACCGGGCGATGTCGCGATAGGCGCCGTCGGCCCGGCGCGACGATGTGCCGCCGAGGCTCGCGACGAGATCCTCGGCACCCCACATGAGCGCGACGACGCGCTCGGATGCGGCGATCTCCGCGGCCGCGGCGACCCCCGCGGCCGTCTCGCACAGCGCGACGAGCGCGAACCGCTCGTCGATCGCGCCGAGCGCCGCGGCCGACTCGGACTTCGCGACCATGATCGTGCGGAAATCGGTCTGCGACAGCGTCGCCATGTCGGCCACGAACGCGTCGGTCCCCGGCGCCGAGACGCGGACGATCGTGCGGGCGGGGTCGAGCTCGGCCTCGATCACCGCCCCGCGCGCCGCGGTCTTGTCGGCGGGCGCGACGGCATCCTCGAGATCGAGGATCACGGCATCCGCGCGAGCGGCCGCCTTCGCGAAGCGCTCGGGGCGGTCGGCGGGGCAGAACAGCAGTGCGGGGCCGAGACCGAAGCCGCTCACGCCCGTTCCCCCGCGTGCGGTCCGTCCGCCGCATCCGAGCGCCACATCAGCACGGTGCGCGTGGCGGTCGCCACCACCGTGCCCTCCTGCGTGCGCCCGGTGTGGCGCATGCGCACGATCCCCTGGCCCGGCCGAGACGCGGACTCGCGCACCGAGAGGATCTCGGTCTCGGTGTACAGCGTGTCGCCGGTGAACAGCGGCGCGGGGAAGGCGACCTCCTCGAGACCGAGCTGCGCGACGAGCGTGCCCTGGGTGAGCTGGGCGACGGAGGATCCGACCATCGTCGCGAGCGTCCACATCGAGTTCACGAGCGGCCGCCCGAAGGGCTGCGTCGCCGCGAACGCCGCGTCCAGGTGCAGGGCCTGCGTGTTCATCGTGAGCGTCGTGAACAGCACGTTGTCGGCCTCGGTGGCGGTGCGCCCCGGCCGGTGGAGATAGCGGGCGCCGACCTCGATCTCGTCGGCGTACAGCCCGCGCTGGACGATGGCGGTCATCCGTCCACGCTAGCGGTCGAGTCCGAGCGCACGGGAGATGACGAGCAGCTGCACCTCCGTCGTGCCCTCGCCGATCTCGAGGATCTTCGAGTCGCGGTAATGACGGGCGACGGGGTACTCGTTCATGAAGCCGTTGCCGCCGAACACCTGCGTCGCATCGCGGGCGTTGTCCATCGCCGCCTCCCCCGACACGAGCTTGGCGATCGCCGCCTCCTCCTTGAACGGCTGTCCCGCGTCGCGCAGACGCGCGGCGTGCAGCCACGCCAAGCGGGACGTGTGGACGCGCGCGCGCATGCGTGCGAGGAGGAACTGGATGCTCTGGCGCGACGACAGCCGCTCGCCGAACACCGTGCGCGAACGGGCGTAGTCGACGGCCGCCTCCAAGCATCCCTCCGCGGCGCCCGTCGCGAGCGCGGCGATCGCGACGCGACCCTCGTCGAGGATGTGAAGGAAGTTGGCGTAGCCG
The DNA here is from genome assembly GCF_003931875.1 of Microbacterium sp. 10M-3C3. Lineage (NCBI taxonomy): Bacteria > Bacillati > Actinomycetota > Actinomycetes > Micrococcales > Microbacteriaceae > Microbacterium > Microbacterium sp. 10M-3C3. Next base: position 1,568,148 of record NZ_CP034245.1, on the reverse strand, counting down.
CGCCCGCGCTCGCCGAGCAGGTTCGCCTCGGGCACGCGCGCCTCGGAGAACGCCAGCGGGTGGGTGTCGGACGCGTGCCAGCCGACCTTGTCGTACCCGGGGCCGACGACGAACCCCGGCGTGCCGTGCGGCACGATGATCGCGGAGATCTCCGGCCGGCCGTCGGGGTGGCGGCCGGTGACCGCCGTGACGGTCACGAAGCGGCTGATCTCGGTGCCGGAGTTCGTGATGAACTGCTTGGCCCCGTCGATCACCCATTCGCCCCCGTCCAGCCGCGCCGTCGTGCGGGTCGCGCCGGCGTCGCTCCCGGCCTCCGGCTCGGTCAGGCCGAACCCGGCCAGGGCGCGCCCGGCCAGGAGGTCGGGCAGGAGCTCGGCGCGCTGGGCGTCGGTGCCGAAGCGGAAGACCGGCATCGCGCCGAGGCTCACGCCGGCTTCGAGCGTGATCGCGATGGACTGGTCGACGCGGCCCAGCGCCTCGATCGCGAGACACAGTGCGGTGTAGTCGCCGCCCTGGCCGCCGACGTCCTCCGGGAAGGGCAGTCCGAACAGGCCGAGGTCCCCCATCTGCCGCACGACGTCCAGCGGCAGCGTCGCGCTCCGGTCGGCCTCGTACGAGCGCGGCGCCACGACCTCGTCGGCGAAGGCGCGCACCATGCCCGCCAGCTCGGTCTCCTCGGCGCTCAGTCCGTGGGTGAGGGTGTCAGTTCGCATGCCGGGCCTCCTCGACCTCGTCGTCGTCGACGGCGGCGACGTCCTCGTCGCGCGCCACCGTCGCCCCGACGGCCACGCGGATGCGGGCGATTCCCGCACGCGGTGCCGTCAGGGTGTGCTCCATCTTCATCGCCTCGATCGTCAGCATCCGCTCGCCCGCGCTCACGCGGTCGCCGTCGCCGACGTGCACCGCCACGACCGTGCCGGGCAGTGGGGCGGACAGGCCCGCATGGGCTCCGCCGGCATCGTCCGCGAGCGCGCGCAGCGTCGCCGCGCGGCGGCTCACGGGGCGCAACCGCACGGCCGCGCCGTCCGCGTGCACCCACACCTCGTCGTCGGAGGCGGCCACCACGACCGCGTCGGCGTCGGCGACGGCGTCGCCCGCGACCGCCACGGTGCCGCCGTCGGAGTCGAACACCGCGACACCGCGCGCGCGGATCCCGCCCAGGCGCCACCCGTCGCGCGCACGCCAGCCGTCGCCGCGGTCGCGTGTCGTCTCGAGCGCGTCGCGCGCGGCCGCCGCCGTGCCCGTCGACGGTGGCGCGGCAGGGGTCGGATGCAGCCGGTCGAGCAGGCCCGTGTCGAGCTCGCCCGCCCTGACGCGCGGGTCGGAGAGCACCGTCCGCAGGTAGGCGATGTTCGTGTCGACGCCGAGGAGGACCGTGTCGCCGAGCGCTGCGTGCAGGCGCCGCAGCGCTTCGGCACGGTCGGGAGCGTGCGCGATCGCCTTCGCGATCATCGGGTCGTACTCCGTGCCGATGCGGCTGCCGGTCTCGATCGCCGCATCCGTCCGCACCGCGTCGGAGGGCCGCCACGCGAGCACGTCGCCGGCGGCGGGCAGGAAGCCGCGCTCGGGGCTCTCGGCGTACACGCGGGCCTCGACCGCCCAGCCCGTCAGCGCGACCTCGTCCTGCGCGATCGGCAGCGGCTCGCCCGCGGCGATCCGCACCTGCAGCTCGACGAGGTCGAGGCCGGTCACGAGCTCGGTGACGGGATGCTCGACCTGCAGGCGCGTGTTCATCTCGATGAAGAAGAACTCCTCGGGCCGCTCCCCCGACACGAGGAACTCCACGGTGCCCGCGCCGCGGTAGCCCACGCTCGCGGCCGCCGCGCAGGCCGCGGCGCCCAGGCGCTCGCGCAGCGCCGCGTCGACGATCGGCGAGGGCGCCTCCTCGATGACCTTCTGATGGCGGCGCTGCAGTGTGCATTCGCGCTCGCCGAGATGGATCACGTTCCCGTGGGCGTCCGCCATCACCTGCACCTCGATGTGCCGCGGGGCGGCGATGTACCGCTCGAGCAGCAGCGTGTCGTCGCCGAACGCGGCGGCGGCGACCCGCCGCGCGCTCGCGAGGGCCGCCCGGAGTCCGCCGGGCTCCCGCACGACCTCCATGCCCTTGCCGCCGCCGCCGGCCGACGGCTTCACGATGAGCGGATAGCCGACGTCGGCCGCGCGCAGCGCGATGTCCTCGTCGTCGAGGTCGCGCGCGGAGAAGCCGGGGACGAGGGGCACACCGGAGCCGGCCACGTGGTCGCGCGCGCGGATCTTGTCTCCCATGACGTCGATCGCCTCGACACCGGGACCGATGAAGACGATGCCGGCGTCGGCGCACGCGCGCGCGAACATCGCGTTCTCGGAGAGGAAACCGTAGCCGGGGTGCACGGCCTGCGCGCCGCTCTCGCGCGCCGATCGCACGATCGCGTCGGCGTCGAGGTAGGACGCGCGGGCGGGGGCAGGGCCGATGCGCACGGCGGCGTCGGCCTCGCGCACGTGCGGCTCCGCCGCATCCGCGTCGCTGTACACCGCGATCGAGCGGATGCCGAGGCGCCGTAGGGTGCGGATGACGCGGCGCGCGATCTCGCCGCGGCTCGCGACGAGGACGGTGTCGAACGGCGGCGTGCCGGGTGGAGGAGGCGCCATCCTGATCACATCCGGAACACGCCGAAGCGCGGTTCGGGCAGCGGCACGCGCGAGACGACGTCGAGCGCGAGGCCGAGGACGTCGCGTGTGTCGGCGGGGTCGAGGATGCCGTCGTCCCACAGGCGCGCGGTCGCGTAGTACGGGTCGCCCTGCTCCTCGTACCGGGCACGGATCGGCGCGCGGAACTCCTCCTCGGCGTCGGCGGTCCACTCCTCGCCCCGCGCCTGGATCTGCTCGCGTCGCACGGTGGCGAGGACGGCCGCGGCCTGCGCCCCGCCCATGACGGAGATGCGGCTCGCGGGCCAGCTCCACAGGAACCGCGGATCGTACGCGCGCCCGCACATGGCGTAGTTGCCGGCGCCGAAGGAGCCGCCGATGAGCACGGTGAGCTTCGGGACGCGGGTCGTGGCCACCGCGGTGACCATCTTGGCGCCGTCCTTCGCGATGCCGCCGGACTCGGCCTCGCGCCCGACCATGAAGCCGGAGATGTTCTGGAGGAACAGCAGCGGCACTCCGCGCTGGTCGCACAGCTCGATGAAGTGCGCGGCCTTCAGGGCGGACTCGCCGAACAGGACGCCGTTGTTCGCGACGATGCCCACGGGATGACCATGGATGCGGGCGAACGCCGCCACGACGGTCGTCGCGTACAGCGCCTTGAACTCGTGCACCGAGCCGCCGTCGACGAGGCGGTCGATGACGGCGTGCACGTCGTAGGGCTGCGAGACGTCCACCGGCACGACGTCGTAGAGCGTCTCGGGCGCGTGCACCGGCGGCACCGGCGCCGCGACCTCCCACACCGGCGACGCCGGCGGCGGGAGCGTGGCGAGGATGTCGCGCACGATCTCGAGTGCGTGGGCGTCGTTCTCCGCGAGGTGATCGGCCACGCCCGAACGGCGCGCGTGGACGTCGCCGCCGCCGAGCTCCTCGGCCGTCACGGTCTCGCCGATCGCCGCCTTCACGAGGGGCGGCCCGCCGAGGAAGATGGTGCCCTGCCCGCGCACGATGACGGTCTCGTCGCTCATCGCCGGCACGTACGCGCCGCCCGCCGTGCACGAGCCCAGCACGGCAGCGACCTGCGGGATCCGCAGCGCGGACAGCTGCGCCTGGTTGCGGAAGATCCGCCCGAAGTGGTCGCGGTCGGGGAAGACCTCGTCCTGCATCGGCAGGAACGCGCCGCCGGAGTCGACGAGGTACACGCACGGCAGCCGGTTCTCCCGCGCGATCTCCTGCGCGCGGAGGTGCTTCTTCACGGTGAGCGGGAAGTAGGCGCCGCCCTTGACAGTGGCGTCGTTCGCGACGACCATCACGTGGCGCCCGTGCACGAGCCCGATGCCCGCGACCACGCCCGCGGCGGGAGCCTCGCCGTCGTACATGCCGTCCGCCGCGAGCGGCGCGATCTCCAGGAACGGGCTCCCCTCGTCGAGCAGACGGTCGACGCGGTCACGGGCGAGGAGCTTCCCGCGCGCGGTGTGCCGGGCACGCGCGGCCTCGGGTCCGCCGAGCGCCGTCCGCGCCAGCCGGGCGCGCAGCTCCGCGGCGAGCCCGGCCTGCGTCGCCGGCTCGGATGCCGCGCGCTCGAGGGCGATCGCGTCGGGAAGGGCCGTGTCGGTCATCGCCGTCACCGCAGCAGCAGCGCGCGACCGGGCTCGCGGAGCACGCCCGCGACGTCGGTGAGGAAGCGCGCCGCCTCCGCCCCGTCGACGACGCGGTGGTCGAACGACAGGCTGAGCGTCGCCACGTCGCGCAGCGCGATCTCCCCCTCGTGCTCCCACGGCTGCCGGCGGATCGCGCCGAGGGCGAGGATGCCCGACTCCCCCGGGTTGAGGATCGGCGTGCCGCCGTCGACGCCGAACACGCCCACGTTGGTGATCGTGAAGGTGCCGCCGGTCAGCTGCGCCGGCGTCACCGTCCCCGCCCGCGCGGCCGACACGATGTCCGCGATCGCGTCGGCCAGGTCGACGAGCGGCATCGCGTGCGCGTCGCGCACGTTCGGGACGACGAGTCCCCGGTCGGTCGCGACGGCGATCCCGAGATGGACGTACGTCGGTTCCAGGATCTCCCCCGCCTCCTCGTCCCAGCGTGCGCCGAGGAGGGGCGTGCGTCCGAGCGCGAGGCACACGGCCTTGGCGGTCAGGGAGAGCACGCCGATGCGGTGCCCGTCGAGCGCGCGGTCGCGCGAGAGAGCGTCGAGCAGGTGGAGCGACTCGGTGACGTCGATGGTCACGAATGTCGAGGCGTGCGGAGCCGTGAAGGCGCTGCGCACCATGGCCGCGGCGGTGTGCTTGCGGACCCCGCGGATGGGGTGGCGCCGCATCCGCGGATCGGCGCCGAGCGCGGCGCCGGGCGCGGCGGCAGCGGCCGCCGACTCGACCTCGGCCCGCGTGACGGGGCGCCCGTCGACCGCGAGCTGCGCGAGGTCGACCCCGAGCGTGCGGGCGAGGTGGCGCACCGGCGGCGTCGAACGCGGCCGCTCGCCCGAGGTGCTGATGGGCGCCGAAGTGGGCACCGGCAGCATGGTTCCGGGCCGGCGAGGACGCCGTCGAGCACGCGCACCGGAGCGCCCGGCGGCGCCGTAGCCCACGAGGGTAGCCTGCCGGGCGGCCGCGGGCTCGGGCTCGGGCTCCGATGCGGAGACGATCGCGTCCACCGCGGCCGAGGGAGCCGCCGGCGCGCTCTCCGCTGCCGCGTCGGCGATCGACCCGGAGTCGTCCTGCGGCGGCGCGGCCGCTTCGCCGCCGGCCAGCGCGAAGGTCACGAGCGGCGCGCCGACCTCGACGGTCTCCCCGGCCGCGGCGTGCAGCCGCTGCACCGCCCCCGCGAAGGGCGACGGGAGCTCGACGACGGCCTTGGCCGTCTCGACCTCGGCGAGGGTCTGGTTCAGCTCGACCGCGTCGCCCTCGGCAACGAGCCACTGGACGAGCTCGGCGTCGGTGAGACCTTCGCCGAGGTCGGGAAGACGGAACTCCTGGATCATCGTGCGACCTCCGTCGTCGGGGCGAGCCGGCCGAGCACGCGGTCGACGCCGTACAGGATGCGGTCGAGGTCGGGCACATGGTGGCGCTCGAGCTTCGCGGGCGGGTAGGGGATGTCGTGGCCGGTGACGCGCACGGGCGCGGCCTCGAGGTATTCGAAGCAGCGTTCGACGAGCCCCGCGACGATCTCGGCCCCCACACCGCCCTCGCGGGCGGCCTCGTGGGTCACGACGGCACGGCCGGTCTTGCGCACCGACGCGGTCAGCGTGCGGTAGTCCACGGGCGAGATGGACCGCAGATCGACGACCTCGAGCGAGAGGCCCTCGTCCTCGGCCGCGTCCGCCGCATCCAACGCCGTCGACACCTGCGCACCGTACGTGATGATCGTCGCGTCGGTGCCCTCGCGCACGACGCGCGCGAGACCCATGGGCGGTTCATCGGCCAGGTCACGGTCGAGGTCGACCTCGCCCTTGGCGTGGTAGAGCCGCTTCGGCTCGAAGAACACGACGGGGTCGTCGCTCGCGATCGCCTGCCGCAGCAGCACGTAGGCGTCCCGCGGGTCGGATGCGGCGACCACTCGGAGCCCGGAGGTGTGCACGAAGTACGCCTCGGGCGACTCGGAGTGGTGTTCGGCGGCGCCGATGCCGCCGCCCCACGGGATGCGGATCGTCAGCGGCATGCTCACGGCACCGCGCGTGCGGTAGTGCAGCTTCGCGACTTGGCACACGATCTGGTCGAACGCGGGATAGACGAAGCCGTCGAACTGGATCTCCACGACGGGGCGGTAGCCCCGGTACGCGAGCCCGACGGCGGTGCCCATGATGCCCGCCTCTGCCAGCGGCGTGTCGATCACGCGGTCGGCGCCGAACCGGTCGAGCAGCCCGTCGGTCACGCGGAACACGCCGCCGAGCCGCCCGATGTCCTCGCCCATGACGACGACGCGCGGATCGGCGTCCATGGCGCTGCGCAGCCCCGCGTTCACCGCCTGGCCGAGCGTCAGCACGGTCATGCCGTCACCTCCTCGTCGGCGAAGCCGGTCAGATATGCGGCGTACTCGGCGCGCTCCTCGGCGAGGCCGGTGTGCGGGTCGGCGTACACCGCGTCGAACATCTCGACGGCGGGGCGCGTGCTCGCGCCGATGCACGCGGCCCGGACGGCCGCCGCGAGCGTGTCGGCCTCCGCCGCGACGGCGGCCACGGCCGCATCGTCGAGCACAGCCTGGGCCCGGAGGTAGGTCTCGAACCGGGCGATCGGGTCGCGGCGCTCCCACAGCTCCAGCTCCGCCGGATCGCGGTAGCGCGTGGGGTCGTCGGCGGTCGTGTGGGGCCCCATGCGGTAGGTCACGAGCTCCAGGAACGCGGGGCCCTCGCCGCGTCGTGCGCGCTCGGCGGCCCAGCGCATCGCGGCGTAGCACGCGAGGACGTCGTTGCCGTCCACGCGCAGGCTCGCGACCCCGAAGCCGGGGGCGCGGCCGGCCAGCGGCACCCGCGACTGCACGGCGACCGGCTCCGAGATGGCCCACTGGTTGTTCGTGCACACGAAGACGACCGGCGCCTGGAAGGATGCGGCGAACACGAGCGCCTCGCTCACGTCGCCCTGGCTCGTCGCGCCGTCGCCGAAGAACGCCACCGCGATGTCGTCGGCGCCCTCCCCGCGAGCGCGATCGCGCTGGATGCCCATCGCGTAGCCGGTCGCGTGGAGGGTGTGCGCCCCGATGATCACCTGCATCGGCGCCATGTGCAGGCGGCGCGGGTCGTACGCGGCGTGCTCCTCGCCGCGCCACGCGAGGACGAAGTTCTGCGGCTCCGCGCCCCGCGCGAGCACGACACCGGTCTCGCGGTAGCTGGGGAAGATCATGTCGGTGGGGCGCAGCGCGACGGTGGGGCCGATCTGGGCCGCCTCCTGTCCGCGGCACGGGGGCCACAGACCGAGCTGCCCCTGCCGCTGCAGCGCGAAGCCCTCGCGGTCGACACGCCGCGTGAGCACCATGTCGCGGTGGAGCGTGCGCAGGACGGTCGCGTCGACGTCGATGAGGAACGGGTCGAGCACGGGATCGGCGACGCGCGCGCCGTCGGCGGTGAGGACCCGCGCGACGTCGTCCAGCGCGAGCGCGGGGTCGGCGGTGGTCGTGGGAGTGGGCATCGTCGTCTTCCCTCCGAGTCGGCCCGCGGCCCTCGTGAGGCGGACGGGCGTCCGGCGCCGGCGACGTCGCCGACACGGTCACGGTACGACGACGACGCACCTAGCTCAAGCATTCGCGACGGCGCTGAGCATGTTGCATCACATTCGCCGAACGACTTTGCTAGGGTTGCGCATCATGTCTCGTCTGGACTCGGTCGACCTCGACCTCCTCCGCGCCCTGGCCGATGACCCCCGGGCGACGGTGGTCGCCCTGGCCGAACGCCTCGGACTCTCCCGCAACACCGTGCAGGCCCGTATGGCCCGCCTCGAGCGCTCTGACGTGCTGCTGTCGTACGAGCGCGCGCTCGCACCGGCGGCCATGGGCTTCCCGATCGAGGCGTTCATCCACGTCACCGTGCGCCAGGCCGAGCTCCCCCGCATCCGCGAAGAGCTCGCCGAGATCCCCGAGATCGTGCAGGCTCACGGCATGAGCGGCCAGATCGACCTCGTCGCGCGGGTCGCCGCGCGCGACACGCGGCACCTGTTCGACGTCGATGCCCGCATCCTCGCGATCGACGGCGTCGAGCGCACCGAGACCTCGCTCGTGATGGGCGAGGTGATCCCCTACCGCGTGGGCCCGCTCATGGAGCTGGCACGACGGGAACGATAGCCGCCTCACCCGCCGGCGCTCCCCCGCCTCGCGTCAGCGGCGCGGAGTCGAGACGCACGAGCACGACACCGACGAGGATCAGCGCACCACCGGCGGCCTGGACGAGGCCGGGCGTCTCGCCCAGCAGCAGCCACGCGAACAGCACCGCGAAGAGGACCTCCGTCAGGCCGACGAACGAGGCCAGCCGCGATCCGATGCGTGGCACCGCCTGCACCCCGAGCGCATAACCGAGGGCGGTCGCGACCACCACCACCCACGCGACGGACGCGAACCACGGCACGGCGAGTCCGAGCATCCCGGTCGTCACCGCCGGCGCGACGAAGGGCAGCGCGCCCGTCGCCGTCAGCACGGCCATGAGGACGGTGCCCACCACGAGCCCACCGGCGGCCAGCGCGAGCGGGGGCATCGTGTCGCCGGTGCGCTCGGCGATGACGAAGTACGCCGCCGCGCACACCGCGGCGCACAGCGCCAGGGCGACGCCGAGCGGATCGAAGGTCGCGCCGGTGAGGTCGACGACGAGCAGGAGTCCCAGCATCGCGACACCGGTGCCGACGAGGACGATCGCCGCGGGACGGCGGCGGGTGCGCAGCCACACCCCGAGCACGAGCAGCACCGGTGCGAGGTACTGGATGAGGAGGGCCACACCGACGGGGATGCGCTGCATGGCCGAGAAGTAGAACAGCTGGCAGCCCGCGACCGCGGTGAGGCCGAACCCGACGATGAGCGGCGTGTGCCGTACGAAGGCGCGCGGGTTGCGCACGACGGCGCGGATGAGCCACGGCGACAGCAGCACCGCGGCCCCGCCCATGCGCAGCAGGAGCGCGGCGCCGAGCGACCACCCGGCCTCCAGGAGCGGCTTCATGACCGGCCCACTCGAAGCGAAGGCGAGCGCCGAGGCGAGCGCGATCACGATGCCGGCCGAAGCGGGGCGGCGGACCATCGGAGGGGCGACGAGTGCGGTCATGGCGGAGCCTGTCACGAGTGTCTTATGGGTACACTCGTGACAGTAGGGCACGTCGATGTCAGGAGTCAACATGGTTTTCATCCATGACACCCAGCAGTCGCTCGCGGCCGCCGTGGACCTCGTGAACACGCTGCCCGACCTCAACGACGGCGTCGACGGCATGGCGAGCGTCGGCGACCTGAACGCCTTCCTGGACGAGCGCCCGTACAGCGGCCGCCTCGACCGCGACGCCGACGAGCTGGCCGCCGTCCGCGGCATCCGGGAGCGCCTGCACGAGCTGTGGCGCGTCGACCGCGACGCGGCCGTGCCGCTCGTGAACGCGATGCTCGCCGACGGGAACGCGCTCCCCCAGCTCGTCACCCACCCGGGCTTCGAGGAGTGGCACATCCACGCGACATCGGGCGACTCGCCGCTGCACGTGCGCATCCTCCTGGAGACCGCGATGGCGTTCGTCGACGTCATCCGCGCCGACGAGTACGACCGCATCCGGGTGTGCGGCGCGGACGACTGCGACGCGGTCTACGTCGACTACTCCCGCAACCACTCCAAGCGCTACTGCGACACCGGCAACTGCGGCAATCGCATGAACGTCAACGCGTACCGGGCTCGGAGGGCGCGAGAAAGCGCGTGATCGCGGCGGCCGCGGCGGCCGGCGTCTCGTAGTGGATGAGGTGGCCGACGTCCGGGATCTCGACGAGCTCGGCGTGCGGGAACATCGCTGCGAGCTCCCGCTCGGCCTCGATCGGCGTGATGTCGTCCTTCTGCGCCGCCACCAGCAGCGTCGGCTGCGCGATCCGCGGCGCGAACTCCCGCACGTCGTGCGACACCGACGTGACGAACGCGTCGTGGAGCACATCACGGTCGGCGAAGCGCGAGAAGTACGCGTCGTGCTGCGCGTGCACGAAGCGCCGGAGGTCGCGGTCGCGGGTCTTGGCCATCGTGACGCTCATGACCCGCACGATCGCGGGATTGCGCAGCAGCGCGTCCCCCAGGGGCCGGGGCAGTCGCGCCCCGGCGAGGTAGTAGAACACGGCGAGACGCGTGAGCACGCCGCGCGGTCCCTCGAGCGCCGGCGCGCCGATCGGGTTGACCAGCACGAGCGCCGGCGTCGCGAGACCCCGCGCGACCGCGGCCGAGGCGACGATCGAGCCGAACGAGTGCCCGAGGACGACGGCCCCCGGTGCGACCGCTGTGACGAAGGCGGTCAGCCACTGCGCGTACAGGTCGAGGTCGTGCCGCCGACCGGGCACCGGCGCGGTCTCGCCGAAGCCGGGGAGGTCGGGCATGACGACGCGGAAGCCCGGCAGGTGGGCGACGACGGGCTCGAGCCCGTGGTGCTCGCCACGGAAGCCGTGCACGGCGACGATGATCGTGGAGGCCGCCGGGTCGCCGTAGTCCCAGTAGGCGGTCGTCCCCCCGAGCACCCGCGCCTCGTGCCGCGCGACCGGGATCGCCTCGAGCAGGGCGGCGTACGGGGAGCTCACCCTGTGAGTCTACGAGCCCGCCGTCGGGCCGCCCGGAGCGTCGCGCCGGCGATGTCGGCACCGCGTCCTACCGTGTGAGCGTGCACCCCGAACCCCTGCCGCTCTTCCAGCGACCGGAGTGGGCGAGCGTCGTCGGCGTGTTCGATCTGGAGACCACGGGCGTCGATGTCGCACGGGACCGGATCGTGACCGCACACGTCGGCGTCATCGACGCCGACGGGCACGTCGTCGACGCACGCGACTGGCTCGCCGACCCCGGCGTCGCGATCCCGGCGGGCGCGACGGCGATCCACGGCATCACGACCGCCCACGCGCGCGCGCACGGTCGTCCCGCCTCGGACGTGGTGACTGAGGTCGTCGACGCGCTCGCGGGGCTCTTCGCGGCTGGGCTCCCGGTCGTGGCGTACAACGCGCCGTACGACTTCTCGCTGCTCAGGCACGAGGCCCTCCGCCACGGGGTGCCCGCGCTCGCCGACCCCGGCCCGATCATCGACCCGCTCGTGGTCGACAAGCGCTACGACCGCTACCGCCGCGGCAAGCGCACGCTGTCGGTCGTCGCGGCCCACTACGCCGTGCGCCTGGACGGCGCCCACGAGGCATCCGCCGACGCGGTCGCAGCGGGGCGTGTCGCGCAGGCGATCGCCGACCGTTACGCGGCGTGGCTGCCGCCGACCCTCGACGAGCTGCACACGCGCCAGATCGGGTGGGCCCGCTCGCAGGCGGAGAGCCTCACCGAGTACTTCGTCCGCATCGGGCGCCTCGACCCCGACGACGTCGTCGACGGTCGCTGGCCCGTGAGATAGCAGAAGGCCCCGCCGATGACGGGGCCTTCTGCTGTCGAGCGTGTCGGTGGCTCAGCTGCCGCCGAAGCCCTTGAAGCGCTTGTTGAACTTCTCGACGCGACCCGCCGAGTCCATGATGCGCTGCTTGCCCGTGTAGAACGGGTGCGACGCCGACGAGATCTCGACGTCGATGACGGGGTACTCGACGCCGTCGAGCTCGATCGTCTTGTCGCTGGAGACCGTCGAGCGGGTGAGGAAGGTCTCACCCGAACCCAGGTCGCGGAACACGACCTCGCGGTACTCGGGGTGGATGTCAGTCTTCATGGGAGGTCCTTTGAGAAGTGGTGCCCTGGATTGTGCCAGGACGGTCAAAGTCTGCGGTGCACGCACCAACGCAAGAGTCTATCAGGCCGGGCGGCTCGGCAGCGACCGGCCTCGGGACGGCCCGGTCAGGACGCGGCGCGCGCGGCGTAGCGTCCGGCGTCCGCGGTGAGCGAGATCGGCGCGCCGAAGGTCGCAGTGAGGTTCTCGGCCGTGAGCGTGGATTCGAGCGGCCCCGCGGCGACGGCGGCGCCGTCGCGCAGGAGCAGGACGTGGGTGAACCCGACCGGGATCTCCTCCACGTGGTGGGTCACCATGATCATGGCCGGCGTCGTCGGCGCCTGCGCGTAGCCGGAGAGCAGGCCCAGCAGCTCCTCGCGCGCGCCGAGGTCGAGGCTCGCGGTCGGCTCGTCGAGGAGCAGGAGCTCGGGATCGGTCATGACCGCGCGGGCGATCTGCACGCGCTTCTGCTCGCCGTCCGACAGCGTGCCGAACGTGCGGTCGGCGAGATGGTCCAGCCGCCATTCCCCGAGCACGCGCAGCGCGCGGCGCTCGTCGATGTCCTCATAGCGCTCGCGCCAGCGACCCGTGACCGAGAAGGCCGCGGTCAGCACGACGTCGAGCACGCTCTCCTCGGCGGGGATGCGGCGCGCCATCGCCGACGAGGCGAAGCCGATGCGCGGCCGCAGCTCGAACACGTCCGTCCGCCCCAGGCGCTCCCCCAGGATCGTCACGGCGCCGCCGGTCGGATGCAGCAGCGTGTCCGCCAGCTGGAGCACGGTCGTCTTGCCCGCGCCGTTGGGTCCGAGGATCACCCACCGCTCGTCGTCGGCGACCGTCCAGTCCAGGTGGGCGACGATGTCACGGGCGTTCCGGCGGACGACGACGTCGGAGAACTCCAGGACTGCAGGCATGCCCTCAGCCTATCGGCCGTGCCCGGCGAGCCCGGCGTACAGCGCGGCCGTCTGCTCCGCGATCCGGTCCCATCCGAAGTCGGCCACGGCGCGCCGGCGCCCCGCGTCGCCGTACGCGGCGGCGCGCGCCGGGTCGGTCACGACCTCGGTCAGCACACGCGCGAGGTCGTCGACGAAGCGCTGCGGGTCGACGGGGGTGCCGGTGCCGTCCTGCACCTGCTCGATCGGCACGAGGCGGCCCGTCTCGCCGTCGACGACGACCTCGGGGATGCCGCCGGTCGCCGTGCCGACGACCGCGGCGCCGCACGCCATCGCCTCGAGGTTCACGATCCCGAGCGGTTCATACACCGACGGGCACACGAACGTCGTCGCCGCCGTGAGGATGGCGCACAGCTCGTGCCGCGGCAGCAGCCGGTCGATCCAGACGACGCCCTCCCGCGTGGCCTGCAGGCCGCGCACGAGTTCCTCGACCTCCGCGAGGATCTCGGGGGTGTCGGGCGCGCCCGCGCACAGCACCAGCTGCACGTCGGGAGGGAGCTGTTCGGCCGCCCGCAGCAGGTAGGGCAGTCCCTTCTGCCGCGTGATCCGGCCGACGAAGACGACCGACGGCCGGGCGGGGTCGATGCCCGCCTCGGCGAGCACCGCGGCGTCGTCGACCGGATGCCACGCCTGCGTGTCGATGCCGTTGTAGATGACGTGCACCTTCGCCGGGTCCAGGGCCGGGTAGCTGCGCAGGATGTCGGCGCGCATGCCCTCGCTCACCGCGACGATCGCCGCGGCCCCCTCGTAGGCGGTCTTCTCGATGAAGCTCGACACCGCGTATCCGCCGCCGAGCTGCTCGGCCTTCCACGGCCGCAGCGGCTCGAGGCTGTGCGCCGTCACGACGTGCGGGATGCCGTGCAGGAGCGAGGCGAGGTGGCCGGCGAAGTTCGCGTACCACGTGTGACTGTGCACGACGTCGGCGCCCGCGACGTCCGGGACGATCTCGAGATCCGTGCCGAGCGTCTGCAGCGCCCCGTTGGCTCCGGCCAGCTCCGCCGGCACGCCGTAGGCCGTCGTGCCGGGTTCGTCGCGGGGGGCGCCGAACGCCCGCACCTCGACGTCGATCGTCCGGCGCAGCGCCTTCACGAGCTCGGTGACGTGCACGCCCGCCCCGCCGTAGATCTCCGGCGGGTATTCCTTCGTGACGATGTCGACGCGCATGAGTCGAACGCTAGTACAGCTGTCAAGACGGCGTTGCGGGGGTTCGCCGCTGCGCCGGCGCGCTCTAGGGTGGTGCCATGCCAGCAGCGCCGAAGGTGTTCGGAATCATTCTCGCCGGCGGCGAGGGCAAGCGCCTGATGCCGCTCACGGCCGACCGGGCCAAGCCCGCCGTCCCGTTCGGCGGCCAGTACCGCCTGATCGACTTCGCGATCTCGAATCTCATCAACTCGGGGCTCCGCCAGCTCGTGGTCCTCACGCAGTACAAGTCGCACAGCCTCGACCGGCACATCTCGCAGACGTGGCGGATGTCGCCGATGCTCGGCGCGTACGTCGCGTCCGTGCCCGCGCAGCAGCGCCTGGGCAAGCGGTGGTTCTCCGGGTCGGCCGACGCGATCCTGCAGAGCATGAACCTGCTCACCGACGAGAAGCCCGACATCGTCGTCGTGATCGGAGCCGACCACGTCTACCGCATGGACTTCGACCAGATGCTCCAGGCGCACATCGACTCCGGTGCGCGCGCGACGGTGGCCGGCATCCGCCAGCCCATCACCCTGGCCAACCAGTTCGGCGTCATCGACGTCGACCCGGCCGACCCCGTGCGCATCCGGGACTTCCTCGAGAAGCCGCAGAGCCCGACGGGGCTGGCCGACGCGCCGCACGAGGTGCTCGCGTCCATGGGCAACTACATCTTCGACGCCGACGCCCTCATCGAGGCCGTGCAGGCCGACGGCGAGTCGCCGACGTCCAACCACGACATGGGCGGCGACATCGTGCCGTACTTCGTCCGGCGCGGCGAGGCCGCCGTCTACGACTTCAAGCGCAACGACGTGCCGGGCTCCACCGACCGCGATCGGGCGTACTGGCGCGACGTCGGCACGATCGAGTCGTTCTACGACGCCCACATGGACCTCATCTCGACGCTGCCGGTCTTCAACCTGTACAACACCGACTGGCCGATCTACTCGCAGACCGTCAACTCCCCGCCGGCGAAGTTCGTGCGCGACTCGGTCGGACGGATCGGCAATGCGATCGACTCGATCGTCTCGCTCGGCTCGGTCCTGTCCGGAACGCACCTCGAACGCAGCGTCGTCGGGCCGTGGACGCTCGCCGACGGCGGGTCGACGATCACCGACTCGGTGCTGTTCGACTACGTGCGCGTGGGCGCCGGCGCCCGCATCAACCGGGCCATCCTCGACAAGAACGTCGTGCTGGAGGACGGCGCGACCGTCGGGGTGGACCGCGACCGCGACGTCGCGCGCGGCTTCACGGTGACCGACACCGGCATCACCGTCGTCGGCAAGAACGTCGTCGTCGAGCGCTGAGCCGGCGCGCGTCAGACCCCGATGCGCGCGAAGGCATCCGTGCTGATGCCCTGACGGAGGACGTGCGCCGACCACTCGCGCGCGGTGTGCAGGCTGTGGTCGCGGTAGTTCCCGCAGCTGTACGCGTCGACACCGGGCACGTCGGACTCGACCGCCTCCTCGGCGATGAAGCGCAGGCTCGAGGCGATCGCGGCCACGACGTCCGGCACGGCCGGCTCGCCCCACGCGATGAGGTGGAACCCCGTGCGGCAGCCGAACGGCGAGATGTCGATGACGCCGTCCATGCGGTCGCGCAGGAGGCTCGCGAGCATGTGCTCGATCGTGTGGATGCCCGCGGTGGGGATCTCGCCCTCGTTGGGCTGGACGAAGCGCACGTCGAAGTTGGAGATCACATCGCCCCGCGGGCCGGTCTCGGTGCCGATCAGCCGCACGTACGGCGCGATGACCGCGGTGTGGTCCAGGGTGAAGCTCTCGACGTCGGCCATGGGGTTCCCTCCTCCGTGCGCGGCGCGCACCCGTACGAGGCTACGTCGATCCGACCCGGCCGCGGGCGTGCGCGACGCAGCATGACGGCGGCGTCGGGACGGCCGCCGCGCGCGCTAGGGTCGAGGCCGTGCCCGACGCGTCCTTCCTCGTCGTCCTCGACGCCGACTCCACCCTCATCCGCAACGAGGTGATCGAGCTCCTGGCCGACGAGGCCGGCCGTGGACCGGAGGTCGCCGCGGCGACGGAGGCCGCGATGCGGGGCGACGTCGATTTCGCCACGAGCCTGCGCTCACGCGTCGCTGCGCTGCGGGGCGTCCCCGTCGAGGCGTTCTCGCGCGTCATCGCGCGGGTCGAGCCGACGCCCGGCGTCCGCGCGCTCGTCGACGCCGTGCATGCGCGCGGCGGGCGCGTCGGCGTCGTCTCGGGGGGTTTCCACGAGGTGCTCGACGACGTGGCTCCCGGACTCGCGGTCGACGTGTGGCGCGCGAACCGCCTGCGCGTCGCGGACGACGTCCTCACGGGCGAGGTCGCGGGGACGATCGTGGATGCGGCGGCCAAGGCCGAGACGCTGCGCGCATGGGCGGCCGACAGCGGCGTGCCCCTCGCGCGCACCCTCGCGATCGGCGACGGCGCGAACGACCTGCAGATGCTCGCCGCGGCGGGGCTCGGCGTCGCGTTCAACGCCAAGCCCGCCGTCCGGGCGCGCGCCGATCTCGTCGTCGGCCCGGTCGACCTCGCGCAGGTGATCCCCCTCCTGCCCTGAAGGCCCTTCCCCGTGTCGGCGGTGCGCTCTACCGTCGGGCCATGGACATCATCCTCATCCCCGGACTCTGGCTCGACGCGTCCTCGTGGCGCGGAATCGTCCCCGCCCTGGAGGCGGCCGGACACACTCCGCACGCCCTCACGCTCCCCGGCGTCGGCGCCCCGGCGGCCGAATCGGCCGACATCGGCATCTCCGACTGGGTCGACGCGACCGTCGCGGAGATCGACCGCGTCGGCGGCCCGGTCGTCGTCGTGGGGCACTCCGGCGGCGGCAACGTCGCGTGGGGCGCCGCCGACCGACGGGTCGACGACGTCGGTCGCGTGATCTTCGTCGACACGTTCCCGCCGAGCGTCGGCGAGAGCATCTGGGAGTTCCCGATCGTCGACGGCGTGATCCCCTTCCCGGGGTGGGACACCTTCGAGGAGCCCGAGGTGGCCGACCTCGACGAGGCGACGCGCGCGTCGGTCGGGGCGTCGGCGCTGTCGGTGCCGGCGAAGGTGCCGACCGATCCGCTCTCGTTGTCCGACCCGCGCCGGCTCGGCCTGCCCGTCACGATGCTCAGCGGCACGATGGCGGCGGCCGACCTGCGCGAGATCATCGAGAAGGCGCCCGCGTGGGCCGCCGACCTGGCCGCCCTCGAAGACCTGGAGATCGTCGAACTGCACTCCGGTCACTGGCCGCAGTTCTCCCAGCCCGACGCGCTCGCGCGCGCGATCGTGGCCGCGGTGGGCTGAACCGGAGTCAGTGCCCCATGCCGAGTCCGCCGTCGACGGGGATCACGGCGCCGGAGATGTAAGCCGCGTCATCCGATGCCAGCCACGTGACGACGCCGGCGACCTCGTCGGCGGTGGCGAAGCGGCCGGCAGGGATGCTGCGCTTGTACTCAGCCTGCGTGTCCTCGGGGAGCTCGGCGGTCATGTCGGTCTCGATGAAGCCCGGCGCGACGACGTTCGCGGTGATCCCGCGGCCGCCGAGCTCGCGCGTGAGCGATCGGGCGAAGCCGACGAGGGCGCTCTTGGAGGCGGCGTAGTTGATCTGCCCGGGTGAGCCGTACAGGCCCACGACGCTCGAGATCAGGATGACGCGGCCCCACCGCGCGCGCAGCAGCCCCTTGGCCGCGCGCTTGATGACGCGGAAAGCGCCGCCGAGGTTCGTCGCGACCACCGAGTCGAAGTCGTCCTCGGTCATGCGCAGGAGCAGGGTGTCCTTCGTGATGCCCGCGTTGGCCACGACGATCTCCACGGGGCCGAGCGCCTTCTCCACCTCGCCGAACGCCGCGTCGACCGACGCGGCGTCGGTCACGTCGGCACGCACCGTCAGGGTGCCCTCGGGCCCTTCGCCGGACCGCGCGGTCACGGCGACGCGGTATCCCTCCGCGACGAAACGCTCGGCGATGGCTCGGCCGATGCCGCGATTGCCTCCGGTGACCAGGACGACACGGTCGCTCGACATGGCGGTGCTCCGATTCTTCGGGGATGGGGACCGGGATGACCGGACGAACCGGCGCCCCCAGCCTAGGCGAGCGGTCGGGCTCGACCCGTCGCGACGCGTTTGACACCACCCGCACGCCGCTGGGACGCTGGGAGCCGTCCGCCACCGAGAAGGGGAGCCCGTGAGCGACAACGACCCGAAGCAGCCCGGCGCCGGCGAATCGGCATATCCCCCGCCGCCGCCCGCCCCGACTCCCCCGCCCTACGCCGCTGCCGACCAGCCCGGGCCGCCGCAGCCGCCGTACGCCGCGCCCGAGCCGGCCGCCCCGACGGCGGCCCAGCCGCCCTACCCGGCGGCGGGCTACCCGCAGCAGGCCCCGCCGTCGCACGCGCCCGGCTACCCGGCGCCTGCGTATCCGCAGCAGCAGTACCCCGCCGCGCCGCCCGCCTACGGGCAGCAGTACGCCTATGCTGCGGCCCCGAAGAACAACGCGCTGGCCATCGTGTCGCTGGTCTCCGGCATCGCGGGTCTGACGATCCTGTTCGGCGTCGCCTCGATCGTCGCCGTCATCACGGGGCACATCTCGCTCAAGCAGCTGAAGACCAACGGCGAAGCCGGACGCGGCATGGCGCTCACCGGCACGATCCTCGGATGGGTCGGCGTCGGGCTGGGCGTGCTGTTCCTCGTGCTCGGCTTCATCTGGTTCGCGGTGCTGTTCGGCACGCTCGCCTCGACGGACTACAGCTACTCCTGACCTGCACGAGGCTTCGACTTGCGTGTCAGCGTGAAGCGGTCCCCGCGCTCCGCCACGGGCGTACCCTGGAAGGACCGTGAAGAGCCTGAAGACCGCGCAATCCGCGACGTCCCTCCCCCGCGCACCGCGCGAGGATGCCGGCGCTCGCTTCACGAAGTACATGATCACGATGGGGCTGCGCATCGCGTGCTTCATCGCGATGGTGTTCATCCAGCCCTACGGGTGGTGGACGTGGCTGCTGGGTGCCGGCGCCGTCGTGCTGCCCTGGATCGCGGTCGTCGTGGCGAACGTGGGTCAGGACGTGACGGCGGTGGGAGCGGAGAATCCGGAGCGTCAGCTCGAGGCGGCCCGCCCGGCGCCTGCCGCGCCGGTCGACGAACGTCCGACGGTCATCCGCATCTCGGAGACGCCGCGACTCTCCCCCGGCGAGGACGGGCGATGAGCGTGCCGTCGGCCGACGGGGCGGCGGCCGACGAAGCGGCGTCGTGCTCGCGCGCCGGATGCCGCGAAGCCGCGTCGTGGCGCATCGCGTGGCGGAACCCACGGATCCACGCCGCCGACCGGCGGAAGATCTGGGTGGCGTGCGACGCCCACGTCGCGTATCTGCGGGACTTCCTGGCGGCGCGCGACTTCCCGCTGGACGTGTCCCGACTGGCAGGAGCCCGCGCGTGAGCCGCCGCGAGGCTCCGGCGGCGCTGCGCTGGACCGGGTACGTCGCCGTCGTGATCATCTTCGCGATCGCCTGCGGCTTCCTCTCCAGTTGGCAGTTCTCCCGCAACGAGGAGCGCGCACGCCAGCTCGCGCTCGTGGCGGCCAACTACGACGCTGATCCGGTGCCGCTCGGCGACGTCCTCCCCGCCGGCGGGGCGCTCGACCCGACGGTGGAGTGGACCCCCGTCGTCCTGCGCGGCCGCTACGTCGCCGACGAGCAACTCCTCGCGCGCAATCGCCCGCACGGCGGCACCGCGGCGTTCGAGGTGCTCGTGCCCTTCCGCACCGACGACGGCCGCGTCCTCCTCATCGACCGCGGGTGGGTTCCCCCCGGGGAGGGTCCCGACCCCGACGCCGTGCCGGCACCCCCGGCGGGCGAGACGACCGTGACCGCACGGCTGCGCCCCGGCGAGCCGCTGCCGGAGGGGCGCGGCGCGCCCGACGGTCAGGTGCCGACGATCAACCTCCCGCTCATCGCCGACACCGTCGCGTCCGGCGCCGACCTCGAGACCAGCGCGTACGGACTCATGGTGTCCGAGGACCCGGCCGCAGCCACGGCGCCGAACCCGATCGAGCCGCCCACCGACGACCCCGGTCCGCACCTGTCCTACGCCGTGCAGTGGATCCTGTTCGCGGTGATGGGCTTCGGGTTCCTCGGCTACGTGATTGTGACCGAGCGCCGGCACGCCCGAGAGGACGCCGCCGAGCGCGCCGCCCGCCGCGCGCGGCGGCGCGACCGCGACGCCGAGGCCGAGGACGCCCTGCTGGACGCCCGCTGATCCGCACCCGACGGCGCAGGGCGGCCTCAGGCCAGCGAGACGAGGTCGGCGTAGTCGCGACCCCAGATGTCCTCGACCCCGTCGGGCAGGATGAGCACGCGCTCGGGGTTGAGCGCCTCCACAGCGCCCTCGTCGTGCGAGACGAGCACGACCGCCCCCTCGTAGTGCGCGAGCGCGCCGAGGATCTCCTCCCGCGACGCCGGGTCGAGGTTGTTGGTCGGCTCGTCCAGCAGCAGCATGTTCGCCGACGACACGACGAGGGTCGCCAGCGACAGACGGGTCTTCTCGCCACCGGAGAGCACGCCCGCGGGCTTGAGCACGTCGTCGCCGGTGAACAGGAACGATCCGAGCACCTTCCGCGCCTCGGTGGCGGTGATGTCAGGCGCGGCCGACATCATGTTGTCCAGCACGGAGCGCGAGACATCGAGGTTCTCGTGCTCCTGCGCGTAGTAGCCGATCTTCAGACCGTGCCCGGGCTCGATGACGCCGGTGTCGGCCCGGTCGACGCCCGCGAGGATGCGCAGCAGCGTCGTCTTGCCCGCGCCGTTGAGCCCCAGCACGACCACGCGCGAGCCGCGATCGATCGCGAGGTCCACATCCGTGAAGATCTCCAGCGATCCGTACGACTTCGACAGCCCGGACGCCATGAGCGGCGTCTTGCCGCACGGGGCGGGCTTGGGGAAGCGGAGCTTGGCGACGCGGTCCTCCTGGCGCACGTCGTCGAGCCCCGCGAGCATCTTCTCCGCCCGCGCGACCATCTGGTGGGCGGCAGCGGCCTTCGAGGCCTTCGCGCCGAAGCGCGCGGCCTGCTGCTGCAGCGCCGTCGCCTTCTTCTCGACGTTCGCGCGCTCCTTCTTGCGCCGCTCCTCGTCCGCGACGCGCTGACGCAGGTAGTTCTTCCAGTTCATGTTGTACACGTCGATGACCTGCCGGTTGGCGTCGAGGTAGAACACGCGGTTGACGGTCTCGCCGACGAGGTCGATGTCGTGGCTGATGACGATGAGGCCGCCCTTGTAGCCCTTCAGGAACTCGCGCAGCCACACGACGCTGTCGGCGTCGAGGTGGTTCGTCGGCTCGTCGAGGATCATCGTGCCGGCGTCGGAGAACAGGATGCGAGCGAGCTCGATGCGGCGCCGCTGACCGCCCGAGAGCGTCTTCAGCGGCTGGTCGAGGATGCGGTCGGGCAGCGCGAGGTTGTGGGCGATCGACGCCGCCTCCGCCTCGGCCGCGTAGCCTCCCAGGGCCTCGAACCGCTCGGTGAGGTTGGCGTAGCGGCGCATCGCCCGCGCGGCGACGTCCGCGTCGGAGTCCGCCATCTGCAGCGACGCCTCCTGCATGCCGATCGCGATCGAGCCAAGCCCGCGTGCGTCGAGGATCCGCGTGCGCGCGAGCATCTCGGGGTCGCCGGAGCGCGGGTCCTGCGGCAGGTAGCCGAGCTCGCCCGACCGCTCGACGCGGCCGTCGCTGGGCAGCACATCTCCCGCGAGCACCTTCGTGAGGGTCGTCTTGCCGGCGCCGTTGCGGCCGACGAGACCGATCTTGTCGCCGTCGGAGACCCGGAACGAGACATCCGACATGAGCACACGTGCGCCCACGCGGATCTCCAGGTCGTGCACGGCGAGCACAGCGAACGTCCGTTCTCTCGGGTGGATGGGTACAACGGCCGCAGCTGGCCAGCCCCCTAGTATAAGTCGCGACGCCCGCCTCCCCTTCCCGCGGGCCCGAAGGAGAGCCATGTCCGCTGTCGCCGCATCCGCCTCCCCCCGCGTCCTCGCCGATCTCGCCGGACGTCCGCGCACGCGTGCGCGGGCGTTCGCCGTCGACGCCGCGCTCGTGCTGACGGGTGTCGCCGTCATGGCCCTGCTGGCGAAGGTGTCCTTCTTCATCGGTCCCGTGCCGATCACCGGCCAGACCGCGGGCGTGATCCTCGTCGGCGCGGCGCTCGGCGCCCGGCGCGGCGCTGCGAGCCTGACCGCCTACGCGCTCGCCGGTCTCGCCGGGCTGCCCGTCTTCGCCGGTCCGCTCGCCGGCCCCGCCTACGTGCTGTCGCCGTCGTTCGGCTTCATCGTCGGCTTCATCCCCGCGGCCTTCCTGGCCGGCTGGTTCGCCGAGCGCGCATGGGACCGGCGTCCCGTCCGCGCCTTCCTCGGCTTCGTCCTCGCGAGCATCGTCCCGTTCCTCGTCGGCGTGCCCTACCTCGCCGTGATCCTCGCCACCGTGCTCGGGCAGGACGTCACGTTCGCGTCGGTCATGGACGCCGGCGTGGTGCCGTTCATCCTGCCGGGCCTGCTCAAGGCGGCGGTCGTGGCCCTCGTCCTGCCGGGCGCGTGGGCGCTCGTGCGCAGCGTCGACCGCACGCGCTGACGCGTCCGATCTGAATTCTCGCGAGGGGCTCGACCGTTTCCGGTCGGGCCCTCCGTCGTTCGCGACGACGGGTCCGGATGCGGCGTCCTCTCGCCGTCGAGAGATCGGATTTGGTGCGCGGCTGCGCGCGACACCTAAACTAAGGACACCCTTACCTAACCAAGAGGAGTCCACCGTGCCCCGAATCCGCACCGCCCTGGCCGTCGCCGGAGTCGCCGCCGCGCTCGCCCTGACCGGTTGTTCGACGGCGACCGCGCCCGCCGACGCAGGATCCTCGACCGGTTCGGGAGGCGACGGCTTCCCCGTCACGCTCGAGAACGCGTTCGGCGAGACGACGATCGATTCCGCGCCCGAGCGGGTCGTGACGGTCGACTGGGCGAACCAGGAGGCCGCGCTTGCGCTCGGCGTCGTCCCGGTCGCGATGCCCAGGGTCACGTGGGGCGACGAGGACGGCGATGGACTGCTCCCGTGGGTGAAGGACAAGCTCGACGAGCTCGGCGCCGAGACGCCGACGCTGATGGACGAGACGAACGGCTACGACTACGAGGCGATCGCGGACGCGCAGCCCGACGTCATCCTCGCCGCCTACTCGGGCATGACCGAGGAGCAGTACGACACGCTGAGCAAGATCGCTCCCGTCGTGACCTACTCGGGCGTCGCGTGGGGCACGACGTGGCAGGACATGACGATCACGAACGGCACGGCGCTCGGGCTGAAGGACGAGGCGGAGAAGCTCGTCTCCGATCTCGAGGCCCACGTCACAGACGTCATGGCGCAGTACCCGGCGGCGGCCTCCCAGCCCGCCTTGTTTACGTCCTTCGACCCGACCGACATGAGCACGCTCGGCTTCTACTCCCTGCAGGACCCGCGCGCGGCGTTCCTCACCGAGATGGGCATGACGCCCGCGGCGGCCGTCGAGACCGCGAGCAAGGACAGCGAGACCTTCTGGTTCCAGCAGAGCACCGAGAACATCGAGGACTTCGCCGATCTGAAGGTCATCGTGGGCTATGGCGGGCCCGACACGCTCGCCACGATGCAGGCCGACCCGCTGTGGTCGCGCATCCCCGCCGTCGCGTCCGGCGCCGTCGCCGTGCTCGGGTCGGACTCGACCCTCGCCGCCGCCGCGAACCCCAGCCCGCTGTCGATCGGCAGCACCTACGGCGACGAGTACCTGCAGGTCGTCGGCGCAGCGGCGCAGAAGGCCGGCGCGTGACCCTCGTGCACGGAGCATCCCGGCGGTGACGACCGTCACCGACTCGGCCCCCGCCGCCCCCGCGCCCGTCCGGCGCGCATGGGGGCGGCGGCGGGCCGTGTGGCTCGCGGCGGTCGTCGTGGCGCTCGTGCTCGCCGCGCTGCTGTCGATCGCCGTCGGCGCCCGGGACGTGAGCGCCGCGGACGTGTGGGCGGCGCTTGGCGGATCGACCGACACCGCCTCGGCGGCGGCGGTGTCCGGGCGCATCCCGCGCACGATCCTCGCGCTGCTCGTCGGCGCCGCCCTGGCCGTGGCCGGTGCGGTGCTCCAGGGGGCGACGCGCAACCCGCTCGCCGACCCCCAGATCCTCGGCATCAACGGCGGCGCCGCCCTCGCGGTCGTCGTCGGCATCGCCTTCTTCGGACTGACCTCGGGCACCGGATACATCTGGACCGCGATGATCGGCGCCGCCGTCGCGGCGGCCTTCGTCCTCGCCATCGGCTCGCTCGGCCGCGGCGGGCCGACGCCGCTCAAGCTCGCCTTGGCGGGCGCGGTCACCGCCGTCGCCTTCAGCTCGCTGCTGAGCGCGATCCTCCTGCCGCGCGTGGACGTCATGAACGTCTTCCGCTTCTGGCAGGTCGGCGGGGTCGGCGGCGCCACGTTCGAGTCGATCGGGCAGGCGCTCCCCTTCCTCGCGGTCGGCGCGCTCGTGTGCGTCGCGAGCGCCTCGGCGCTGAACACGCTCGCGCTCGGCGACGAGCTGGCCGCGGGCCTCGGTGAGCGCGTGCGCACGGCTCGGATCACCGCCGTGGTGGGCGCCGTCATCCTGTGCGGCGCCGCCACCGCCGTCGCCGGCCCGATCGGTTTCGTCGGCCTCATCGTGCCGCACATGTGCCGGCTCATGGTCGGCGTCGACCACCGCTGGCTCCTGCCGGCCAGCGCCCTGACGGGCGGGGTCCTGTTGACCGTCGCCGACGTCGTCGGGCGGGTCGTCGCACGCCCGCAGGAGATCGAGGTCGGCATCGTCACCGCTCTCATCGGCGCCCCCTTCTTCATCGCCCTCGTGCGCCGCCAGCGGATGCGTGCCCTGTGACCGCCACTCCTGCCCTCGCCGGCACCGCCTACGAGCTCGTGGTCGCCGCTCGCCGCCGCCGTCGCCGACGATGGATCGTCGTGACGAGCGCGCTCGTGGCCGCCGTCCTCCTCACCTACGCCGTCTCGCTCATGGTCGGGCAGACCTTCTATCCGCCGCTGGACGTGTGGCGCGTCATCGTCGGCGACCGCGTCCCCGGCGCCTCGTTCACGGTGGGCGAGCTGCGTCTGCCGCGTGCGACGACCGGCCTGCTCACGGGGCTGTGCTTCGGCATGGGCGGCGTGGTCTTCCAGACGATGCTGCGCAACGCGCTGGCGAGCCCGGATGTCATCGGCATCAGCTCCGGCGCGAGCGCGGCCGCGGTGTTCGGCATCGTCGTCCTGGGCCTCGGCACCACCGCCGTGTCGCTGCTGGCGTTGGGCGCGGCCCTCGCGGCAGCGCTGCTGATCTACACCCTCGCGTACCGCGACGGCGGCTCGGGCCCGCGGCTCATCCTCATCGGCATCGGCGTCGCGGCGATCTGCAACGCCGCCGTGGCCTACATCATCTCCCGCGCCGCGGAGTGGGACCTGCCGGTCGCGATGCGCTGGATCACGGGAACCCTGAACGACGCGTCGTGGGAGCAGGCTGTTCCGCTCGCCATCGCCACCGCGGTCCTGGCGCCGCTGCTCCTGGTGGGGGCCCGGCGGCTCGAGCTGCTGCGGCTCGGCGACGAGGCGGCCTCCGCTCTCGGCGTGCCGGTGGAGCGAAGCCGCATCCTGCTGATCGTGTGCGCCGTCGGACTCCTCGCCTTCGGCACGGCCGCCGCGGGCCCCATCTCGTTCGTCGCCTTCCTCGCCGGCCCGATCGCGGTGCGGCTGCTCGGCCCCGTCGGCTCGCCGATCCTGCCCGCGGGTCTGGTGGGCGCGCTCCTCGTGCTCGTCGCGGACTTCCTCGCGCAGTACGCCTTCGGCACGCGCCTGCCGGTCGGCGTCGTCACGGGCGTGCTCGGCGCGCCCTATCTCGTCTTCCTGCTCGTCCGCAGCAGTCGTTCCGGAGGGACCACGCTATGACCGCCGACCGCCGACTCGAGGCCCGGGGCGTATCGCTCGCCTACGGCGACCGCACGATCGTCGATGGACTCGACCTCGACGTCGCCCCCGGTCGCATCACCACGATCGTGGGGGCGAACGCGTGCGGCAAGTCGACGCTCCTCAAGGCGATGGCGCGCCTGCTCGCGCCGACGGCGGGCGCCGTGCTGCTCGACGGCAAGGAGATCCACCGGCAGCCGACGAAGCAGGTCGCGCGCGTCCTCGGGCTCCTCCCCCAGTCGCCGATCGCGCCCGACGGGATCGCCGTGTCCGACCTCGTCAGCCGCGGCCGCCATCCCCATCAGGGTGCGTTCTCCCGCTGGACCCGCGCCGACGACGAGGCGGTGGCCCGGGCGCTGGACGCCACCGGCACGACGCATCTGGCCGACCGCCCGGTCGACGAGCTGAGCGGCGGCCAGCGGCAGCGCGCATGGATCGCGATGGCGCTCGCGCAGGAGACCGACGTTCTGCTCCTGGACGAGCCCACGACCTTCCTCGACATCAGCCACCAGATCGACGTGCTCGACCTGCTGACGGATCTGAACCGCTCGCGCGGCACGACGGTGGTGATGGTGCTGCACGACCTGAATCTCGCGGCGCGCTACGCCGACGCGCTGGTCGCGATGGCCGACGGCCGCATCGTCGCGGCCGGGGCGCCCGCCGAGGTGCTCACCGAGACGACGGTGCGCGACGTCTTCGGGCTGAACAGCCGCGTACTGCCCGACCCGCTGACCGGTCGCCCCATGGTCGTGCCGATGGGGCGCCATCACACGCTCGTCGACCCTGACCAGCCCGTGCCGACCGAGCCCGCGTCCCGCTGACGCGCGTGAGCGCTCAGGCGGTGCGCTCGGACTGGCCGAGCCGCCAGTAACCCATGAAGGCGACGCGCCGGCGGTCGACCCCGTGGCCCTGCACGAGGAGGCGGCGCAGGGTCTTGACCGTCTGCGACTCCCCCGCGATCCACGCGTAGAACTCGCCGTCGGCGTCGGCCGGGCTGTCCCACAGCACGTCGGTGTCGAGGTCGATGTCCTCGAGCTGCTGCGGACGCGGTGCGGCGGCGCGCGCGAGCACGTCGCCGGATGCGGCGCACCACTGCTCGACCGCGTCGATCAGGCGCATGCCGTGCGCCGCGCCCTCCCGCGGCAGCCAGCGCACCCGTGCGCGCTCAGCCGACCACACGTGCGCGTCGCCCGCATGCGGGATCTCCACGAAGACGTCGGCGGACACGTTCGCGTCGAGGGAGTCGAGGATCCCGCCGATCGCCGGCACGGCCGTTTCGTCCCCGACGAGCAGGACCCGGCGCGCGGTGCCCGGATGCCAGTCGATGCCCGATCGCGCGTGCTCGCTGCGCTCGTCGGGCCCGATCACGACGATCTCGCGGCCGACGACGGCATCCATCGCCCACGCCCCCGCGGGTCCGGGGTCGTCGTGGACGACGAAGTCGATGTCGATCTCGCGCGCGTCCGCGTCGATGCGGCGCACCGTGTAGGTGCGCATCGGGCTTCGGCTCCCGTCGGGCAGCGCGCGCCATGCGTCGTACCACGTGCCGGCCTCGAGCACGGCGGGGTCGTCCTGCCCGACGTCGCTGATGCCGCCGTCCGGCGCGGGCAGCAGCAGCTTCACGCGCTGATCGAGGCCGGCCGTCCCGAAGTGCTCGAGGTCGTCGCCGTGGAAGGTGATGCGCACGAATGACGGCGTGAGCGGCCGCACGGCGCTCACGCGCACGGAATACGGACGGTAGGCGGGACGGGTGGCTGCGAGAAGAGCGGTCACCCGTTTAGGTTACCCTTACCTTGCCTGGCCCTCAAGCGCGCTCCTCGTCCGCCGCGCTCACGCGGAACGCCGGCAGCAGCGCCGACGCCGCGATCGCCGCGGCGCACGCGAACACCCCGACGAACGCGGCGGCGGGCGGTGCCGAGACGAAGACGAGCCCCAGCACGGCGATCGCCGCCGCCGCACCGATCGCATCGGCGATCGAGAGCGCGGCGGAGTTCGCGCCCTGGTCCCGCGTCGACGAGTACGCGAGCGTGAGCGTGGAAAGGCGCGGGTAGACGAGCCCCATGCCCACCGCCCCGACCGCCCAGAAGACGATCAGCCAGAACGCCGGCGCGCCGGTGAGAGCCATACCCGTCACCGCCACGAGCGCGACGAGGACGATGACCGCCCCACCCACGGCGGTCGACCGGTCGGG